>JAQBFV010000132.1:0-10984 GCA_032123035.1 Betaproteobacteria bacterium | reverse complement strand
CGCTCCTGGTGCTGGAAAAACAGCGTGACGGCACGATCAACCGCCGCGAGGTGCTGGCAGTACGTTTCGTGCCGCTGGTCGATCAATCAGGAAAACAGCAGTAATCCCGTACGCGCGGGGACCGTGCTTCAGACCGCTACCGTACGGAACTGAAACGCGCGCCGGATCAGAACCGGTAGCGCACGCCGAGGCGCAGGCCCTGCACCCGCATCGAGGTCCCCGGCTCGTCGGAGAGCAGGTCGTAGCTCAGCCCCCAACTCGGTGTCAGCCAATGTTGCCCGGTCAACATGAACTGGCGCTCGCCGTTGGCCCCTGCGCCGAGGCCTGGCGTCAAGGTTTCCACATCGCGGCCCAGCGCCAGGCCGAACGAACTCGACGCGCTGTGCTGGTAACGCAACCGGACTTCGTAGCTTTGGCTCGAAAACAGCCCGGGCGCGGCTGATGAGGCCAATTCCGGTCCGCCGGTGCTACCCAAGGGGTCGCCATACGGCCCACCTCGGAGACCGGGGCGCGGGTCGTAGTGGCGATACTTCAGCCCGACGCTCACGCCACGCTCGTCGGACAGCGCGGTCTGGAGCTGGCCGGCGAGGGAGTAGCGCCGGGGCGCGCGCGCTGATTCCGGCATCACGCCGGCCTCCAGCGATGATCCCCAATTGCGCGACATCGTATACGCCACGCCACTATAGGATTCGGGAGCGGACGTTCCGAGTCGCGGCATTTCGCGCACGCCGCTGTACAGCTCGTAGTCCCGTGATGAGGAAGCTTGCCGCTGGGCGCCAGGATCGGTGCGGGAACTTGCCGGTAACGGGGCCGATTCCCGAGCTGACGGCCGAACTCCGAGCCCGCCGCGATCGTCCCAGAGCCCGACTTGAGCCACAGCAAACCCGGCGACGCTGATAGCGCCGAGGCCAGCCATAACCCGACACGCGTACCGCATCATAAAAAGAACCCGTTCGCGCCGCATAACGTCTCTCAGCTAAGAAACCGCCGCTATCTCGATAGTTCCTCGATTTTACTCCTTCCGCCCGAGACTTGCGCGACCGGCTTGGGTCCGCCGTAGTCGTAATCCAGCGCACGGTTCCGGCCACACGCGATGGAGTGCGCCGCCGGCATGCGCGGAACGCTCCGAGCTCACCAACGCGGAAATTCGCGTGCCAGTTCGCATCGTAATCATCTGAAATTTAAGTATAAAGTATTGGTACAGCCGTTGCTCCAAGGCGCCGGGGGGCGGATACGAGCGGACAACGACCAGGAAAAGCGTTGAGTATCGCTCGATCCCTCAAGCAAATGCTCGGCGCGCCTGCTGCTGTTGGTCGCAATGGCCCCCGGCAGCGATGGGCGCGTTCCGGTACTGGTGCGGGGCGCTCGATGGTGGGGCGGCTCGGCTTCGGAGCGTTCAGCGTGGCGCTGGCACAGCTCCTCAGGCCGGTCGGCAGCGCAGCGTTGCGCGTCATGGCAGCCGATCGCTTCACCGGGGCCGCGCTGCTGCGCATTTATCTTCTCGCAACCGGCGTGCGCGCTACTGCTCGAGAGCACCGAGGGCAAGGTGTTCGCCAATTGGCGTCGTCGACCGCGGCTCGAGCACTTTGGGCGGGAGCATCCTCTGTGTTCTTCGAAGCTGCGAACACTGTCCTGAAGAAACCGGGGGCTGGCAACCGTCGGACCTGCGGCGCTGCACTGATAAAGCTCGAAAATCGCGGGAAAAAAATAGATGAGCGATTTTATCAACCATTGCTGGGGTAAGTGGAAGGCACTAGAATAGCGCCCGGGTAGCTGTTAAAACGACGTTGTCAGCCGTAGGAGTGAAAATGAAAAATCCGCTCGATACGCTGTGGGGAACGGTCATTAGTGGCCTCATTCTCACGTTTGTCCTGTTCTACATCGTCAAGTTTGCCATGCAGTAACGAGGAGACCGGACATGGAATTCATTCAACTTGGAATCGGGCGCTGGCTGCATGTGATTGCCGGCGTAATGTGGATCGGCCTGCTCTATTATTTTAATTTCGTCCAGGTGCCTGCGCTGGCGGCGGCGGGCAAGGACGGCACCGGCGCCGGCATCACCAAGCATGTCGCGCCGCGCGCCTTGTTCTGGTTCCGCTGGGGTGCGCTCGCGACGTGGGTCATGGGCGCGATGCTGCTCGGCAAGCATTTCTTCGACGCGTTCCTGTTTCTCAATCCGGCCTACTATCCGATCGGCGTAGGCGTCTGGTTGGGCACCATCATGTTTGTCAACGTGTGGGTGTTGATCTGGCCGAACCAGAAGAAGATCCTGGGCATGGTCCAGGCGAGTGACGACGAGAAGGGCAGGGCGCGCCGCATCGCTTTCCTGGCCTCGCGCACCAACACGTTGCTCTCCTTCCCGCTCCTGTTCTTCATGACGGCCTCGGGCGGTTTGTTCCGAACCGCGGTCTGGAGTTGAGTCCGCTCGCTTCCAAAAAAACGCCCGAGATCCTCGGGCGTTTTTTTTCGCGCGTTCCAAGTTCCAAGTTCCAAGTTCAAAGCGAGGAACTTCGTAAACCGATGCCATCTAACTTTGCTTGAACCTTGAACCCAGAACGGCCGGCGCGCTAGCGCGCGGGGGGCGCTCGCTCGATGCCCTCGACGCGCGCCCCCGGCTTGATGCCGTGTTTGGCAAACCAGCCGCGATTCACTTCCAGTGCGTATTTCGCGGGCCGAGCCGCAGAGTGCGTGGTGCGCGCATGGGGCTCCATGTCTGCAACGTTGATGATGACACCCTGCTCGTCGAGGAAGGCGACGGACAGCGGGACATAGGTGTTCATCATCCACATGCCATGGTGCTCCGGCTCGCGGAATACGAAGAGCATGCCGCGGCTCTCCGGCAGCATGCGCCGGTGCATGAGTCCCTGCGCGCGAGCTGGTTCGGTGTGAGCCACTTCCACTGTGAGCTGCCGGCCGCCGACCGACAGGACGATCTCGGGGACCTCGGCGGCGGCGCCAGCCGCGGATAACACCAAGACCGCCGTGATGAGCAGGGTCTTCATTGCGTTTTCACAAATGATCGGCGGGGCGTGCCATTGACGAGCCACTCCGCGATCGCGTTCAGCAACTCGGTCACTTCGCCGATCGGCGGGAGGACGATGATCTCGGTCGAGGGATGCTGGGCGCTCAAACCCGTAATGAGCAGGGGCAGGTCGTTCTTGAGATGTCCACCCTGCGCCAGGAACAACGGAGCGAGGGTAATAGTGGCGTGGCCGCTTTGCGCCAGTTCCGCTACGCATTCGCTCAGCGCAGGCCTCATCAGCTCGAGGAAGGCGATCTCGACCGTCAGGTCCGGGCGCCGCTCGGAAACAATTTTCCGGATCGCTCGGAACGGCTCGCTCCACTGGGCATCGCGGGCGCCGTGCGCGAACAACACGAGCGCTGAGGTTTTCTCGTCAGCCATTGCTGGTGGCGGATGCCACGGGCCTGCATTTGAACAGGCGTGACCGGTGACCGGTGACCGGTGACCGGAACAAAGCGAAAAGCGGGAACTTACTGGTCACGGGTCACCGGTCACGTCGTTCTAGCGGCCTGTGCTGCCAAACCCGCCGGCGCCGCGGTGGCTGGCATCGAAGTCGTTCACCACGTTGAAGCCGACCTGCAGTATTGGGACGACGACGAGCTGGGCAAGCCGTTCCATCGGGTTGACCGTGAATGGCGCGCCGCCACGATTCCACGTCGAAACAAAGATTGGCCCCTGGTAATCAGAGTCGATGAGGCCAACGAGGTTTCCCAGCACGATGCCATGCTTGTGCCCAAGGCCGGAGCGCGGGAGGATCAGGGCTGCCAGCCCCGCATCGGCGAGATGAATGGCGATCCCGGCGGGAATCAACTCGCTCTGGCCCGGGTGGAGGACGAGCGGAGCGTCGATGCACGCGCGAAGGTCGAGTCCGGCCGATCCGGAAGTCGCGTAATGCGGCAACTGGCCGCGCAGCCGCTCGTCGAGGATCTTGACCTCAATCGTCTTCATGCTGATTTCGAATGCAAGAACAATAGCCGCAGAGGCGCAACGTAAAAGCAAACTATCGAGAATCGGGTTTCTCTACCCGGCCTCGGCGCCTGTGCGCCTTGGGAGTTCAGCTTTTCCGTCTGGTTCTCGCGCGGTAGCGTTGCGCGATGTGAGCCACGAGCTGACGGGCGATCACGTCCTTGGGCGCGCGCTCGAAACGGTGCTTGCCCTGATCGTCCAGTACCGTTACTTCGTTGTCATCGGACCCGATGGCATCCTGGGCGAGATTGGCGACCATCATTTCTACCTTTTTTCTGCGCCGCTTTGCGTCGGCGTACGCATCCAGGTTGCGGCTTTCGGCGGCAAAGCCCACGCAGAATGGCGGCTTCGGCCGGCCCGCGACCCAACCGAGAATATCCGGATTCGGCACGAGCCGCAGCAGCAACTGGCGCTCGTCGGTCTTCTTGATTTTGTGCGTGCGTGGTTTGTCGACCCGGTAGTCCGCGACGGCGGCAACCCCAATGTAGATGTCGGCGCGCCCCACCTGCCGCTTCACGGCATCGAACATCCGTGCGGCCGTCTCGACGTGCGCGATCTCGGCGCCCGACGGGGTGGGCAGGCTTACGGGCCCTGAGATCAGACTCACCTTCGCGCCCGCATCCAGCGCGGCGCGCGCGACGGCGTAACCCATTTTCCCGGAGCTGCGGTTGGTAATGCCGCGGACCGCGTCGATCGGCTCGAAGGTGGGACCCGCCGTGATCAGCACGCGCACCCCGCGCAGCAGCTTGGGTGAGAGCTGCATCAGGACGGCCTCGGCGATCTCTTGCGGCTCCAGCATGCGGCCCAGCCCTACCTCGCCACAGGCCTGATCGCCGCTCGCCGGTCCCAGAATCGTTACGCCGTCGCGCAGCAGCCGTTCCACGTTGCGGCGCGTCGCCGTGTTGTCCCACATCTGACGGTTCATCGCGGGTGCCACCAGAAGCGGGCACTCCCGCGCGAGGCACAGGGTGGACAGCAGATCATCGGCCATCCCGTTTGCGATCTTTGCGATGAAATCCGCGCTCGCAGGCGCTACCACGATCGCATCTTTGCCGCGCGAGAGCTCGATGTGCCCCATATTGTCGGCAATACGGGGGTCCCACAGGTCGGAGAATACCGGGTTGCCCGACAGCGCCTGGAAAGTGGCAGGGGCCACGAGGCCGCCGGCCGCCTTGGTCATAACGACCTGTACGTCGATGCCCTTCCGCTGCAGCTCACGCGTCAGCTCCGCCGCCTTGTAAGCGGCGATGCCGCCGGTAATGCCAAGCACGACCTGCTTGCGAGCGATGTCTGCCACGTCTTTGTTTTTCAGGGAATAAGTTGGAACAGTTTAACCGCAAACGCCCTGCACGGTAAACGGTAAACGGAGGAAAAGACTGAATTCCGGTAAACCGCGGAGGGCGCTGAGCCGTTCTTGACGTCACTGTTCACTGTTCACCGGATCATGGCAATCACCGACTGGCCACACGACGATCGGCCACGCGAGAAAGTGCTGCGGAAGGGTGTCGAAGTCCTGTCCGATGCGGAGCTCGTGGCGATATTCCTGCGCACGGGTATCAAGGGAAAGAGCGCGGTGGACCTCGCGCGCGAGGCCCTCAGCCGCTTCGGCTCGCTTTCGGCCCTCCTGGCGGCCGATATCGCTGCGCTGACCGCGTCGCCGGGCCTGGGCACTGCGAAATACGTCCAGTTGCAGGCCGTTCTGGAGATAGCCCGGCGTGCGTTGCGCGAGCGGCTCGACCGCGGCTCCGTGTTGAGCTCACCGCAGGCCGTACGGGATTATCTACGCCTCATGCTGCAGGACCGGCCCCACGAGGTGTTCGGGGTCGTGTTCCTGGACGCTCAGAATCGGGTGCTGGCCGTGGAGGAGCTTTTTCGCGGGACCCTTACGCAGACGAGCGTTTACCCGCGCGAGGTCGTCAAGCGCGCCCTGGCACACAATGCGGCTGCAGCCATTTTCGCCCACAACCACCCGTCGGGCGTCGCTGAACCCAGCCGCTCTGATGAGGCGCTCACGATCGCCTTGCGACAGGCTCTCGCTCTCGTTGACGTCAGGGTGCTGGACCACTTCGTTATCGGCGGCGGAATGGCCATGTCGTTCGCCGAGCGCGGGCTGCTTTAGCAGGCTGTTCGAGGTTCCAAGTTCAAGGGGCGAGGTTAAGAGCCCGCGACTTTACAAGAAAGCCCCGGTATGGCGACTGTTGAGAAATTTGAGGATCTGGAAGCGTGGCAGAAAGCTCGCCAGTTGGCGCGCGCTCTCCAAGAAGTGTCCAGTAATGGAGTGTTCGCGAAGGACCATATACTTTGCAACCAAGCACGCCGGGCCGTGATTTCCATATTGTCGAATATTGCCGAAGGTTTCGAACGCGATGGAAATCCGGAGTTAATCCAGTTTTTGTCCACTGCAAAGGGCTCTGCTGGAGAACTCTGCGCGCAGTTGCTGATTGCACTTGACTGCGGATATATCGACGCAAAACAATTTGCTGAGCTGCATGCCGCTGCCGGGGACGTAAGCGGCAAGCTCGGAGCGTTGCTCGCTTACCTCCGTAAGTCCGGGATGAAAGGCATTAAATTAAAAGCATGAGCCCCATGATCCCAGAGCCCCGGACGAGCGGCGTTGAACCTGGAACATGGAACATGGAACATGGAACCTGGAACTTAGAGCAGGCTCCCGCATACGGCTTGAGCGGACGCCGGAAAGCCTGTAGAATCCGCGCCTCTCGAGATTTCTGATTTTCGGAGCCTTTCCATGTCACGCGTATGCCAAGTTACCGGCAAGAAGCCGGTCATCGGAAACAATGTGTCCCATGCCAACAACAAGACGCGGCGGCGTTTCCAGCCGAACCTGCACTATCGCCGGTTATGGGTGGAAAGCGAGAACCGCTGGGTCAGGCTGCGGTTATCCCACGCAGGACTGCGCACTATCGACAAGAAAGGCATCGACGTCGTGCTCGTCGATCTGCGGGCGCGCGGCGAGAAAGTGTAAACCGCCAATCCTCAGCGGCGGTTGCTCGTTTGATTTTCAAGGAGCTGAACCATGCGTGAAAAGATCAAGCTCGAATCCACTGCCGGCACCGGCCACTTTTATACGACCACTAAGAACAAGCGCACAAAACCGAACAAGATGGAGATGAAGAAATTCGATCCTGTGGTGCGCAAGCATGTGATCTACAAGGAAGGAAAAATAAAATAGCCGGTTCACCGGCTATTTTATTTTTCAGGGAATCGAGAATAAACGGCGGGATGTTTCCGCTGTTTTGCTGTTTGAAGGGAATCTCGATTAAAAAAAGCCCGCCATCAGGCGGGCTTTTTTAGGCGTAGCAGCGCAGACTGCGTGAGAACTGTTCCAGCGCTTCGATTCCACTTTGTTCGGCGCGCGCGCACCAGTCTTCGAGCTCGTGCACTAATTGCTCTTTGGACGCATTCGACCGTTGCCAGAGGGAGGCCAACTCCTGGCGCATCTGGTAGATCGTTTCCAGCACCTTGCTGTTGCGCAGAGCTTCGTGCACGGAGTCCTGCTCGGACGATGGCAGTGGTGCGCTCGCGTTTCCGTGCAGCATGCGGCTGATCGCGCTACGATCGATACGCACCGCCTTCGCCCGCATAGCCTGGATCTCGGCGGCGCACGTCCGACGCAGCGACTTCGCGTACTTCGCGAGGACGTCGTAGCGGTGCGTGATGACAGCCTGCAGGGTCTCCAGATCGCAGGAAGTCTTGCCCTTGTCGAGCCTCAGCTCAGGCGCCACTTTCTTCACCTGCGCAAGCCCCACCGACTGCAGCAGTCGGATATAGAGCCAACCGATGTCAAATTCGTACCAGCGGTTGGAAAGCCGGGCGGAACTGGCGTAGGCGTGGTGGTTGTTGTGCAATTCCTCGCCACCGATGAGGATGCCCCAAGGCACGATATTGGTGCTCGCATCTTCCGGCTGGAAGGTGCGATAACCCCAATAGTGGCCTAGTCCGTTGATGACACCCGCGGCAAAAACCGGTATCCACATCATCTGCACGGCCCAGATCGTAAGGCCGATGGGGCCGACCAGCACAAGGTTGATCGCCATCATCGAATAAATGCCCAGCGTCGAGCGCTTTGTGTAGACGTTGCGCTCGATCCAATCATCGGGTGTGCCGCGGCCGTACCGCTCGAGGGTCTCCTGATTGCGCGATTCCTTGCGATAGAGCTCGGCGCCCTGAAGGAGCACTTTACGGATGCCATAGATCTGGGGGCTGTGCGGGTCCTCCTCGGTCTCGCACTTTGCATGATGCTTGCGGTGGATCGCGGTCCACTCTTTCGTCACCATGCCGGTGGTGAGCCACAGCCAGAAGCGGAAAAAGTGGCTGACAATCGGGTGCAGGTCGAGCGCGCGGTGCGCCTGAAGGCGGTGCAGGAAGATGGTGACGGCAGCAATCGTGATGTGGGTGACCACTAACGTGTAGATGATCAAGCCCCACCACGGCAGATCCCAAACTCCTGTAAGCAGATCCAAAACCTCTGTAATCATCAGTTTCCTCGAGTGCGAAGGCTAACGTAGTCGGGAGTGTAGCGAAATTCCCCCACCGGGCATAGTGATTTTGCCCTTGAACCGAACGGGGAACGGCGACGAATGAGGCGTCCAGTATATTGATTATATTGCTAATTCTAGCTCGGTGAGCACCGGGCTGCCCGGGTACAGAGCGAACTTAGGTTGGACCCGTATTGAGCGCGAATGTTCACTCTTTTGGCACAGCGTCGGCGATTGCCTGTGGGCCGGCGCGTTCGAGCACAGCCGCGAAGAACCCGTCGGTCGCGTGAATGTGGGGGCGCAGTTGCAGGAACTCTCCCGCGTCCAGCGCAATGCGCTGCTGCGCAAGCAGGTCACTGCATGCCACTGACCTGAACTCAGTGTGCTCTTCGAGGAACCGGTCGACGATATCCTCATTCTCCTCCCGTAGGACGCTGCAGGTGGCGTAGATCAAACGCCCGCCGGGTTTTACCAGACGGGCGGCTGCGTGAACGATGGCTGCTTGTTTCACGGTGAGCTCCGTTACCGACTGCGGCGACTGGCGCCACTTCAGGTCCGGGTTTCGGCGCAATGTCCCAAGGCCGCTGCAGGGTGCATCGACTAGCACTCGGTCGATCTTGCCGGCGAGGCGTTTGACGCGGGTATCGTTCTCGTTACCAATGACTTGCGGATGGATGTTCGAGAGGCCAGAGCGCTTGAGCCGGGGCTTTAACCGGGCAAGGCGCGTCGCGGAAACATCAAAGGCATAGATGCGGCCGTGCGAGTGCATGAGCGCGCCCAGCAGCAGCGTCTTGCCGCCAGCCCCTGCGCAGAAATCGACGACAAGATCGTGCCGGCGTGGCGCGACCAGGAATCCGAGCAGCTGGCTGCTCTCGTCCTGGACTTCCACCGCGCCACGAGCGAAAAGCGGATGGCGATTGATCGGTGGCCTGCCACGGACGCGCACGCCGATCGGCGAATAGGGCGTTGGCACGGCGGGGATTGCGCTCGCGGCAAGCTCCCTCAGCACTTCCTCCCGCTTGGCCAGCAGCGTGTTTACGCGCAGGTCGAGCGACGCCGGCTCGTTCAGGCCGCGCACGAGCGCGACGAGGTCGGATTCGGAGAGCGTCGCTCTCAGCTTCTCAACGACCCAGTCGGGCAGCTCCAGCCTGGCGGCGAGCGGCAGCTCGCCCAACGACACTGCCTTGACCCCTGCAAGCCACGTCGCTTCGTCCGCAGTCAGCAGGTGCGCGAGGTCCCGCACGCTGGCGCCCCCGCAGCGTGCAAGCCATGCGATCACCATGCGCCGCGTCCCGCGTCCCGGTGCCAGATGGTCAACGGTGCGCATGCGCCGCAGTACGCCATATACGGCGTCGGCGACGAATGCCCGATCATCAGGGCCCAGTGCCCGATGCGCGCGGAAGAAATCGTGCAGCACGGAATCGGCCGGGCGATCGAACGCCAGCACGAGATCGAGCGCCTTCGTTGCAGCCTCGAGTTGCGGGCGCGAGAGGGGCATCTGCCGGTCGTTAGCGTGACGGTGGGATGGCGCGGTGGGTCGGATTGCGGCGAGAGCTGCTTGTTTTCGGTGTTGCCCGATTACCGGCTTGCCATGTCCCTGCCATCGCCCACGCGAATCTCCACTGCGATTTGCTCGCCGGAGTAGGCGCCCTTGCGGTCGTAGTGACGGATCCGCACCGGCAGATAGTGGTATTGAACGGCGAGCCACATCTCGAAGTGCTCTTTACCGGGGCGCGCCAACTGCTTCATGGGCACGGCCCACAACTGGCCGATGGGCGTTTCGATGACCTCCTCGGGAAAGACTTCGACCTCGTAGGTCTCGAAGCCCTTGCCGCTCGTCACCGGAACCCGCAAGCGTCCCGGTTTGGGTGGCGCGAGTGCGAAGTGGTAGTGGTAGACAAGGCTCATCAGGTCCTGGGTGCCAGCAGTCAGCGCCGCCGCCTTCCGCTCGCGCGCATAGCCATAAAAGATTTGCCCGTTGTTCCAGTCAAAGCGCGCGCGAGCCGCGTCGGTCTTGCCGCGGCGCGTGCGGGTGATAAGAAACGAGTCCGGCCGCAAGCCCTCCGGCGTGATCCTGCCCTGGCTGACGTATCGCAACCGGTGCGGGACGAAGACATCGACCAGCCCCGTGGTTTCAGCATCACTGGCGAGCACGTATCGGCCGTCCTGCATTTCCCACGACTGCACGGCCCTGCCAACCGGCAAGCCGTCGCCACTGCCGTAGAGGATCGCGTACTCGATGCGTCCTTTTCGCGGCAGTGGATCCACGGGAACTGCCGATACCGACTCCGGTGCAAGGGTCAGACGCTCGGTCGGAAGCGGTTCCGCGTCGGCAACAGGAGCCTCTTCCAGTCCCGGCGTCACCTCATAGTCCAACTCCGGGGGTGCGAATAGGGGGGTCGGCGTTGTTACCACCGGGACGGGCGGCGCAAGGCGCTTGGCCGCAGCGTGCCGCGTACGGGGCTTGCCTGCCGGGGTGGTTGCCGGCAATGGCTTTACC
>JAQBFV010000131.1:0-26079 GCA_032123035.1 Betaproteobacteria bacterium | reverse complement strand
AAGTTCAGGTTGACAGCGAGCAGCATCAGCTCGATCGCCATCAGCAGCACGATGAGGTTCCGGCGGTTGAGAAAAATCCCAACCACGGCGATCGCGAACAGGATCGCGCCCAGCACCAGGTAATGCGACAACGAAACCAATTTTTCCTCTTTACTGCGTTACCCGCGACCGGTCACTGGTCGCTGCGTTTTTCAGTCGGCATCTTCACGATGCGCACCCGGTCCTCGCGGCGCACGTTGATCTGCCGGGCTGGATCCAGGTACTTGGTATGCTTGCGGCGACGCAGTGTGATCGAGATCGCTGCCACGATCGCCACCAGCAGAATCACCGCCGCAATCTCGAAGGCATACACGTACTCGGTGTAGACCAACCGTCCCAGTTCCTTGGTATTGCTGTAGCCGGGCGGCAGCGGCGGCGGCGCGGGGACGCCCGCGAAACCGCCGTATTTCCCGGCCAGCACGAGCACCATTTCCGCCACCAGCACGATCGCCACGAATGCCCCGACCGGCATGTAATGCCAGAAGCCCTCGCGCAAGCGCGCCAGATTGATATCGAGCATCATGATGACGAACAGGAACAGCACCATCACAGCGCCGACATAGACGAGCACCAGGACAATGGCCAGGAACTCGGCCTGAAGCTGCATCCAGATCGCGGCAGACGTGAAGAATGCGAGGACGAGGAACAGCGCCGCGTGCACCGGGTTGCGCGCGGTGATCACCCGCAGCCCCGCGAACAACAGCATCGCTGCGAACAGGTAGAAAATGAATTCGTTAAAAGTCATGAAATTCAGCCACAGAGAACACAGAGGTCACAGAGAGAGCCAACAAACGGGCTGCAACCAAACGTTCTTAGTCTCTTCTCTGTGTCCTCTGTGTCCTCTGTGTCCTCTGTGTCCTCTGTGGCTATAGGTTTTATCGGTAGGGGGCATCGTCGGCCCGGTCCTTTGCAATCTGTTCTTCGTACAGATCGCCTACTGCAAGCAGCATCGGCTTCGTGTAGATCAGATCTCCGCGCCGCTCGCCGTGGTACTCGAAAATGTGAGTCTCGACAATCGAATCCACCGGGCACGACTCTTCGCAAAAACCGCAATAGATGCACTTCGTGAGGTCGATGTCGTAACGGGTCGTGCGGCGCGTGCCATCATCGCGCTGCTCCGACTCGATCGTGATCGCCAGCGCCGGGCATACGGCCTCGCACAGCTTGCACGCGATGCACCGCTCCTCGCCGTTCGGGTAACGGCGCAGCGCGTGCAGGCCGCGGAAGCGCGGGCTCAACGGCGTTTTCTCCTCCGGGTACTGCACCGTGATTTTGCGCCGGAAGAGATGCCGCCCCGTGAGCATCATGCCCTTCACCAGCTCGACGAGCAGGAACGTGTGGAAGAATTGTCGAATCTGCCCGATCATCACTGCCACCATATCCACAAGGGCGTCTGCATCCAGGCGCCCAGCACCACGATCCAGAGAATGGTCAGCGGCAGGAACACTTTCCAGCCGAGGCGCATGATCTGGTCGTAGCGATAGCGCGGGAACGTGGCCCGGAACCAGAGGAAGCTCGACACTACGACGAACAGCTTCACGAGCAACCACCCGAAACTGTTGGCGGCCAGCCACGGCAATCCGATCCCGCTTGCGATTGCCAGCGGGACCGGCGAGAGCCAGCCCCCGAGGAACATGATGGAGCACATCGTCGAGACCAGGATCATGCTGGCGTACTCGGCGAGGAAAAACACGGCAAACGCCATGCCCGAATACTCGACGTGAAAGCCCGCGACGATCTCCGATTCCCCCTCGGCCACGTCGAACGGCGCGCGGTTCGTCTCGGCCACACCGGCGATCAGGTAAACCAGAAATACCGGGAACAATGGAATCCAGAACCAGTTCAAGAATCCCCAATTGCCCTGCTGCATGCGCACGATTTCGCCGAGGTTCAGGCTCTGCGCCGCCATCAGCACACAGACCAGCGCAAACCCCATGGCGAGCTCATAGGAGACCATCTGGGCCGCGGAGCGCATTGCCCCCAGGAACGCGTACTTCGAATTGGACGCCCAACCCGCAATGATGATGCCGTAGACCCCTACCGAGGTAATCGCCATGACATAGAGCAGACCGGCATCGATGTCGGCCAGCACCAGCGTGGGGCTGAACGGTATCACGGCCCATGCTGCCAACGCCGGCATGAGGGTCATGACCGGTGCGAGCACAAAAAGAGCTTTGCTCGCGCCAGACGGGATGATGACTTCCTTCACCATCAGCTTCAGGCCGTCCGCAACGGGCTGCGCCAGGCCCCCGAGCCACGGAATCCCGAAAAACGTCACGCGGTTGGGCCCAATGCGAATCTGCATCCAGCCGATCAGCTTGCGTTCCCACAAAGTGAGGTAGGCCACCGCCCCCATCAGCGGCGCCACGATGCAGACGATGAGCAGCAGTATCTTGATGACGTGCAGCACCGACGGCGCCAGTTCCTGGCCGAAGATCCAGACCACGACGGCGGCCAGCAGACCCCAGAGCCAGTTGCCCAAATTCACCAGCGGCTGCACCAGCGTATTCATGGTTTCATACCGCCACCTTCTGTTCGGCCGGCACGCGTTCCAAGTGCACCTCTCCGAACATGTCGCCGAGCCGGGCCGTCTCGGGGCACCCCGTTGCCAGCCGGACGCAGTTCGCTGGCAAACGCTCATCGATTACGGTCCCCAGCACGGCTTCTCCCCCGCCCTGCCGCACGCGCACGTCATCGCCATTGCGCAAACCCAGCTTCTCGAATAACGCACGGTTCATGTGCACGACCAAGGCCTGTGCATCGTGTGTCTGCTGCAGTGACGACGCCCGCCGCACCACGGCATCGGCCGCGTAACTGGGCACCTCTGCGATGCGCCGGATTCCTGTCGACGCCCCTGGCGCGAGGGCATCGAGGCTGAAGCCCTGCGACGCATTGCCGAGCCGGGCCGAAAGATCGCCGCGCTCGCCAAGCGCCTCCTCCAGCACGTCCTCGCTACTGTTCTGGTCGAAGCCCGGCAACTCGAGCAGGTTGCCAAGCACACGCAGCACTTTCCATGCCGGTCGCGCCTCGCCGATCGGGCTCACTACGCCGGCAAAGCTCTGAACGGTACCCTCGGTGTTCACGAAGGTGCCGGATGTTTCCGTGAACGGGGCGATCGGCAACAGGACCTGCGCATACTCAATTGCCTGGTGCTGGTAGGGGCTCATGGCCACCACCAGCTCGGCCGATTTCATCGCCGCAACCGCTTGCTGCGGATCCGCGGCATCGAGTTCAGCCTCCACCCCCAACAGCAGGTAAGCCTTGCGCGGCTGCGCGAGCATTTGCCGGGCGTTCATGCCAGCATGCGCACCCGCGAACGGGACGGCGCCCGCGAGGTAGCCGCCGACGCTGTTCGCCCCTTCGCCGAGAACGCCCATGCGACCCCCGAGCACCTCGGCCAGGGCCTGCGCGAGCACGTGGAGCTCGCTCGCCCGCGGGTGATGCTGGGCAAGGTTCCCCAGGAAAATCCCCGTGTTTTTCCCTGATGCGAGGCTAGCGGCAATGCCCTGCGCGATCTCCGACACGCTCGCTCGCTCCGTGACGCCGCGGACGGCTGGCGGAAGCGGCGCGTTCCGGAGGTGCGCCGCCGCCTTCACCACCTGCGCCAGCCAATCGGGCATCGCGGAGGGCGCGACGATCGCCCGGTGCGCAACCCGCATCAACAGGTCGTCGTCGAACGGATTGACCAGGCTCAGCTCCAAACCGCGTTTCGTTGCCTGGCGCAGCCGGTGAGCAAGGAGAGGATGGTCCTTGCACAACGTCGAGCCGATGACCAGCGCGCGGTCGAGCGTGCTCACATCAGCGATCTTGATGCCGAGCCACGGCGCGCCGGCAAGCTTGCCATCCAGCCCGAAGTCTGACTGTCTCAGCCGATGGTCGACGTTACCCGAGCCGAGGGCGCGTGCAAGCTTCTGCAGGAGGTAGAGCTCCTCGAGTGTCTGGTGCGGTGTTGCCAGCGCGCCGATCTCCTGCGGACCATGCTCTTTGACAACACGCTTCAGCTCCGAGGCGACGAAATCGAGCGCCACTTGCCATTCCACTTCCTGCCAGGTGCCACCGCGCTTCAACATCGGCCGCGCGAGACGTTTTTCCGAATTGAGGCCTTCGTAGGAGAAGCGATCCTTGTCTGAAAGCCAGCATTCGTTGATCGCCTCGTTCTCGCGCGGCAACACTCGCATCACGCGGTTCTGCTTGACCTGAACGGTAAGGTTGGCCCCCAGGCCGCAATGCGGGCTTACCGAAGGCCGGCGCGTGAGCTCCCAGCTGCGGGCCATGTAACGGAACGGCTTGGACGTCAACGCGCCTACCGGGCAGAGGTCGATCACGTTGCCCGAAAGCTCGGAATCGACCGTCTTGCCGACGAAAGCGATAATTTCCGCGTGCTCTCCCCGGCCGATCATGCCAAGCTCCATGACTCCGGCGATCTCCTGGCCGAAGCGGACACAACGCGTGCAGTGGATGCAGCGCGTCATATCCGTGGAGATAAGCGGGCCGAGGTTCTTGTTGGTCACGACGCGCTTCGCCTCGTCGTAGCGCGCGCCGCTCGCGCCGTACCCGACAGCCAGGTCCTGCAGCTCGCACTCCCCACCCTCGTCGCAGATCGGACAATCGAGCGGGTGATTGATCAGCAGAAACTCCATCACCCCCTTTTGCGCGTCCACCGCCTGTTCGGAGTGGGTGTAGACCTTCATCCCATGGGCAACCGGCGTGGCACATGCGGGCAGAGGCTTCGGCGCTTTTTCAACCTGCACGAGGCACATCCGGCAGTTCGCCGCGATGGAAAGCTTGCGGTGGTAGCAGAAATGCGGGATGTAAATGCCGGCCTGGGTGGCGGCCTCAATAATAGTCGCGCCCGCCGCCACCACCAGCTGCCGGCCGTCGATTTCGACCTCTACCATCTCGTGCGCGTCACTTGTCACTCGTCACCCGTCACTCAGAGGTAATCGGGCACGCTGCATTTCTTGTGCTCGATGTGATACTCGAACTCGCCACGGAAGTGCTCGATGAAACTCTTCACCGGCAATGCGGCAGCGTCACCCAGCGCGCAGATCGTGCGCCCCGCGATGTTGTCGGAAACGTTGTTGAGAAGATCGAGGTCCTCAAGCCGGCCTGTACCGTGCTCGATACGATGCACCATGCGGTAGAGCCAGCCAGTCCCCTCGCGGCACGGCGTGCATTGTCCGCACGATTCCTCAAAATAGAAATAGGACAGGCGCAGCAGGCAGCGGACCATGCAACGTGTCTCGTCCATGATGATGACTGCGCCCGAGCCCAGCATCGAGCCCGCCTTGGCGATGGAGTCGTAGTCCATGTCGGTCGCCATCATGATCTCTGCAGGCAGCACCGGCATCGACGATCCGCCCGGAATGCAGGCCTTGAGCTTGCGCCCGCCGCGCATCCCTCCGGCCATCTCCAGCAGTGTTGCGAATGGCGTGCCGAGCCGCACCTCGAAGTTGCCTGGCCGCTCGACGTCCCCTGCCACCGAGAAGATCTTGGTGCCACCGTTATTCGCTCGCCCAAGCTCGAGAAACGCCGCGCCCCCGTTCATGATGATCCACGGCACGGCAGCGAACGTCTCAGTGTTGTTGACCGTCGTGGGCTTGCCATAAAGGCCGAAACTCGCAGGGAACGGCGGCTTGAAGCGCGGCATCCCCTTCTTGCCTTCGAGCGATTCCAGCATTCCGGTTTCTTCCCCGCAGATGTACGCACCCCAACCGTGATGCGAATAGAGCTCGAAGCTCACGTCCGAGCCCAGGATGTTCTTGCCCAGGTAGCCTGCCGCCTTCGCTTCGGCGAGCGCTTCCTCGAAGCGTTCGTATACATCCCAGATCTCGCCGTGGATGTAGTTGTAGCCCACCGTGCTGCCGGTGGCATAGCCGGCGATGATCATGCCCTCGATGACGCTGTGCGGGTTGTACCGCAGGATGTCGCGGTCCTTGAACGTGCCGGGCTCGCCTTCATCCGAATTGCAAACCAGGTACTTCTGCCCGGTGTACTGCCGCGGCATGAAGCTCCACTTCAGCCCGGTCGGGAAACCTGCGCCGCCCCGCCCGCGCAGCGCCGACTTCTTGACTTCGTTCACGATCTGATCGGGCGGGATTTTCTCGGCGATGATCTTCTTGAGCGCCTGATAGCCGCCGCGCGCCTCGTATTCCCTGAGTCGCCAATTGAGACCCGTCAGGCCCCGCAGGATGATCGCGTCGGGTCCGAACAGATCGGTCGCAAACGGCGGCAGCGGGAGGCCCATTACTTTAGATCCTTCAGGAGCTGGTCGATCTGCTCGGGATTCATTGCGCACAACATGCGCTTGTTGTTCATCAGTAACACCGGCGCATCCCCGCACGCGCCCAGGCACTCGCCCTCCTTGAGCGTGAACATGCCGTCGGCCGTGGTCTCGTTGAATCCGATGCCAAGCTTCTGCTTCAGGTGCGCGGCAGCCACGTTCGCGCCCTGGAGCGCGCACGGGAGATTCGTGCAGATCGTGAGCTTGTACTTCCCGACCGGCTTCAGGTCGTACATGGTGTAGAACGAAGCCACTTCGTAGACCGCGATCGCCGGCATGCCGAGGTAACGGGCAACGAAGTCCATGGTTTCCGTGGAAAGCCAGCCCTTCCCGTCCTGGGCAATGGTGAGCGCCGCCATCACCGCCGATTGCCGCTGATCAAGCGGGTACTTGGCAATTGCCTGGTCGATCTTCGCCAGCGCCTCGGGGCTCAATACCATCGGCGCGTTCATGGCTTCTCTCGCGAGAATGAGGAAAGCACACCCCGCCCGGCCTTTTCATTAAGAAATCGGCTCATCTGTCGATTTCTCCGAAGACGATATCCATCGTGCCAATCACCGCGACTACGTCGGCGAGCATGTGCCCGCGCACCATCTCGTCCATCGCCGAGAGATGCGCGAAGCCCCCCGCGCGTATCTTGAGCCGGTAGGGCTTGTTCGCGCCGTCCGACACCAGGTAGATGCCGAACTCGCCCTTGGGATGCTCGATCGCGGCATAAGTCTCGCCCGCGGGCACGTGCATGCCCTCGGTGAAGAGCTTGAAGTGGTGAATCAGTTCTTCCATGTTGCTTTTCATGGCCACTCGCGAAGGCGGCGCGACTTTGTGGTCGTCCACCATCACCGGCCCGGGATTCTTCCGCAGCCAGTCGACACACTGCTTGACGATCCGGTTCGACTGCCGCAATTCCTCGACCCGAACGAGATACCGATCGTAGCAATCGCCGTTAACCCCGACCGGGATGTCGAAATCGACCCGGTCATAGACCGCGTAGGGCTGCTTCTTGCGCAGATCCCATTCCACACCGGAGCCGCGCAGCATCGCGCCGGTGAAACCGAGCGCCATCGCGCGCTCGGGCGGCACCACGGCGATGCCCACCGTGCGCTGCTTCCAGATACGGTTATCCGTGAGCAGGGTCTCGTACTCGTCCACGCATTTGGGGAAACGTTCCGTGAAGTCCTCGATGAAATCGAGGAGCGAGCCTTGCCGGTTCGTGTTGCGCTCGCGCGTCGCGGTGTCGCCGTGGATGCGGGAAGGGGTGTACTGCGGCATCCGGTCGGGCAGGTCGCGATAGACGCCGCCCGGGCGATAGTACGCGGCGTGCAGGCGCGCGCCGGAAACAGCCTCGTAGCAGTCGAGAAGATCCTCGCGCTCGCGGAAGCAATAGAGGAAGACTGTCATTGCACCGATGTCCAGCCCGTGCGCGCCGAGCCACAGCAGGTGGTTCAGGAGCCTCGTGATCTCGTCGAACATCACCCGGATGTACTGCGCGCGAAGGGGCACCTCGACGCCAAGGAGCCGTTCTATCGCCAATACGTAGGCATGCTCGTTCGACATCATCGACATGTAATCGAGACGGTCCATGTACGGCACGGACTGCACGAAGGTCCTGGTCTCAATCAGCTTTTCCGTCGCGCGGTGCAGCAGGCCGATGTGCGGGTCGGCGCGCTCGATCACCTCGCCGTCGAGCTCGAGCACGAGCCGCAACACCCCGTGCGCCGCGGGATGCTGCGGCCCAAAGTTCATCGTGTAGTTGCGAATCTCAGCCATGCAAAACCCAATCAGCCACAGAGAACACAGAGGTCACAGAGGGAAAACAGCAGACAAAAACAGCCGCCGGGACACGAGTTTCTTCTTTCTTCTTGATGTCTTGGAAATTCAAGGTTTCAGTCTCTGTGTTCTCTGTGGCTACGTCTTCTTTTCGACATCGCCGTAGTTTTCCTCGCGCACGATGCGCGGCGTGATCTCGCGTGGTTCGATCGTGACCGGCTGGTAAATGACGCGCTGCTGGTCGGGGTCATAGCGCATCTCCACCGTCCCCGAGATGGGAAAGTCCTTGCGAAATGGGTGACCGACGAAGCCGTAATCGGTCAGTATTCGGCGCAGATCGGGGTGGCCCTTGAATACGATGCCGTAAAGATCGAACGCCTCGCGTTCATACCAGTTGGCGGAGGGCCAGACCCCTATCACCGAGTCCACCATTGGCAGCTCGTCGTCTGTCGCAAACACGCGCAGCCTGAGCCGCCAGTTGTGGGTGATGCTGAGAAGATGGTAGACGACAGCAAAGCGTGCGCCCGTCCACGCACCATCCCCATACGCGCTGTAGTCCATGCCGCAGAGATCCGTGAGCTGCTCGAATCTCAGCCCCGGCGCATCGCGCAGCGTGGCGGCTGCGGCGAGCAGCTCGTCCGGCTTCACCACCGCCGTGACCTCGCCCAGCATCGCGTCGACGCCGACCAGGTTGTCGCCGAGCGCTGCCTGGAGAACAGCAGTCAGTGTCTGGGCGCGGGTGGTCATCGTCGGGCAACGGCCGTGGGTTGCGGTCTATCGGGCGATCGTGTTGGTGCGCTTGATCTTGTTCTGTAGCTGGATGATGCCGTAGAGCAGTGCCTCCGCGGTCGGCGGACAGCCGGGCACGTAAATGTCCACGGGCACGATACGGTCGCAGCCCCGCACGACGGAATAGGAGTAGTGATAGTAACCGCCGCCGTTGGCGCACGAGCCCATCGAGATCACCCAGCGCGGCTCGGCCATCTGGTCATAGACCTTGCGCAGCGCGGGCGCCATCTTGTTGCAGAGCGTGCCGGCGACGATCATCACGTCGGACTGCCGCGGGCTCGGCCGGAACACGATGCCGAAACGGTCGAGATCGTAGCGCGCAGCGCCGGCGTGCATCATCTCGACCGCGCAGCACGCCAAGCCGAAGGTCATCGGCCACAGCGAGCTCGTGCGCGTCCAGTTGATCAGCGCATCCGCCGTCGTAGTGACGAAGCCCCTGTCGTGGAAACTTTCCGCTGCGCCCATCGATTACCCCTATTCCCTATTCCCTATTCCCTATTCCCCGAATTTCATTCCCACTCCAGCGCACCCTTCATCCACTCGTAGATAAAGCCGACCACGAGTATCCCGAGAAAAACCATCATCGCCATGAAGCCGAACAGTCCGATCTCGCGCAGCACCACAGCCCAGGGAAAAAGAAATGCAATCTCGAGATCGAACAAAATGAACAGGATCGCAACGAGGTAGTAACGCACGTCGAATTTCATACGCGCGTCCTCGAACGCCTCGAAGCCGCATTCGTAGGGCGAGAGCTTCTCCGGGTCCGGACGGTGTACGCCCACCATCCGGCTCATTCCCACGCCAATGGCGACGGTCATGATGCCGACCAGGAAGCCGACCACAATGAACATCAGGATGGGAAAGTAGTTCTCTAACATCGGGATTCAGGATTCAGAACGCAAGATTCATAAAAACTCGACTCAACATCATGGATTCCCGGTCCGGCGGGACCGAGCATTGCGCGCCCAGCCCGATAAATGCCGCTGTCTGCACTTAGACACGAGCAAAGCTGCCGCATTCCGCTGAATCCTTGATCTTGAATCCTTCGCTACTGGTACCGACGGTGAGATTCGAACTCACACAGCTTTCGCCGCCACCCCCTCAAGATGGTGTGTCTACCAATTCCACCACGTCGGCTTATGGAATGCGGAATAGTCCGCATTCATCATCACTTCGGGACGTCCTGCGCCTTCGAGCCAGGCTCCGGCGCCCCTGCCCCGGGCACGCCAGGCGCGGAAGCCGGCGCCTGAGGGGGCGCGGGCGCGCTCTGAACCGGCGGCGAATCCGGCGTCGGAATCTGACCGGGCAG
Source organism: Betaproteobacteria bacterium (assembly GCA_032123035.1). Classification (GTDB taxonomy): domain Bacteria; phylum Pseudomonadota; class Gammaproteobacteria; order Burkholderiales; family SG8-41; genus SG8-41. The sequence continues at coordinate 15,892 of JAQBFV010000131.1, read as the reverse complement.
CGTTTGTGTCGGGACGGGCTTGGTTGCCATTACCCCTTTCTGCTCCGTTTTCCGAGAGGTAAAGTAGGTCAATCCAAGGCTGGTCAGAAAAAATACAACGGCAAGTACTGCGGTCGCGCGGCTCAGGAAATTCGCCGATCCAGAGGAGCCGAACAGGCTGCCCGCCGAGCCACTGCCGAACGCCGCCCCGACGTCGGCGCCTTTGCCGTGCTGCAACAGCACCAGGCCAACGATGCCCAGAGCCGCCATGACGTGAAACACCAGAACGAGAGTTTCCATTCAGACTGTCACCCTGTCTTTTGTGTCTGCAGCCGCCCGGCAGATGGCGACGAATTCTTCCGCTACCAGCGAGGCGCCGCCAATCAGGCCGCCATCCACGTCCGCCATGGCAAAGAGTTGCGCAGCGTTGCCGGACTTCACGCTTCCGCCATACAGGATCGGCAACCGGTCGGCTGCGGCCACGCGCCCCCGGATGTAAGCGTGCACGGCCTGCGCCTGTTCGGGGGTTGCCGTCCGGCCGGTGCCAATGGCCCACACCGGCTCGTATGCGATCACTGATTTCCCCAAGGCAGCCATGCCGTTGCGTTTTACGACAGCGTCCAGCTGCCGCGCCACTACCGTTTCGGTCACGCCACCCTCCCGTTCCGCAAGCGTCTCGCCCACGCACAGGATTGGCGTCATGCCCTGCTTCATCACGGCCGCAAACTTCTCCGCGACAATCTCGTCGGTATCACCAAATACGCTGCGCCGTTCCGAATGGCCGACGATGGCATAGCAACAGCCAAAGTCGGCGATCATCGCCGCGGAAACTCCGCCAGTGTACGCGCCGCTTTCGAACTGGCACACATCCTGGGCACCCAACGCCACTTTCTGGCCCTGCAGGGCCTGTTGCGCCTGCGCCAGATACGGGAACGGAACGCACACCGCAAAATCCGCCCCTTTGAGCAAGGCCAGGGGCGGAAGGATGGCTTTGAGCAAAGCCTGGTTCTCCGCCAAGCTGCCGTTCAATTTCCAGTTGCCCGCTACCAGCTTTGCCCGCATGCCTGACCCGAACCACCTAAATCGTTGAATTTTACAGGGTAGCGCCGGCCATGGAAAGCGCTCAGTATCCCGCAAGTACGGAAACTCGCCGCCAGTTACGAGACTTGGGACAGGAACTCCGGTTCCATGTCCGGCGTAAAAAAACGCCCGGCTTCCGCCATGCGTTTTTTGTATGGGGAAAAAATCGTTAATTCAGACGGCTATCGAGGTAGCGTCATCCGCCTGTCCGATTCCAAATTTCTGCCCGAGACAGCGTCGCTGTTTCGTTGTGACGCCGCGTGGATTCTACGAGGCGTCGCGGACGGCCGAGGCGATCGACTCGGCCCAGCGCCGCACCGCGGCGCCGTTGCGCCCTTCCACCATTACGCGCACGACCGGTTCGGTACCGGACGGCCGTAGCAACACGCGACCCTTCCCGTCTAGCGCCGCATGCGCCGCTGCGACCGCGCGCCTGACTTCGGAAGCCGCGAGCGCACGCTCGCGTTGCGCGACCCTCACGTTGACGAGGGTCTGGGGATAGAGCTTGAGCGGGCCCGCGGCTTTGGCCAGCGTCGTGCGGCGCTCGCTAAGCGCACACAAAACCTGCAGCGCCGAGATGATGCCATCGCCGGTCGTGTGCCTGTCCAGGCATACGATATGCCCTGAATTCTCGCCTCCCAGCTGCCAGCGCCGCTTGAGCAGCATCTCCAGCACATAGCGGTCGCCAACTTTGGCGCGGGCAAAGGGCACTTTCAACTTGCCCAGGGCGTGCTCGAGGGCGAGATTGGTCATCTGCGTTCCCACCACCCCGCCCGGCAGCCGCCGTTCCTCCTTGCGGTGGCGTGCGATGACGTAGAGCAACTGATCGCCATCGTAGAGCCGGCCGGCCGCATCCACCATGACCAGACGGTCCCCGTCCCCGTCGAGCCCGACCCCGAGATCCGCCTTGTGACGCCGCACAGCCGCCTGCAAAGCCTGGGGCGCCGTAGCGCCCACGCAATCGTTGATGTTGAAGCCATCGGGATCAATCCCAATGGCCTCCACATCCGCGCCCAGCTCGTGGAAAACCGGCGGCGCCACGTGATAGGACGCTCCGTTCGCGCAATCGACCACGATCTTCATTCCGCGCAAGTTAAGGTGCGACGGAAACGTCGTCTTGCAGAATTCAATATAACGTCCCGCCGCATCGTCGATGCGGCGCGCCTTTCCGAGTCGCGCCGAGCTCATGCACCTGAGCGGTTTGTCGAGCTCGCGCTCGATGGCCCTCTCCGTCGCGTCCGGCAGTTTGGCGCCATCTCCAGAGAAAAACTTGATGCCGTTGTCCTCGTGGGGATTGTGAGACGCGCTGATCACGATGCCCGCCGAGAGGCGCAGCGCGCGCGTGAGATAGGCCACGGCCGGAGTCGGCATCGGCCCGACCAGGAGCACGTCCACCCCCGCCGAGGACAGGCCCGCCTCGAGCGCGGACTCCATCATGTAGCCGGACACCCGCGTGTCCTTGCCGATGAGAACGCCCGGACGCTCCGCGCCCTTGTGCCGCGCAGTCGCCAGCACCTTGCCCGCCGCGTAACCGAGACGCAGCACGAAATCGGGCGTGATCGGCTTCTCGCCAACCGTGCCGCGGATTCCGTCCGTGCCGAAGTATTTTCTCGTCATGGGTGATGGGTGATGGGTGATGGGTGATGGGTGATTTTACTCGTACTACTCGTCAACCATCACCCATTACCGCTTGCCAGACGGCGAGGGCGTCGCGGGTCGCGGCGACATCGTGCACACGCACGATGTGCGCGCCATTTTTCACCGCAGCGAGCGCCGCGGCAACGCCGGCGTAGACACGCTCTCCCACCTCGCGCCCCGTGAGCTGGCCGAGCATCGATTTTCGTGACAGGCCCGCCAGTAGTGCTCCCCCGAGCTCGGCGAACGAATGCAGCCCGCGCAGCAACGCCAGGTTGTGCTCCAGCGTCTTGCCGAAACCGAAGCCGGGATCCACCACGATCCGGCCGCGCGCAATACCAGCAGCCTCCGCCGCCGCAACGCGACCGCGAAGATAGTCGCGCACTTCGCGCACCACATCGTCATAGGCCGGGGCGTCCTGCATGGTGCGCGGGTCGCCGCGCAGGTGCATGAGGCAAACGGCGGCGTCCGATGCCGCGACGGCCTCGATCGCCCCGGCGGCGCCGAGCGCATTGATATCGTTGATCATGCTCGCCCCCGCCGCCAGCGCTTCTCGCATCAGTTGCGGTTTTCGCGTATCGACGGCAACGGGCACGCCGCATGCAGACAGGTTTTCTATCACGGGAAGAACGCGCCGGCGTTCCTCCGCGAAAGGCACTGGCGCAGATCCCGGGCGCGTCGACTCGCCGCCAATGTCCAGGATATCCGCCCCTTCGTCGATTAGCCTGCGCGCCTGCGCTATTGCCTGCGCAGGATCGGCAAAGAGTCCTCCGTCAGAGAACGAGTCCGGTGTGACGTTGACGACGCCCATGATCAGCGGGCGCTCCAACGAAAGGGTGAATCTACCGCACTTCAGGAAACCGGACATAAGGACAAAGGGCGAAGGATGACAGATGACCCCGAAACGCGGGGGTCAAGGCGGATTCATCCTTCCGCCTTCATCCTTCATCCTTCGCGAACGCGGAGCAGAACATGAATCGGCGTGAATTCCTTGGTACCGTAGGCGCGGCAACCGTGACTGCCTTTGCCCCTGTCTCCGCGTTCGCAGACCGGAGCCCGGCGGGCTACGCGAATCTGCTCGTTCTGGTGGAACTCAAGGGCGGGAACGACGGCCTGAATAGCGTGGTTCCTTACGCCGACGCAGCGTATTACGAGCTGCGGCCGCGCCTTGCCATTCCGCGCGAGCAGGTCCTCCAACTCGATCAGGGCACCGGCCTCAATCCGGCGTTGGAGCCGCTGATGCCGCTGTGGAAGAAGGGGGAGCTGGCCATCGTGCAAAGCGTGGGCTATCCCGATGCCAATCTTTCGCATTTTCGTTCGATCGAGATCTGGGATACGGCGTCCCGGAGCAACGAGTACCTCTCGGAAGGGTGGCTGGCCCGGGCGTTTGCCGCTGTTCCCCCGCCGTCCGGGTTCGCGGCCGATGCGGTCGTGGTCGGGAGCGCGGAGATGGGGCCGTTTGCGGGCGGCAACACGCGCGCGATCGCGTTGACGAATACGGAGCAGTTTCTGCGACAGGCCCGGCTTGCCGCGCCCGCCGCGGGCACGCACAACCACGCGCTCGGCCATATCCTCAGGGTGGAGCGGGACATCGCGAGGGCGGCCGCAAATCTGGACAGCGACCACAGATTCAAGACACAGTTTTCGCGTTCGCCCTTCGGCAACGCGATCCGCACGGCGGCGCAGGTGGCTGCCTCCAGGGCCGGCGTCGCGGCAGTGAAGGTGTCGCTGGGCGGGTTCGACACGCACAGCAACCAACCGGGCAAGCATGCGCGGCTGCTCAAGGAGCTGGCGGAAGGGCTCGTCATGCTGCGCGCGGCCCTCCTGGAGGTCGGGCGTTGGGACAGCGTGCTCGTGATGACCTACGGCGAATTCGGCCGCCGGCCGCGCGAGAATCTCTCGCGGGGCACTGACCATGGCACGGCCAACGCCCACTTCGTTCTGGGCGGGCGGGTGCGCGGCGGGCTCTACGGACGGGCACCCGGCCTGTCTCGCCTGGACGGTAACGGCAACCTGCCGTTCGCGGTGGATTTTCGCGATCTCTACGCGACAGTGCTCGAGCGTTGGTGGGGCGTTGACTCGGCTCGAGCCCTCAACGACCGCTTCGCGCCCGTCGGGCTGCTGCGGGCCTGATGCGGGACGGCCGGGAAGCCGCGGCCGGGGCGTTATGACGGCGTATTAGGATCCCAGGCGGAAGGCGCCCGGGGCCGGCGGCCGGCTTCCTCGCGTAGGTCCCCTCAAGAGGCTAAAATACGTTGTTGCTGCCCGGGCCTGGACGCCCTGGGCGGGGGTTTTTGCAGGCTCAAGACCAATAACTCCGGGACAACCAGGCCATGCTTGCTACGCGCATCCGACAGAAGGACAGCCTCTTTTATTTCGCGAGTTGCCCGGCGAAGGACATTCTGGGCAAGGTCAGGTTCATCAGCCGCTTTTACGGGGAGGGGGAGCAGATCGCGCCGCAGGTGATTTCGCAGACCGACGAGGTTGCCCAGTTCATCGCCCGAATCGAGCACAACGACGCCGCTTTCCAACGACAACTCTCTCGCGCCAAGGTGAGGGCGCTGAAGAACTTTTACGAAATGGCGGTCAGTCAGCCGCCGCTACCCGGCACCGTGCTGCTCTTCACGCACGAGAAGCTCGGCTTCCAGGCGCTAAGCGGCGAGCAGAGCGTGGGGCGTCTGACGGAACCGCAGTCGAAGTACCTCATCATCGACGGCCAGCATCGGCTGGCGGCATTGCATTTCTACCTGCGCGAGCGGCCAGGCGAAGGCAACAACCTTCAGGTGCCGTGCATCATCTTCGATGGCCGGAGCGAGGACTTCGCCGCCGAGATGTTCGTCATCATTAATTCCACGCCTACGCGCATCAACAAGAGCCACCTGGTGGACCTCTATGAGCGCATCTCCTGGGCCGACCCGGACCGGCGCTTCGCGGCGCGTCTGGTGGAGAAGCTCTATAGCGAGGGTGACAGCCCGCTCCGGTACCGCATCAACCGGCTCGGGGGGCGTAGCCAGCAGGACAAGTGGATCCTGCAGGCGGAGCTCTTCAACGAGCTGCACCGCTGGGTGAGCGGCGAATGGCGCAAGATTCAGCGCTCGTCGAACGTGACACGCGAGGCCGAGCGCTACTACGCGATCGTGCGGGACTTCCTCAAGGCCGCGCAACGGGTCTGGGGCAACGGCTGGGGCCATCCCAACTACATGGTCACCAAGCCGGTCACGTTGAAAGCGATGATTCGCGTGTGCGCCGACCTTGCCCGCGACGATGCCGATCCGATCGACGGGCGCCAGCAACGCTGGGAGGCCCGGCTCGCGCCGTGGACCGAGAAAGCGCGCGAGTTTCGCGTCGAAGGTTTCTACGAGCGCTTCCCCGCGAAGGGACAGATCGAGCGCGTTACCCGCATCCACCGCGATCTCGATCGACTCGCGCACATCGAGCCGCGCGCCAGGGGTAAGGCCAGCTCAACCGGAACTGCGTGATTCGTGATTCGTGATCTGTGATCCGGCGGTTAAGCCGGTCTTTCCCGTCCGTATCGATTCACGGCTCACGATTCACGCTTCGCGGCCTCTGACAGATCGGTGGCAAGTTTCCGGGCAGATCGTGTCGGCCACTTCCCTACCTCCGGGGTCACATCCCCGCTTAAGCGGGGCCCCTGTTCCGCCCTTCGGTGTTCTACTTAGCGGCGGTGACCATGATCTCGACCAGCGTGTCGGGCGTACCAAGCCGCGATTCGACGCACGCCCGGGCCGGTTTGTTGTCGGGGTCCACCCAGGGTTTCCACGCGGCGTCCATCTGCTCTTTCTGCCGCATGTCGGTCAGCCAGACGATTGCGGAAAGCAGGCGTGACTTGTTGGTGCCCCCCAGCGCCAGAAAAGTATCGATCTTCTTGAGGATCTCCTCGGTTTGCTCCTTGCAGGACGCGGCCCGGTTCTCAGCGGTCGTGCCTGCAATATAGACGACGTCGCCGTGCTCGACGACGCGGGAGTGAACGGGCCCTGATTGATGCCGCTTGATGGGGTTGCTCATGGTTTGCTCCTCTTGGTGGACGATGGGGTGTCGGCTGGCGCTATCCTTACGGTATTTTCCTATTGGCGAGGGCGATTGACAATGCAGGGAATTGGAAGCCGCTTCCAATTCCCTTAACATGAACGTTTGATCGGCGGCTCCGCGCGGGTCGTTCCGCAACTATTTAGAGCACGTAACAGAATAAAAGTCGCACAACCCCACCCCCATCCCAACCATCCCCCGGAGGGGGAAGGAGGCAGCAGATGTCGGTTGAGGGGAAAGAGTTTTTCCCTCCCCTTCAGGGGGAGGGCTAGGGTGGGGGTGGGTCATCCGCCTCTTTGTGGTCGTCATTTTGTTAGGCGTTCTTAGTCTGAAATCCCGCTATGGGGAGCAGCCCGATGGCCGTCCCGCCGCCGATGCCGATGCCGCTCGAAGGCGTGCGGGTCGTCGAGTTCGTGCACATGGTGATGGGGCCGATGTGCGGCCTGATCCTGGCCGACCTCGGCGCGGACGTGATCAAGGTCGAGCCGCTCGATGGCGACCACACGCGCAAGCTGGTCGCATCCGGCGCGGGCTTTTTCCCCACCTATAACCGCAACAAGAAGAGCTTTGCGGTCGATCTCAAGTCGCCGCAGGGCCACGAGGTGGTCCTCAGGCTCATCCAGAGCGCCGACGTCGTCTCGGAAAATTTCCGTCCGGGCGCGATGGAGAAGCTCGGACTGGGTTGCGAGGCGCTGAAGAAGGTCAAGCCGGAGCTCATTTACTGCTCGCACAAGGGCTTCCTCACGGGCCCGTACGAGCACCGCACCGCGCTCGACGAGGTGGTGCAGATGATGGGCGGGCTCGCCTACATGACGGGAGGGCGTTACGGGCCGCTGCGCGCGGGCGCTTCGGTCAACGACGTCATGGGCGGGATGTTTGGCGCGATCGGGATTCTGGCGGCGCTCTACCAGCGAAAGAGCACCGGCGCAGGGCAAGAGGTGAAGGCCGCGCTTTTCGAGAACAACGTTTTTCTTATGGCGCAACACATGCTCGAAAGCGTTGCGACGGGGACCCCGGCGGTGCCAATGCCGGACCGAGTCCGCGCCTGGGCCGTCTACGACACATTCGAGACGGCCGACGGGGAAAAAGTATTCGTTGGCGTGGTGACGGACTCGCAGTGGAAGATCTTCTGTGAGGCGTTTGAATTGCGCGACTTTCTCACCGACCCCGGGCTCCAGACCAACCCGCAACGCGTGGAGGCGCGCGCCCGCATCATTCCGGTCGTGGCCGGCGTCTTCCGCGGCCTGACCAAGACCGACGCGATGCAGCGCTGCGAGAAACTCGGATTGCCGTTCGCGCCGATCGCGCGGCCCGAGGACCTGTTCGACGATCCGCACCTCAACGCATCGGGCGGGCTCGTGCCCCTCGAGCTTCCCAACGGCATGAAAAGCAAGTCACCCGTGCTGCCGCTCGAATTGAACGGGCGCCGGCTTGGCACGCGGCTCGGGTTGCCGCGGGTGGGCGAGCACACACGCGATCTGTTGGTGGAGCTGGGTTATGGAGAAGCCGAGATCGAACGGCTCGTCACCGAAGGAATCTGCCGTAGCTAGCGGCAGATTTCTTACAGTACCAACAAATAACGGTTTTCCCGCGCATTAATGCCGTTCCCTCCCCGTGGGCCGAGGGAACGGCGAATCGTCGTTAGGGTCTTTCTGATTTATCCGACAGGCAAACCGGTTCTCGCCGTATCGTCGTAAGAGGTTCTAGTTAAGGAATGTGCCGGCCGCGAGGCCGGCACATTCCTCTAGAGGCGGCCGTTGATCCAGAAGTAGCCGATGAAGTACACCCCCGTGGCCATCAAGGTGTAGATGAAAATATTGGGAAGTTGCTTGAGTCGCCCGGTCGCCAGGAGGTTCTGGCGCCACATACGGATCATTATGATCGTGGCGAATGTGACCGGGATGGCAATCAGGGGGTACTGAATGTGCAGCTCGAAGATGTTGCCGAACGCCATTTCGAGCCATCCGTCGTCCCGGAACATGTGAAAGGAGATGCCTCCGATCCCGGCGATGACGAGAATGACGGTCGCGAACGACTCGAAATATTCGAGATACTGTTTCAGAGTCTTCTCCAGTTGTGCAACGCGGCCACGGTCCCGAGTGGCGCGCAGATATTGTAACAGCGGCGACCTGCCTACGCGATGCGATTGTCAGCCACTCGCGCGACCCGTCAAGCCGTCCCCGAGCGGCCCGCTGCAGGTAGTTTGTAGGCTAGAATCAAGGCTTCCCGGATTGGCGCTCGCGGGTTTGAAGATCCTGGCTCTGGACACCTCGACTGAATACTGTTCCGTTGCCTTGTGGCATGACGGCAGTATCGATACCCGTGAAACGGCGGCGGGGCAGGCGCATTCGCAATTGCTGCTGCCCATGGTGGACGAACTCTTGCGACAGCATGCGGTCGTCCTGAAGGACCTCGACGGCATTGCCTTCGGGCGCGGCCCGGGATCGTTTACCGGCTTGCGCATCGCGTGCGGCGTGACACAGGGGCTCGCTTTTGGCGCGGGACTCCCGGTGGTAGGGGTCAGTACCCTGCTGGCACTCGCCGAAGCGATCCAGGCGGAGCACGCTCTTTGTTGCCTCGATGCGCGCATGGGCGAGATTTACCATGCCGCCTATGTACGCGAGGGCGGGGAGTGGTGCGCCGTGCACGAAGCCAGCTTATGCGCGCCTGACGCGGCGCCAACGCTGCCGCCGGGAGCGTGGACAGGTTGCGGCGGCGGTTTCGCCGCGCACGGGGAAGCCTTGAAAAGGCGTTACGCGGGGTGCCTGGCTGAGGTCAGGCCCGACGTATATCCACACGCGCGGGAAATCGCCCGGCTCGGCGCGCGCGAGCTCGAGCAGGGCAGGGGAGTGCCGGCAGAACAGGCGTTGCCGGTGTACATCAGGGACAAGGTTGCTTTGCGCAGTGATGAGCGCCCAACTTGACACGCTTCCGCGCTATCGGCGCATGACCGGTACCGACCTCGACGCCGTCGCCGCGATCGAGCAGGCGGCCTATCCGCACCCCTGGACGCGCGGCAACTTCAGTGATTCGCTCGAGGCGGGCTATCACTGCTGGGTCGTTGAGTGTGGCGGCGCGACCGCGGGCTATACCGTCGTGATGATCGCGGCCGGCGAGGCGCACCTGCTCAACCTCACGGTGGGGCTGCCGTGGCAGAGGCGAGGGGTTGGGCGCGAGCTGCTCAATTTCGTTCTCAAGCTGGCACGCGATTACGGGGCGCAGCAGATGTTTCTGGAAGTCCGGCCATCCAATGCGGCTGCGTCTGCGCTCTACGCTGCGGCCGGATTTTCGGAAATCTCGGTGCGGCGGAACTACTACCCGGCTGACGCGGGGCGCGAGGACGCCATTGTTTTGCATCGCGCGCTCGAACGCCGTGAATCGTGATTCGACCACAATAAAGCCAATGAAGAGCCGGCGCGACTTAATATTGGAAGAAATCGGGCTCACGCCCGTCTGGCGCCTGCGCGAAGGAAACCCGCCGGGCGGGGGCGAGGACGTGGCGGCGGAGCCGCACGCCTCGAGCCACGAATCACGACTCACGACTCACCAATCACGCGCCGCCCCCGGCGATGATCGGCGCGCGGGGATCATGGAGCTCGACTGGGTTGCGCTTAAAGGGCGGGTCGCCTCCTGCACCGATTGCGCCTTGCACCAGAATCGCAACAAGACGGTGTTTGGCGTGGGCGACGAGAACGCGGACTGGTTGTTCGTTGGCGAAGGACCGGGCGCGGACGAAGACGCCCAGGGCGAGCCGTTCGTGGGACAGGCCGGGCGGCTGCTCGACAACATGCTCGTCGCGATCAATCTCAGTCGCCGCGCGAATGTCTACATTGCCAACGTCGTGAAGTGCCGGCCTCCCAGCAACCGCAATCCTGCGCCGGAGGAAGCTCTCGCCTGCGAGCCCTATCTGCAGCGTCAGATCGAGCTCATCCAACCGAAGCTTATCGTGGCACTGGGGCGCGTCGCGGTGCAGAACCTGCTCGCGACCGACGCGAGCATATCCAGCCTGCGGGGCCGGATTCACCAGTACCGAGGCATTTCGCTGATCGTCACGTACCACCCGGCCTACCTGCTGCGCAGCCTGCCGGACAAGGCGAAGGCGTGGGCCGATCTCTGTTTCGCCGTGCGCGTCATGACGGACTTACAGGGCGTCAATGCTTCTGACGAGCTGAAGGCGTGAATAGTGAATCGTGAATCGTGAATCGAAAAAGCGTTGTGGCCCGCAACCGTTTTTCTGATAGCTTCAGTCCATTCACCATTCACGCATTAGACGGAGAGAAATATGGTCAGGCGTTTTCTGCTGATAGGGCTGTTAGCCGGGTCGGGGTTGTTGTCGGGATGCGGCTACAACACCCTGCAATCCACCGACGAACAGATCAAGGCGAGCTGGGCCGAGGTCGTGAACCAGTATCAGCGTCGCGCGGACCTGGTGCCGAATCTCGTCAACACGGTCAAGGGCTTCGCCGCGCAGGAGCAGCAGGTCCTGCTGGGGGTCACCAACGCGCGCGCGCGGGTCGGTGCGATCCAGGCCACACCCGAGCTCATCAACGATCCCGACGCGTTCGCGAAGTTTCAGGCGGCGCAAGGCCAGCTCTCCTCCGCGCTTTCGCGGTTGCTGGTCGTCGTCGAACGTTATCCCCAACTCAAGTCGGACGCCAATTTCCGCGATCTGCAGGCGCAGCTCGAGGGCACGGAGAACCGCATCGCAGTTGCACGCAACCGTTACATCAAGGCGGTGCAGCAGTACAACGTGGTGGTGCGGCAGTTTCCGAGCAACCTCACCGCGATGGTGTTCGGCTATAAGGAAAAGCCTCAATTCACCGTCGAGAACGAAAAGGGCATCAGCACCGCGCCGAAGGTCGACTTCAGCGCCCCGCCTGGAAAATAGCACTGCGGGTTGGTGATGGGAACTGGTGATGAGAGGTGGTGATGGGAGATGGTGATGGAAAATGGTGATGAAAACCGAGCGTCTCGCCAGCACTCATCACCATTAATCATCACCGGTACCCGTCACCATTTCGATGTTCGGGCGATGTCCCCCGAAACTTGCGTTGAGGCGAGCGGTTTCAAAGCCGTGCCCGGTGGCCTAAAATAGCGCAGGATGTTGACTCTAGAGCGCGATTTCGGGACCGGGCAGTTTGCGCGGGCGTTCGCCGAGGGGGACGCTCGCTTGAAACTGCTCGAGGAGCGCATCAACCGGGGCGAGAGCCTGCCGCTCGCGAACACGGTCGAACAGGCTGCAGGCCTGACGGTATACTGACTCAAACCGCCCGGAATACAGGGACTTGGGATTCTGTAGACCGGCTCCATTTACTAGAAGCTATCTCAAGAACCGGATAACAGCCGCCGATTCACGCCGGTAAACGCCTACAGGATAGGAACTCGATGATTGCATTGTGTTTTATCGGTGTTGATCGGCGTTTATCTGCGGCTAATAATATTTTTTTGATTTTTGAGACACGATCTAATTATTCCCGGTGCCCGCGCGGGCCAATGAAGGCGTTATGAAGACCGCAACCAGCAGACTGAGAGGCGTTGAACGCGACATCGTGCAGGTGCCGCAGCCCGGCGACATCGCGCCGTACTACGAGGCACAGGGCAACGAGATCGCGGTGTTCGAGGCCGCCTACCGCAAGCGTCTTCCCATCATGCTGAAGGGGCCGACCGGGTGCGGCAAGACGCGCTTTCTCGAATACATGGCGTTCCAGCTGAAGCGCCCGCTGGTCACGGTGTCCTGTCATGAGGACCTGACGAGCTCCGACCTCGTCGGCCGCTTCCTGCTCGAGGGCGCGGAGACGGTGTGGCAGGACGGGCCCCTGACCCAGGCCGTCAAAGCCGGCGCGATTTGCTATCTCGATGAAATCGTGGAGGCGCGCACCGACTCGACGGTCGTGATCCACTCGCTGACCGATCATCGCCGGCGGCTGACGGTGGAGAAAAAAGGCCAGGAAATCGACGCGCACGAGGACTTCATGCTGGTGGTTTCGTACAACCCCGGCTACCAAACGGTCCTCAAGGACCTGAAGCCCTCGACCAAACAGCGCTTCATCGCCATCAATTTCGATTTTCCGGCGGAAGAGGTCGAGCGCAAGATTGTCGTGAACGAGGTGCCTGGAATCTCGCCCGAGATCGCGCATCAACTCGTCACCGCGGGCCGCAAGGCGCGACTTCTGAAGGACCATGGCCTGGAGGAGGCGACTTCTACGCGCGCGCTCGTTTACGCCGCCAACATGATCCTCGCCGGTCTCGATCCGGTCGCGGCGTGCCAGGTCTCGATGGTAAACCCGATAACCGACGACGAGAAGCTGGCCGAGGCGCTGATGGAAATCGTGCAGGCGCATTTTGGCACTTAACACCGGTGAACAGTGACCGGTGACCTGTGACCAGAAACCAGTGATGATTACTGGTGATGGGAACTGGTGATGTACAACCATCGGTTTGCTTCCTATCACCACTTCTCATCACCATTTTTCATCACCATTATTCATCACTTCTTTCGTATTACCTGCGCTTACGTCTCGTTGACCGATGACCCAGTCTACGCGCCAAGTGATAGAGGAGCAGCTTACCCAGCTGCGCGACGCTAGCGCCGTCGCGCACCGGGAGGTCGAGCAGGTGCTGCCGGTGATCCGCCCCCACGGCGACGAAGTGACGCTCGCCTGGATTCTCGCGTGCGGGAAAATCTTCGACTACGACCACGAGGCGGGCAAGGCGTTCATCCGCGGCAGCCGCGAGGTGGAGCGCATCTCGGAGACGGTGCTGCCGTGGACCGAGCAGGCTCTGCACTTCACGCATTGGCGCAATGCGTGGCGCGTGCTGGAAGGCTTCATGGCCAATTTGCCGCGCGCCTTCGGCTCGCTCGGCCACGCCGGCGAGCGGCGCTGGGCCGAGATCGGGTTCCTGTGGTGCACGCGCCAGATCGAGAGCGGGAGCGCCTACTTCACCACGGCAGTGCTGGACCTTTCGGGGCGTCAGGGGATTACCGGCATCGAGCAGCTGACGCAGCCGGCGGAAGAACTCTTCGAGTCGCGCAAGCTACTGCTCGCGACCTACCTGGCGGGGGCGATTCGCGTGCGCAATCTGCTCGGCCCGCAGGCGATCCTGCCGTGGGCTTTGCGCGGCGCCGACATCATGCAGTCAGGACGCGCGCGCGGCGAGGCCTATTTTCGACTCGAATCGGAAGAGAGCCTGGCGTTGCTGCTCGAAAGTCTGCCGGGTTTTCGGCTTGCCGAGCGTAACCGTTTGCTCTCGATGCTGCTCGATGTCTGGTTCGGGCATGGCTTCGATGTGAAGGAAAGCAGCTGGTCACCGGAGAAAGGGCGTCCCTTCGTCGAGACCGACGGACGGGCGATGTTCTTCCCGGCGGTCATGCCGAATCGTAACGAGGCGGTGCTGGCCCTGCTCCACGCTGCGGGGCACATGCGCTTCGGCACTTTTGAGCGCGCCCCGATGATCAAGCTGTTCGGCGCCGCCGGCGTTGAATTTCCTGAACAGGGTCCCGTGTCCTGGGCGCCGCTCTTCGCGCGCTACGGCGATGACGGGTTGCGCTTCCAGCTCATTTTTGACCTGTGCGAAGACCTGCGCGTCGATTACCAGATCCAGCAGCTCGTGCCGAATTACCTCCAGCGGATGCTGGCGAATGCGCAATCGGCAGCGCGGCACCCCGAGACGGGCGCCTACTACGGGCTCGCCCTGCGTAGCGTCGAGCAAGCGCTGGCGGCAAGCCGCAACGATGGCGTGTGCGACGAGCGCTTTGCGCTGCTGTTCGATCCACAGGCCACGATCGTTGACGCCTGGCGCATTGCCGCCGAGATCTATGGCGAGGACGATCTGCCGCGTGTCTCCGATCTCGAGGCGTATCAGGCGGCGTACCTGCCGGGGCGGGGGCCAAACGCGACGCGCCTGGTCCACCCGCAGCAGCGCCAGGAGCAGCAACAGCAGACCCAGTCCGGCGCGGAGGGTGAGCAGCAGCCGCAGGAGGAAGGCGAGGAACAGTCCGAGTCGCCCCAAAATGCGGAGACTGGCAACCAGCAGGACGGCGGCCAGCAGCAGGAGATTGCCGGCATCGGGGACTCGAGTGGTGCCTCGGCGCAGTCCTCGGGACGCTCCGACGAGAAGCGCCAGCAGCCCCACTCCGGGGACAAAGGCATTCCGTACCCGGAGTGGGACTACCGCGAGAGCCGCTACAAGCGAAACTGGAGCTGGGTGCAGGAGAAGAACCTCGCCGAATCGAACATTACCGAGACCAATCGTCTGATGAACCAGTACGCGGTCGCGCTGAAGCGCCTGAAGAAGGCGATCCAGGCGCAGAAGCCGACGCGGCTCGCGCCCCAATTACGGCAGCTCGACGGCGAGGACATGGACATCAACGCGGTGGTGAACTACGTCGTGGAGAAGAAGGCGGGGCGCTCGCCCAAGCCCGCGATCTACCGCCGGCGTGAGATGCGCCAGCGCGAGGTCGCCGTGACGCTGCTCGCGGACATGTCCACCTCGATCATGCAGCACCTGCCGGAAGGCGGGGGACGTCTCGTGGATCGTGTGCGCGCGGGCGTGCTCTTGTTCGCGGAGAGCATGGAGGAGGTGGGCGATGCCTACTCCATCGCGGGCTTCTGCTCGAAATATCGCGATAACGTGAGCTACTACACCATCAAGGGCTTCGAGGAGCCGCTCACGCAGGACATCCGCAGCCAGATTGGCGGCATGTCGGGCCGGCTCGCGACGCGCATGGGCGCGGCCATACGCCATGCGACCGCCTCGTTCGAAGGCATCGAGAGCCGCCGCCGGCTGCTGCTCATCCTCTCCGACGGCCGGCCCGAGGACTACGATGACGGCGGCGACCGGCGTTATCTCCATGAGGACACGCGCATGGCGGTGAAAGAGGCGGTCACCAAGGGCGTGCATCCCTACTGCATCACGGTGGACACGATGGCCAATCAGTACCTGCCGCAGATTTTCGGCAAGGGGCACTACATGGTGCTCGACCACATCAACTCGTTGCCGAACAAGCTGCCGGAAATTTACTTCCGGCTTCGCCGGTAGAAGAGGTGATGAGAAATGGTGATGAGAGAGGGTGATGAGAGTTGGTGACGTGCAACGCGTTCCCCATCACCAGTTCCCATTTCTAAAGAAATAGAAAAGGTGTCAGGAACCT
>JAQBFV010000130.1:0-7801 GCA_032123035.1 Betaproteobacteria bacterium | reverse complement strand
CCGCCTTCCGCCTTCCGCCTTCCGCCTTTGAGTGGCCCACGCTGGTTAAAATACCGGCCAAACTACGCCAACGGGACTTACAGGATTTGACCGAGCCGCCCATCATCCATCACTCATCGGTCGTCAGTCGTCAGTCGTCAGTCGTCACCAGTTCAGAGGCTTCTTGAGCGCGATCCCGCGAGCCTCCATGCTCGCCCCTTTCCGCGTTCGCAGCTTCCGGTTCCAGTGGCCCGCCGATATGGCGACCTCGTGGGCCTTCGAGATGGAGAACCTGATCCTGGGCTGGTACGTGCTGGTCGAGACCCGGTCCGTGCTGATGCTCACCGTGTTCGCGTCGCTGCTGTACATCGGCACCTTGCTCGCGCCGATGTTCGGCGTGATGGCGGACCGGATCGGACACCGCAACCTGCTCTGCGCCATGCGGGGCGTGTACGCGACGCTGGCAACAACTCTGATGATCCTCGCCTACACGGACGCCCTCACGCCGGTGCACGTGCTGGTCATCGCCGCAATGATGGGTCTGGTGCGCCCTTCGGACATCGGGATGCGCATCGCATTGGTCGGAGAGACCATGCCGGCCACCGAGTTGATCGCGGCAATGGGGATCCAGCGCACCACCCAGGACTCCGCCCGAATCGCCGGCGCTCTTTCGGGCGCGGGCCTGGTTGCCACGCTCGGCATGGGACCGGCCTACACGGTAGTCGCGATGCTCTATGCGGGCGCCATGCTGCTCACGAAGGCCGGCGGCTCGCGCGCCGCGTCCCGTGCGGCCACCGCGGCCACGAAGGGGCCCGCGCGCGCCTCGCCGTGGCGTGATCTTAAGGACGGGCTTGCCTACGTTTGGTCGACGCCCCATCTGCTCGCGATAATGTGTCTCGCCTTCCTGCTCAACCTGACGGCATTCCCGCTGATGCATGGATTGATGCCGGTCGTGGCGAAGCAGGTCTATCAAGCCGATCAGACCACGCTGGGCTACATGGTGGCGGGTGCAGCCTTCGGCGCCCTGATAGCCTCGATTACCGTAAGCAGGATCGGCCACATCATCCGGCCTGCGCGCTTAATGCTCATCGCCTGCGTTGGCTGGTACGCGGCGCTCCTGTTGTTCGCACACACACAGCATCCCGGAAGCGGCATCCCGATCCTTCTTCTCGTTGGCTGCGGGCAAAGCGTGAGCCAGATTCCGATGGCGGCGATCCTGCTGCGCACCTCGGATGCGAAGTTCCGCGGCCGCATCATGGGAATACGTATGCTGGCCATCTACGGCAATCTGCCCGGGCTGTTGATTGCCGGCCCACTGATCGCCAACTTCAGTTATCCAGTCACCGCAACGCTGTACTGCGTGTTCGGCCTGACGTTCACCTGGATCATCGCCGTGCGCTGGCGGGCGCATCTGTGGCAGGCCGATGCCCTGGCCAATACCAGATAATGCGTGACGGGTGCCTAGAACGTGTCTCAAAAATAAAACAACATCATTAGCCTCAGATAAACGCAGACGAACGCCGATCGGATCCGTGAATGGTGAGTTGTAGTAGTCGCCTCTCGATCTTACAGTCACCGAATGTTCGAGTCGCGACTGGAGACGCCCCCTTCGGAAGCAGCGAACCCCCCCCGGCGGTTCAGTCCTGCGACTTTCCCGCGCTCGGATCTACCCGCGGCCGGGATGCCTTCGTAGTATTTCTAATTCTTCCTTAAACTCTTCTCTGCTCTGCAAAACACGCAGATCATCCGGGCGAAGTTCCAAAGCCTCACCCAGAAGACGAATGAGCTCTTCCAAATCAGAAATTCTCCCATTTTCAGAATACTTTTTTAAAAAAATCCTTCGATTCGCGGCCCCCACTTTTCGAAAGAACTTTTCGTCTTTCTCATAAACCTTCCTATCCTGCTCCGTCGCGTCCTCGAGTAGGGGCGAAAAACTATCCGCCCTGAGCGAATTCCATTTTTCAACCATCGGATACAAAGAGACCCCGCCGGAATAAAAACTCATGGGGGACGAAAACTCCAGGGTGGGGCGATTATCGGTATGCAGCGCTCCCGTGCCCACATACGCTTTGTACGCTTCATGATCCAAATACATGAAGTTCATGATCTGAAACGGATCCTCCACGCCCACTCGCATGAGATCGCGCCGCACCTCGGGTATGGCGTAGGCCTCTTTGAAGCGTTTGAGGTTAAATCGAATGGGCTCCGGCGTACCAATCAGAATCCCGAAACTTGTTTCCGCATGATCCATGAACCAAAGGGTTGCATGCGGGAACACGCTGCGAAAAGTTCGCATCAGGATCCGTAAGTCCTCCTCGTCGATTGCCTTGATGGGAATCCAGGCACAGGCTATCCCGCCCTTAGCCAGCCTCTGCTTCATGAGTTGAAAGTATTCTCTGCTATAAAGACTGGCATTTTGCTTGTACTGCAAATTAGTGACGTCCGTGGAGATAACATCGTACTTTCTCTTGGTCGTGTGCAGGTGATCGCGCGCGTCGTTCAAGATCAATTGAAAGTTGCGCGACTTCATGACACTCTGATTCTGGTCAAGAAAATATTTGGCGCTGCGAAGCACCTCTGGCTCGATTTCCACAGCGTAGGTGTCTACGCCATGAACTCTCATAGAATAAGACGTGCCACCGCTGCCAAAGCCAACGGTGAGCGCGTTTGAGGGATTGGGATGCAAGAGCAAAGGGATGTGTGCCAGCATTTTGGCATCAATGACCGCCGCCGGAATCGTCGAGGCCACCGCCTGGTCATCAACATAAAGCCTCCGCACAAAATCGGATTTCCCAGAGCGGCGCTCTTCTTTAACAATAATCGTCCCGCTGGCGCCGGCCTTATAGCGCAAAATATTCGTTTCCTTTGCGTTACCTTGCATCGGGCGTTCCCGCCACTTTTCCATTCGCTCGTCGTAATAAACGTTGCCATAGCGCAGAATCGGGGGCGCGAACATCACATACAGAATCGATAACGTCAGAATAAGGCCGCTACCCCCATAGGCGAGGATCGCCCTTGTTGGAAAAGTCTCGGGGTAAATGAGAATTGTCAGAACAGCAAAAACGATACTGGCTGCACAAAAAACACTGAGGGTAGCGTTGAGCCCCAGCGCTGGGATGATCAGCAGGCCCGTACAAAAGATGCCAAACATCGCCCCCAAATTGCCAATGAAATAAATCAACCCTGACTGCTCAGCGATATTTTTCTTGTCTTCGATCAATTTCTGACACACTGCCGGATAGGCAAGCCCCATGAAAAGAGCTGGCAGAAACATCAACGAGAAGGCGTAGACCGCCTCAAAGATAGCTAAATGGCCTAAATGGAGAGCGCCGTTTTCAACTATATGGAGAAGTTGTCGTCTAATGATCGGTGGCCAAAAATAAGCAAGAGAAATGCACGCCAACGCACTTGCCCCGACACCAAAATTCGCAATAAAGAATATTTGTAAGGCGGAAAGCCTTCGCGCCAATGTTTTAAATAGGAATAAGCTTCCGAGCGAAAATCCCAGGAGATAAATCGCCAGCGCCAAGACAAAGGTGTAAACGCCGTTGGTGGCCAAAATGCCCAGCATGCGCAGCCAAAGCACTTCATAACCCAGGGCCAAAAAGCCCGAGCCAAAATAGATGGTCACCAACCAGAAAAACGTTTTGGGTAGTTTCTTTACGATGTGCGTGGGGGTGGTAAAGGAAAAGGTTCGCGATAGATAAAGGGCTCCAAAAAACACAAAGGCATTCATGCAAAAAGCGATGTACATGGAATTTTGGACGCCGAAGCTTTTAATGAGAAAAAATCCGGTCAACAGTCCGCCAAAGACCGCCCCCAGCGTGTTGACTCCGTAGGCAAGGCCTACGTTTGCACCGATGCTTTGTTTTTTCGTTTCATCCAGGATGCGATTCATCGCCGGGATGGTTGCGCCCATACCCAGCGTAGCGGGCAAGACGACACCTACCGCCATTGAAAAGCGCGCGAGGAAAGGGAGCACCGTGTTTTGGGTGTCATCAGCCCAGGACTGAGAGAGCAAAATATAGAGGCCCTCCATGCCGCGCAGGAGGAAAGGCAGGAGGAGAGCACAGATGCCGATCCATAATTCCACCGCTGCGTAAAACTTCAGGGCATTGGCATGGCGTCTGAGAATCCGCCCCCCGATCAAGCTGCCAAAAGCGATGCCGCCGAAGAAGCTGGTAAGAACAGCAGTGGTGGCTGGAGCGCTGGCGCCAAAGACCAGGAGCATCTGGCGCTGCCAAAGGGTCTCGTAGGCCAGCGCGCTGGCCCCAGAGAGGAAGAACAACGCCAAAATCCCCAAGTAGGTAATATTCATAGCCGAAAAACTTGCAATTTGATCGGGTGCCGGGAAATCTTTGAGATGAAAACGGAGCCGTCGAGACAAAATATCCAAACCGTGGGAAACAGGAGACACTCGAAAGGCAAAATAATATAGTAGTTACCGTTGCTTGGTTGAAAATTGGGCAATTTGATGAACTCGTGCTGTTCCTGGAGGCCGAATTGAGTCGGAGCTGCTTGAGGGGCGGACAGACCTTTTGATGCGGCGTTTGGATTCCTTCCGTTCACCGTTCACTGCTCACCCGCTTGCTTCGGTTTTGACCGGCAGCGGATCAAACTTGAGTTAGAAGTCAGAAGGCGGAAGTTTTTTGAGTTGGATCTGCGTTCATCTGCGTTTATCTGCGGCTAATTCCCGGGTTTCTAAACGGGCCCCGATTTACGTCTCACGATTTACGATTCACGTTTCACGATTCACGGAATTTGATGAACCGCCAAGACGCCAAGCGCGCCAGTAAACCTAATGGTGATGATTAATGGTGATGTAAGATGGTGATGAAAAGTGGTGATGCGTCACCCGCTGTTCATCACCAGTACTCATCACTAGTTCTCATCACTAGTCCCCATCACCAGCTCCAACCACTGCGATCGTGGCGGGTCAGAGGTCATCGATCACGGTATTAGAGGAGAAAAAATGCGGCCATTCGAAGGAGTGAAGATTCTCGATTGCACCCACGTTCTCGCCGGCCCGTTCTCGGCCTATCAGCTCGCAGTGCTCGGCGCCGACGTCATCAAGGTCGAGGACCCGAACGAGCCCGACCAGAGCCGCGAAACCGGAGGCGACGTGGCGCTGAACAAGGCGCGCATGGGCACGAGCTTTCTGACGCAGGGCTCGAACAAGCGCTCAATTGCGCTCAACCTGAAGACCGACGGCGGGCGCGAGGCGCTCAAGCGCCTGGTCATCGACTGGGCGGACGTTTTCATAGAGAACTACCGACCTGGCGCATTCAAGGCGCTCGGCCTGGGATACGAGGAGCTCTCGCGCCTCAAGCCAAAGCTCGTCTATGCATCGATGACGGCGTTCGGCCAGGACGGGCCGCGCGGCCCGCAGACGGCCTACGACCACGCGATTCAGGCGACATCGGGCATCACGGCCGCGACCGGCACCGAGGAGAGCGGACCGATCAAGACAGGCGCTCCGGTCATCGATTACGCGACGGGCACGATGGGCGCCTTTGCCATCTCGGCGGCGCTCTACCAGTGCCTGCGCACGGGCAAGGGTCAGTACATCGACATGGCGATGCTCGACGTCGCGATGATCCTGCAGGCCTCGCATATCACCGACTACCTGCATACCGGGCGTCACGGCAAACGCGCGGGCAATCGGATGCGCTACGCGGAGAACTCGATGCACGAAGCAAGCGACGGACCGCTGCAGCTCGCAGCCTCCAACCGCCGGCAGCACCGCCGCTTCTACACCGCCATCGGCGAGCCCGAGGAAGCGGCCCGCTGCAGCATCGACGAGCGCAACGCGCGCTGGGACGAAAAGAACACGGTGATCGCGAAGAAGATCAAGGAAAAAACCGCGGACGAATGGGAAAACCACCTGCAGTCGAAGCATGTTCCCGCGACCCGCGTGCGCGAGCTGCACGAGGCGCTGAAGGATCCCCAGCTCGAGCACCGCGCTGTCCTGCACCGGCATGAAACGGTCCCCGGCGTCGGCAAGCCGTTAACCGTGCCCCTCGCAGCGTTCAAGTTTGCACACGGCGGCCCGTCGATTGAGCGCCCGCCCGCGCGGCTCGGCGAGCACACCGATGAAGTTCTCGCCTCGGTGGGCTATAGCACGGCGGAGATTGCGGCGTTACGCAAGGCTGGTGCTATTGCTTAAGAAGTGACCGCTGACGGGTGATGAGTGATGAGTCCTTTGTGCTCAGCATTCTAAAGTGGTATCTAGATCCTCACTTGGCGTTGCCTTCGCGTTCTTGGGGTTCGACCTGATTATTGTTCCCTTCGCGTCCTTTGCGTCCTCCGCGGTAAAGCTTTTCTTTTCCTTGGCGTCCTTCGCGCCCTTCGCGGTGAGGCTTTTCGTCAGTCGTCACCCGTCAGGCGTCACGCCTTTTCCTCAACCTTTTCAAAGTCGATGCGCTCGGAGACCGGCAGTTCCTGCAGAAAGCGGCGCAGGCAGTCCAGCCCCATCTCCGTCGCACCGAGACGCACCCAGTCTCGCCCACCGACGACGCGGCTGCGGCGAGAGGCGACGTCGCCCTCGGTCGCGATCGCGAGGCAGATCGTGCCTCCGAATTCGAGCTGGTCCGCGCCCTCGTCGACGTCGATCAGCACGGCCAGCGCGTGCGTTGAGCCCGTGCGGCCTTGCGCAGCGCGCGCCACGGCTTCGGCCGTCTCACGCGTGATCCCGCCCGCCCCGGCCCCCGGTTCGAGCCCGACCGCAGCGCACGCTTCACCGAGGTCGCGCGCCACGATGCCGCGACGGAAGATCGGCTCGGCGCCCGGCAGATGCGCGACCCGTCCAGCGATCTGCCCGCTCGTGAACATCTCTACGACGGTCAACGTGGCTCGACGGCTTTTCAGCGCTTCGAGGACGACGCCCTCGAGCGTGTGATTGTCTTCGGCCAGGATGAAGTTGCCCAGGCGCTTGCGCACTTCCTGTTCGACCGGCGCGAGCTTCTTGCGGATATCGTCCATATCGCGGCCGCGCACAGTGAGCTTGGTTTCGAGCTGGGGATAATGCGCGCGGAAGCCGAGCTTCACGGTGCCGTCTGGCACGAGCTCCGCCACTCCCGCGAGCAGCGTATCGGCGTGGGATTCGCCGATGCCATAGGAATGAAAGCGCTTGAGATGGATCGCCACTTGCATGCCGCTCTTTTTGAGCAGCCGCGGGATGATCTGCTCCTCGAGCATGCGGCGCAGCTCGCGCGGCACGCCCGGCGTAAAGAAGAACCGCGCCTTGCCGATATCCACCGCGAAACCGCAAGCGGTGCCGATGGGGTTGTCGAGCACCTCGGCGCTGGCGGGTAGCATGGCCTGCTTGCGGTTGTTGGGCGGCATCACGCGGCTGCGGCGCGCGAAATACGCCTCCATCCGGGCCAGCCACTCCTCGCTCAGGGCGAGCTCGACGCCGGCGGCCTTCGCAGCCATCTCCTGGGACAAGTCATCGACCGTGGGCCCAAGCCCGCCGTTGACGATGACCGCATCGGCCCGCTGCCCGGCGAGCTGGAATGCCAGCAGCAAGTCCTCGCGGTCGTCCCCGACCGTCGTCTCCCATCTTACCGAGAGCCCGAAATCCTCCAGCTTCTGCGTGATGAAGCTGAAGTTGGTATTAACAATTTTGCCGGTGAGAACCTCGTCGCCGGTGCATATGACTTCGATGCGCATTCGCGCTGCCTAATGGTGATGACAAATGGTGATGATAGATGGTGATGATCGATGGTGATGTACAACATATTTCTCATCACCAGTACTCATCACTAGTTCCCGTCACCAGTAATCATCACCAGTTCCCGTCACCAGTAATCATCACCAGTAC
>JAQBFV010000129.1:0-7968 GCA_032123035.1 Betaproteobacteria bacterium | reverse complement strand
CGCTGTGCGCGGCGCGGCGTCCCGGGATGCCGATTTCGAGGTCGAACTGCACGGCTTGCGGCACCTGGCGCTCCCAGTCATAGACGCCGATCAGGATGTCGAGGCGCAGCTCGCTGATGAAGATGGTATCCATCCGGCGATTTCAAAGTTCAAAGTTCGTAAACCAAGGCCAAGATGTCACCGCGCCATGCTAAACGCAGTCGCTTGAACCCTGAACCCTGAACCCTGAACCCGGAACCCGGAACCCGGAACATGGAACATGGAACCCGGAACATGGAACCCGGAACATGGAACCTTGAACCTGGAATAGAATGAGCGGCAATTGTAGGTGAATTCCCATGACCCTGTTAGTGCTTATCGCGGTGGCCTACCTTATCGGGTCCGTGTCGTTCGCGGTCATCGTGAGCCGCGTGTTCAAGCTTCCCGATCCGCGCAGCTATGGTTCTGGCAATCCCGGCGCGACGAACGTTCTGCGCACCGGCCGGAGATCAGCGGCCGCTTTGACGCTGCTCGGCGATGTTGCCAAAGGCTGGCTCGCGGTATTCCTGGCGCGCAGCTTCGCGGACTCCGGGATGATCGAAGTTACCGAGTCGGCTGCCGCTGTCGCCGTCATCGTCGGGCACGGCTACCCACTGTTCCACCGCTTCAAGGGCGGCAAGGGGGTGGCGACCGTGCTGGGCGTGCTGGCCGGGATCAATCTGTATCTGGCGGGCGGCGCGGTCGCGACCTGGGTGATCATCGCGTTCTTCTTCAGGATTTCATCGCTGGCGGCGCTCATATCTGCAGTGTTCGCGCCGGTTTTCTGCTATCTGCTCTACGGCCTGCATCCCTTTACCGCCGCTGTGACGGCCATCGCCCTGCTGATCATCTACCGACACAAGGCTAATATCCGTAATTTGCTCGCTGGCAAGGAAAGCCGCATCGGCAGCTCGCGGAGCAGCTAGAACACGTATTTTTTAGCCGCAGATACACGCAGATAAACGCAGATAAGATTTAGAGCTGAACCGCTGAGGGCGCTGAGGACGCGAAGGAAAACAAAAGCCTCACCGCCAAGGCCGCAGAGGCCGCGAAGGGAACATTGATCGGAATTCAACTTCAAGCACGCAAAGGTAGCGCTAAGGGTGGCATGCAGGGAAAGCTCTGGGTCATCCTTCCACCTTCATCCTTCATCCTTTACGTCCCGTCACCCATCACGCGTCACCCATCACGCGTCACCCGTCACCCGTCACGCATCACGGGGTGTAAGCCTCTTCTGACTTCTGCCTTCTGACTTCGGGTAAACCGCTGCTGCCTCTCCCGCGTTATCTCCCATGGAGGGCCCATCCATGGGCAAGAACCGCAGAGCCGACGTCGGGCATGCCGCACTCCCTATCGAGAGAATCACGCGCGCTATCCTATTGATCCGAGGGCAAAAGGTAATTTTGGATACGGACCTGGCCAAGCGATATGACGTGGAAACGAAGGTTCTCAATCGAGCCGTCAAGCGGAACATCGGGCGATTTCCTGGCGATTTCATGTTGCAGCTCACCACGGAAGAAACCGAACGTTTAAGGTGCCAAAGTGGCACCTTAAAGACGGGGCGCGGTCATCACAGCAAATACCGCCCTTACGCCTTTACCGAGCAAGGGGTCGCCATGCTTTCCAGTGTTCTTCACAGCGCGCGCGCGGGCCGCGTGAACATCGAGATCATGCGCGCGTTCGTGCAGTTGCGGCCGATGCTATCCAGTCACGCGGACCTTGCGCGAAAGCTGGCTGCACTGGAGAAAAAGTACGACGCGCAGTTCAAGGTCGTGTTCGATGCCATCCGCGAATTGATGACGCCGCCGGCATCGCCGAAACGGCGAATCGGCTTCCTCGCGTGACGCGTAACGGCTTTACTCAAAGTCGGAAGGCAGAACTCGAAAGGATGAATGGTTTTGATTTTTTGAAGTGAGAAATCTGCGTGTATCTGCGTTTATCTGCGGCTAAATAGGTTTCCGTTTCACGTTTTACGATTCACGTTTCACGAGCGCTCTAGGCGGGCTGTGTGGCAAGGCTCTCGAGCGCCCAGCGCGGGCGCACCGTAAACCCCAGTGATGAGTGATGAGTGATGAGTGATGAGTGTTCCAGGCGCTGGGCGGCGGCGAAGGCGATCATTGCCCCGTTATCGGTGCACAGTTCCGGGGCGGGATAGAACACCGTGCCTCCGAATTTGCGCGTATCCACCGCAAGGCGCTCGCGTAACGACCGGTTCGCACCCACGCCGCCCGCGACGACGAGCTGGGTGAGCCCGGTCTCGTCGAGCGCGGCCAGTGCCTTCGCCGCGAGCACTTCCACGATGGCGGCCTCGATTTCGGCGGCCAGATCGGCACGCGCCGTTGCGTCAAGGGGGCGCTCGCGTACGAGGGTGAGCACCGCCGTCTTGAGGCCGCTGAAACTGAAGTTGAGATCGCCGCTGGCACGCATTGGCCGGGGCAGGCGGAATCGTCCCGCACGTCCTTGCTCCGCGAGCTTTGCGAGCGCCGGGCCGCCGGGGTAGCCGAGACCGAGCAGCTTGGCGGTCTTGTCGAAGGCTTCGCCCGCGGCATCGTCCACGGTCTCGCCGAGCAACTCGTAGCGTCCCACGCCCTCCACGCGCACGAGCTCGGTATGGCCTCCCGAAGCCAGGAGCGCCACGAAGGGGAAATGGGGTGCGGGGGGCGCCAGCAATGGGGACAGCAGGTGCGCTTCCATATGGTGCACTGCGAAGGCGGGCACGCCGAGTGCGTAGGCGAGCCCATGGCCTATCGCCGCGCCCACCAGCAATGCGCCAGCGAGCCCCGGTCCCTGGGTGTAGGCGATAGCGCTCAGCTCATCGAGCGCGCAGGCGGTTTGCGCCAGCAGCTCGCGCGTGAGCGGCAGCACGCGCCGGATATGGTCACGCGAGGCGAGCTCCGGGACGACGCCTCCGTAGGGGCTATGCAGGCTGGCCTGGGTGTGAAGGGTGTGCCCGAGCAGGCCGCGCTCCCGGTGATAGAGTGCGACCCCGGTCTCGTCGCAGGAGGTCTCGATGCCCAGTATCAACACTCTTTTACCCTGGCTAAGCGGCTTTGACCTTGATATAATACGCGTTTTTTCGCCACCGACCGATTACATATGCCGACCGTACGGGTAAAAGAAAACGAGCCGTTCGAAGCCGCGCTGCGCCGCTTCAAGCGCACCATGGAGAAGACGGGGCTACTGACCGAACTCCGCGCGCGCGAGTATTACGAGAAGCCGACCACGGAGCGCAAACGCAAGCTCGCCGCCGCGATCAAGCGCCACCACAAACGCCTGCGCGCACAGCTGCTCCCGCGGCGCATGTATTAACGCTCGTAAGCGGTAAGCAGCGAGCGGTAAAGGGTGAAGGGAAACCTCCTTCGCCCTTTTTGTTTTCCGGATTCCGTTTACCGCTCACCGCTTATCGCTCACATGTCGTTAAAGACCCGCATCAATGATGACGTAAAGGCCGCCATGCGCGCGGGCGAGACCCGGCGTCGCGACACGCTGCGTCTGCTGCTCGCGGCGCTCAAGCAGCGCGAGGTGGACGAGCGCAAAGAGCTGGCGGATGCTGATGTCGTCGCCGTCATCGACAAGATGATCAAGCAGCGGCGCGAGTCGATTGCCCAGTTCGAGAAAGGTGGCCGCCAAGACCTCGCCGACCAGGAGCAGTTCGAGGTTGGCGTGCTGCAGGCATACATGCCGCAGGCGCTCTCGGATGCCGAGATTGCGGTCGCGGTGGCGGAGGCGATTGCGGCCGCTGGCGCAAAGGCCCCCTCCGACATGGGCAAGGTGATGGGGGTACTCAAGTCCAAACTCGCCGGCCGCGCCGATATGGGTAAGGTTTCGGCGCTGGTCAAAGTGAAATTATCGGGAAGCTGACCTCATCTGCGGCGCGGCCGCGCCGCTGCCCGCACCCCCGCTCTGCCGCGCCCTCCGGACGGTCATCGCCAGGTCAGAGTGATTGGAGTCGGGCGCTTGCGGCGCTTCCCGCTCCACTGCTGAAGCGGAGTCCGAGTCCGCGCCGCGCAGCTCCTCCGAGGCGCACGGCTCCGATGGCCAAGGTCTCGGCGCTAGTGAAAGCAAGCTGGCAAGGTAGTTGCTTCCTTCGTTTTCCGGCACCCTCGTCGGCAGGTGTTATCCATCTTCCGATTTTGCCGTGCTCGAGGCGCGGCTATACTCTCGTTTGCAGCCTACCAATCGGGACGCGCAAGCCCGGGCGTATCGAGCTGCTCTGTGGGGGGGGCGAAAGGTGGAACGTGCCGCGTAACCAGTTACCAGTCACGAATCACGGGTCCCGCCCTTCCCGCGAATGATTCCGCAATCCTTCATCCAGGATCTGCTGGGCCGCGTCGATATCGTCGACGTGGTGGACCGGCACGTTAAGCTCAAGCGCGCTGGCGCGAATTACGTCGCCTGCTGTCCGTTCCACAGCGAGAAGTCGCCTTCCTTCACGGTGAGCCCGACCAAGCAGTTCTACCACTGCTTTGGCTGCGCCGCTCACGGCACCGCGGTCGGCTTCCTGATGGAGTACAGCGCCATAGGCTTCGTCGAGGCCGTAAAGGAGCTCGCCCAGAGCGTGGGCATGCAGGTGCCGGAGACTCGCGGCGAGCCCGACCGGCGCAAGGCTGGGGGCGGCGGCGATCTCTACGAGGTGCTGCTCCAGGCGGCCCAGTTCTACCGCAGCCAACTAAAGGACTCACCGCGCGCGATCGCCTACCTCAAGCAACGCGGCCTCTCCGGCGATATCGCGAAGCGATTCGGCATCGGCTACGCGCCCGACGGGTGGCAGAACCTTGCCGCGGCGTTTTCAGATTACGACGGGCCGCTGCTCGGGGCCGCGGGCCTTGTGAAGACGAACGAGGAAGGGCGGCGCTACGACGTGTTCCGCGACCGCGTCATGTTTCCCATCGTGGACGTTCGGGGAAACGTCATCGGTTTCGGTGGGCGCGTGCTCGGCGATGGCGAGCCGAAGTACCTCAACTCCCCTGAAACGCCCGTGTTCGAGAAAGGACGCGAGCTCTATGGCCTGTACCAGGCGCGGCGCGCCATCCGCGATGCCAACCGGGTGGTGGTGGTCGAGGGCTACATGGATGTCGTCGCCCTTGCCCAGCACGGGATCGAGTATGCCGTGGCCACCCTCGGGACCGCGACAACGCCGCTGCATGTGCAGAAGCTGCTGCGCCAGAGCGAAGAGATCGTGTTCTGTTTCGACGGCGACGAGGCCGGCCGGCGCGCCGCCTGGCGTGCGCTCGAGGGGAGCCTGGCCTATCTTCAGGACGGCAAGCAGATGAAGTTCCTGTTCCTGCCCGAGGGTGAGGATCCTGATTCCTATGTCCGCCAGAACGGCCGGGAAGGGCTGGAGGCGTTGTTTGACCGGGCGACGCCGCTCTCGAAGTTCCTCCTTGACGGTTTGGCGAGCCGGGTGGATCTCGCCACCGCGGAAGGCCGCGCACGATTCCTCCATGAAGCAAGGCCGCTCCTTAGACAGATGCAGGCGAACCTGCTCCGGGTCCAGCTGCTGCGGGAACTCGGCGAGAAGTGCCGCCTGTCACCAGACGAGGTGGCGCAGGCGTGCGAGCTGGCACCGAAAAGCGTCGCTTCACGCCCGCCCGAGCCCCGCTATGCACGGACTGCGCCCACGCCGCTTGCGCGTATGCTGCTGCGGGTGCTGATCGCGAACCCGAACCTGGCGACCCAGGTCACCGCGGACCAGTGCGCACTGCTGGACACCGCTGAAATGGTCCCCGTCGCCCACCTGATCGACGTGCTGCGCGAGGGCGGGGTTGCCTCTCCGGCGATGCTGATCGAAGCGACACGCGCTTCGCCGCACGCAGCGCTCTTCCAGCAGGTTGCGGGCGAGACAATGGCGGGCTCGGATGATGCCGAGTCGGCGCAGGCCGAGTTGGCGGGCGCGTTTCTCCGGCTGGAGCTCGTGCGCGTGCAAGGCGAATTTCAGCGGCTCAACGCGGGTGGCGCCTCCAACGAGGCCGAACGCGAGCGTTTCGAGGCGGTTTCGCGTCGTCTCGGGGAACTCAAGGGTGTGGCGGGCGCCGCCGACCGCCCGCAGGCATGAGCGCCAGACGCCGGTTGAATTTGCGCTTCACCGCCCCCAAATCAAGACCGCGGCCCCAGCCAATCTGGCTCGATAATTGCTTTATGCGACAGCGAGTTGGCGCGGTAACTTTCGCGCCTGAGCAGGGTCGAATAGAGGTATAATCCGCCACTTTTTGGCGCCCCCATTCCGCACGGGAATCTCGAGATGGCAAAACACCGGAAAGCGAAGTCCAAATCCGCAGCGAGCAGGAAGGCGAACGCGAACGCGAAGCGCGCCCACAAGCGCGTGGCCGCGAAGTCAAAGCGGGTCAAAGTGCGCGGCAAGGCGCGCACCGCGGACAAACGGCGGGTCAAGTCCCGCCCGGCGCCCAAAGCCAAGGTAGCCATCAAGGCCAAGCGCGCCGAAAAAGCGTCGGCCAAGCCGACGAAGCGTGCCGAAAAAGCGCTGGCCAAGCGTGCCGAGAAAGCGCCGGCCAAGCGTATCGAGAAAGCGCCGGCCAAGCCAGCCAAGCCAGTCAAGATTGCGCAGAAGATGGACAAGGCGACGCTGAAGAAGGCGTTGCTCAAGGAACGTATTGCGCGCGCGCAGGCCAAGTTGGGCGGCAAGCCGCGCTCAACGCGTGGCCTGACTGCCAAGGAGAGGGCGCTGGTCAAGGAGTTCGAGCGTCGGGAACTTTCGCCTGCCGATGCCGAAGCGCGGCGTACGCGTCTGAAGAACCTGGTGGTCATCGGCAAGGAGCGCAGCTATCTCACCTACGCCGAGATCAACGACCATCTCCCTGACGACATGCTGGATGCCGAGCAGATCGAGAACATCATCGGCATGATCAACGACATGGGCATCCAGGTGTTCGACCAGGCGCCGGATGCCGAGACGCTGCTCATGTCGGACACGACCGCGCCGGTTCCCGACGAGGAAGCGGTCGAGGAAGCCGAAGCGGCCCTCTCCATCGTCGACTCGGAGTTCGGCCGTACCACCGACCCGGTACGGATGTACATGCGCGAGATGGGCTCGGTCGAACTGCTCACGCGCGAGGGCGAAATCGAGATCGCCAAGCGCATCGAAGACGGGCTGCGCCACATGATTCAGGCGATCTCGGCCTGCCCCACGACGATTGCCAATATTCTCGCGCTCGCGGAGCGGGTCGAGAAGGACGAGATGCGGGTGGACGAGGTGATCGATGGGCTGATCGACCCTAACGCGAAGAACGAGCCGATCGCAGAGGTTTCCGAGGACGACGGGGAAATCGAGGAGGAGCTCGAAGCCTCTGAAGAAGAGGAGGATGAAGACGGCGCGGTGCAGAGCGCCAACATGCTCAAGCTGAAGGCCGATGCGCTCAAGCACTTCGGCACCATTCGCGCACTCTACAACAAGATGACGCGGGCGCTTGCCAAAAATGGCCCGCGTAGCCGGGGCCACATCCAGGCGCGCGATGCCATCTCCAACGAGCTGATGTTGATCCGCTTCTCGGCAAAGCAAACCGAGTCGCTATGCGATGCCGTGCGCAAGCTGGTCGAGGAAGTGCGCCGGTACGAGCGCAACATCATGGAGATCTGCGTCCAGCGCGCGAGGATGCCGCGCCCGCACTTCATCAAGGAATTCCCGGGTAAGGAAGGGAATCTCCGCTGGATCAAAGGCGAGATCGAGGCGCGCCGCCCCTGGAGCGAGACGCTCGATCGGTTCGAACCGGCGATCGTGGAGCAGCAGCAGAATCTCTTGAATCTCCAGGCACGCGTCGGCATTCCGATCAAGGATTTGAAGGAGATCAACCGCCGTATGTCCACCGGCGAGGCGAAAGCGCGCCGGGCGAAGCGCGAGATGACGGAAGCCAACCTGCGGCTCGTGATCTCGATCGCGAAAAAGTACACCAACCGCGGCCTGCAGTTTCTCGACCTCATCCAGGAGGGGAACAT
>JAQBFV010000128.1:0-4660 GCA_032123035.1 Betaproteobacteria bacterium | reverse complement strand
AATAAGATATAGTGAGCGACCAGGCAACGACATCGCTAAGTGCGACGGAAAATTATGAGCAATCACACGCCACCCAATTTAGGAAGTGGGTTACAGACCCACGCGTGTACATACGCGTCATCTCTTTGGTGTCACTCCTCGGGATTTGGGAGTGGATGGGTCAAGCAGGTGTCATACGTCCCGCGGTATTCAGCTATCCAAGTGCCATTGTGATCGCTTTCTTCGATCTCCTGTTCAGCGGTGAAATGTTCGCCGCTGCTTATGAGAGTTCAACGATCCTGTTCGCGGGCTTGGGCATCGCCATCCCACTGGGTGTCATTATTGGTACCTGTATGGGGCGCTTCCGGACATTTGAGCTGGCCGTGGATAATTATGTGTACGCGTTGTATGCCACACCCGTAGTGGCGCTGGCGTTTCCGATCGCGATGGTACTGGGCGTAGATTTTGTCGGAAAAACCACGATCGTGATGTTTTTTGCGATCATGCCAGTCATCATCAACACCTATCATGGGGTAAAAAACGTCGATCGCTCGCTGATGGAGGTGACGAACGCATTCTGTTCAAACGAGCGGGAGCGCTGGACGGATCTTATCCTGCCCTCGGTTGTACCTTATCTGGTAGCGGCCCTGGGCCTCGCTTGCGGGCGCGCTTTGGTGGGCATGGTGGTGGCCGAATTCCTGATGAGCATTTCGGGTCTTGGCGCACTGAGTCAGGATTACACTGGAAACCTGGAACTCGACAAGGGTCTCGCGCCGGTGGTACTGTTGATGATCGTGGGCATCCTGCTGACGAAGTTTGTGTCTTGGTGCGAAAACCGGTTCGCGAAGTGGCGGACGCAGGAGGCGACTTAGGGTCAATAAGTTGCGGGTTTAGTTTGCTCCGTTGACTGGCCTAAGGAGTTTGTTAACGTCCAAATAAACTAGGAGGAGAAAAGACATGAATATTTTCCGTAAAGTGATTGCCGCCACTTCGTTAGGCGTTGCATTTGCCGTTTTGCCAATACAATCGGCTCTGGCAGACGATAAATTGGTACTGGGAATGCCCGTAAAGCCGCCACCCATGGTGCACTTGCCGGTCTTTTACGCACTGGATAACGGAATATTCGAGAAGTACGGTTTAGACGTCGAGATTAAATTCTTCCGTGGTGGCGTGGCCACTCACAGGGCCGCAGCGAGCGCACAAAGCGGTCTGGATGCGGCCTGGACCCCGGCACCGATTGCCATGAGCGGCATTTCACGAGGTAGCGGTCTCAAGATGTTCCATTGCATGGCGTTTCGATTTGAAGCGCAGCTCGCAACCGCCCCGGAAATTAAGAGTGCAAAAGCACTCCGTGGTCATACGATCGGCATCGAGGGACGTGGCGGCTATAGTCATCTTGGCGCGCTTTCGGTGCTACAGTCGGTAGGGCTGACGGACAGCGATGTTAAATACATCAAGACTCCGCCGCCGGCCCGAGTACCCTTTCTGGTCAATAAAAAGGCCGACGCTGTGCTCATTCACGTTGAGCAGGTATTTCTGGCCCAGTCTCAACGGAAAGGCGTCAATTCAGTTGCCGATCTGTGGAAGACACAGCCCCATTATCTTTACGGCGCGTTTATAGCGCCAGAAGCAAAGTTAAAGAGCAATCCTGACATGTATGTGCGATTCGCCGCTGCCATGATGGAGTCAAATCGGGCTGCTTATAAAGATAAGGCTGGTTATCTGGCGTCAGCAATAAAGTGGATCAAACCTGTGTATCAAAAACACCCGCAGATCATGGCCAAAACCTACGACATCTTCGTTGCCGAAAAGATGTGGTCGGTTAACAATGGCTTGCCGAAGAAAGCGATCGACTGGACCAACGACTTCAATACAAGTTTGAAAAAGTATAAAGGTGCTGCGCCCAGCTACGATGCATTAGTCGATTCGAATATCACAGAAGCGGCTCTCAAGAAAGTAGGTGAGGTTTCGCCCTCCGAGAGGTGATTGTGCTGATGTCGGCAAACCGTTAATCAAGGTATTTCAACCTCTGAAAATACGATAGAGAAATACCTGGCGGCCATCCTGCTAGATGGCAGCCGTGTACACAGACCCCGCTTCGGCGGGGTTTTTGTTTGGCGATACTTCTTGCCCGAATGACCGCAATGGGTTGTAAGCGCTCATCAGAAAATGCCCGCTTTCGGCCAAAAGCTGACCTTCCGGTGCCTGCCTTGTCGTGGACGTCGACCAGGCCAAACACAAGACTTGACTCCAAGTACCCTGTACTGATTCGGGATTCTGCGCCCACGACGCAGCCGCCGTTGCACGCGAGACAGTTCCGAATGCACAATGCCCGTGTGCGCAGCCCGTCGACACTCCGGAATCGGCCGGCAATCCTGGCACTGTAAAATGCGCGCCTAAGGGGGAACAGATGCCCGACATCAGCCGCCGTGCCCGGAGCCTGGGCACCGAAAACGCCTTCGTCGTCCTCGCCGAGGTCAACGCGCTTGCGCGCCAGGGCAAGGACATCATCAGTTTTTGCATCGGGCAGCCTGATTTTCCGGCGCCGGACAACGTGCAGGCGGCGGCGATTCGCGCCATCCAGGGCGGCAAGCACGGCTATACGCCGTCGGCCGGCATCGACGAGCTGCGCGCGGCCGCCGCAACGTACATGGCGGGCATGCGCGGTGGCTTGCCGATCCGGCCCGAGGACGTGGTGGTGGGCGCAGGGGCAAAACCCTTCATCGCCTATGCGATCCTGTCCACCACCGATCACGGCGCGGGCGACGAAGTGATCTACCCCAACCCGGGTTTTCCGATCTACGAGTCGCAGATCCTCGCCAACGGCGCCAAGGCCGTGCCGATCCACCTGCACGAGGCGCGCGACTTCGCCTTCGACCCGGCGGAGCTCGAGCGGCTGATCACGCCGAAGACGCGGCTCCTGATCCTGAATTACCCGCATAATCCCACCGGGGGCCTGCTGTCGCGCCAGGACCTGGAAGCGATCGCGGCGATCCTGCGCAAGCACCCGCAGGTGTGGATCTACGCCGACGAGATTTATTCGCGGCTTTGCTACACGGGCGAATTCTTCTCCATCGCGCAACTGCCCGGGATGTACGAGCGCACCATCATTTCCGACGGTGCCTCCAAGACCTGGGCGATGACCGGCTGGCGCATCGGCTTCACCGCCAACCCGGCGCTCGCGCCGGTGTTCGCGCGCTGGATCACCAACACCGAGTCCTGCGCCTCGCAGATCTCGCAGTGGGCGGCGCTGGAAGCGATCACCGGCCCGCAGGACGCGGCGGCGATGATGCGCGCAAGCTTTCTCGAGCGGCGCGACCTGATCGTCGACCTGCTCAACAAGGTGCCGGGCGTGACCTGCCGCAACCCGGGCGGAGCATTTTATGTCTGGCCCAACGTCACGGAAGCCTGCAGAGTGATCGGCGTGGCCGACTCCGAGGAG
Organism: Betaproteobacteria bacterium; assembly: GCA_032123035.1. GTDB lineage: Bacteria > Pseudomonadota > Gammaproteobacteria > Burkholderiales > SG8-41 > SG8-41. The sequence goes on along the minus strand of JAQBFV010000128.1, from coordinate 1,239 downwards.
TTCAGGAAGCGCCTGCTGAACGAGGCGGGCGTGGCGATTCTGGCCGACATCCATTTCGGATCGCGCGTGCCGGAAGAAGGACAGCATGTGCGCTTTTCCTACGCGGCCTCGAAACAGGCGATCGAGCAGGGGGTGGCGCGCATGGTCGAATTCATCAAGAAAAACACGCGCCAGGCTGCATGAGCCGCCGGCGGCCCAGCGTCGCCGTCGCGGTGATGATCGAGTATAGAAGAAATAGAGTCAGGTACCCATTTCTGCTTGAGCTTCAGAAACGTGGACCTGACCCCATGTTTGCCTGTTGAGCGGATTTCAGCTCACGGCGACGGCGGCTCTTCGTGCGGGCGAAGGTCGCGCACCCGATGCGTCAGCGCCTCTATCCCGCGATCGCGTATGCCAAGCTCACGCATGTGCTCGGCCGTGTCGAACAGGTATTCGCGGCAGCTGCCAGTCAATCCCGCACCGGTTGCCAGATAGCGCGCGATAGTCTCGGTGTCGAGCCCCGGCACGTAGCGCTCGTGGGAACGGTTCACGGCAAACACGATTGCCGGCCCCGGCCCGCGCCGCATGTAGGCGGTGGCCCAAACGGGCCGGTAGGCCCGGGACGACATTTCCCGCCGCCACAGCACGTCGAGCTCGGTCACCGCAGCCTCGGCGGCAATCCGGTAGGCAACTCCCATGCAGCTGCCGCCCGACTCGAGCGACAGCATCAGGCCGGGGCGCTCGGGGCTGCCCCGCCCCCCGCGCGCCAACAGGCAGAACTGGCGATGAAAGCCGTAGATGCGGGCCGTGCGCCGCTCGACGTAATGAAACGCCGGGTTCCACATGAGGGAACCGTAGGCGAACACCCAGATGCGTCCCGGCTTTGGGGCGCGAGCAAGGATTTCCGCGACGTGCGTGCCGCGCTCTTCGTCGGTCATGAACCGGACGTGTGGGCCCTGACCGGCGCGAACTCGTGCGTGGTGGCTGCCGTCGAGCAGGCTCTCGCGGGTGATTCGGTATTTCGGCATCAACCCGGATTGTGACATGCACGTCCCTTTCGGGGCGAGATCCGGGGCGTTCTGAATCCGTGTGATGGACGAAGGGAGAAGTCGTGTCAGGTCCTGTTGTTTGCGTCAACTTCAGAAACGTGGACCTGACCCCATTATCGCCGTTATCCTTCCTTTACCCGCTGGCGTTCGAACCGGGGATTAGCCGCCGATGAGAATGACATTACGAGGCCTCGCGCTCACACTATTGTCC
>JAQBFV010000127.1:0-14131 GCA_032123035.1 Betaproteobacteria bacterium | reverse complement strand
CAGGCCTGCCCGACGAGCAGGAGCGGCGAGCGGTCATCGCAGTGCAGCTTGCGCGCGAGCTCGCCGAAGCGACGGCGCAAGCAGCCGAGCGCGCGCGTCTCGCGGTAAGGGCGCCCATCGCCGGCATACTGCTCGACGTCGATCCGCAACTCGCGCGAGGCACCTGGGTCCGGCCCACGCAGCCGCTCGGCATCGTCATCGACCCCGCGACATGGATCGTCGAGGTTTTCGTGGAGGAACGCGACCTCGACCGCCTCCGCGTTGGCAACCGCGGGCGGTTCTTTCCGCGCGGGGACGAGCTCGCGCCGATTTATGGAACCGTCGAGGAGATCGATGCTGCCCGCACGGTTTCGTTGCCGACACCTGCGCTCGCTGCAAACCACGGTGGCCCGATCTCCACCACCACCAACAACGCGCAACGGCTAACCCCCAAGTCGGCGCTCTACCGCGTGAGGTTGAAGCTCGACCGTCCGCCACCCCGCCCTTCGGCGACGCTCGGCTCCGCCGTCATCGACGGCGAGCCGCGCAGCTTTCTGTGGGAGGCACTGCGCTACACCGCCGCGGTCCTGATTCGGGAAAGTGGGTTTTAGAAGAAGAACAATTTAGCCGCAGATAAACGCCCGCTGTGGCTCGTGAATCGTGAAACGTGAATCGGGCTTCGTTTAGAAACCAGGAATTAAACGCAGATAAACACAGATTTAACAGAAAATCAAAACCTATATTTGCCGCCGATGAACACCGATAACACAAAGAACAAACTACGCTAATAATCGGTTTTTATCGAGAGCCGCACGCTCTTTTTGGAAATCTCGTAAATACTGCTGGTTGTGTGGCTCTTGGTTGTCTGTTGTTCTGATCGGCGTTCATCGGCGTTCATCGGCGGCTTAAATCTGGTTCTGTCGCGGTTCGTTCTTTGCGTATTTTGATCTGTGTTCATCTGCGGTTAATAATGTCTTACGATTTTTGACGCGCGCTACGGCAGCGTCAGCCGGATCTCGATGCGCCGGTTGCGCTGCCACGCCCCCCGCGTGTTAGCCGGATCGAGCGGGTGGTACTCGCCAAAACCGGCTGCAATCAGGCGCCGCGCCGGAATGCCTTCCGCGATGAGGAAGCGCACGATGGAAAGCGCCCGCGCCACTGACAACTCCCAGTTGGACGGAAACTTCTGCGTGCTGATCGGCCTCCGGTCGGTATGGCCATCGACGCGCAGCACCCAATCGACGTCGCCTGGAATGCGCGCGGACACGTCCTTCAAAGTCTCGGCCAGTCGCTTCATCTGGCGTTGGCCCGGTGCACCGAGCTCCGCCGACCCGCTCTCGAACAGCACCTCCGACTGGAACACGAATCGGTCGCCGACGATGCGAATATCGTCGCGCTCGCCCAGCGCCTCGCGCAGCCGGCCGAAGAACTCTGAGCGATAGCGGTTGAGCTCCTGCACCTTGCGCGCCAGGGCGAGGTTCAGGCGCTCGCCGAGACCCGCGATCTCGACTTTTTGATCCTTCACCTTCGCTTCGGCAAGCTTGAGCGCGGCGGACAGCTCCGCCAGCTGCCGGCGCAGCGCCTGCACCTGCTGATTAAGGTCGGTGATACGGCTCTCCGCGCGCTGCGACAGCCGCCGTCCCTCGGCGAGCGCCTTATCCTGCTCCTCGACGCGGGCGGCCAGATCGGCGACGCGGATGTCGCGATTGTCGATCTCCTTCTGTGCCAGCCGCGTCCGCTCCTCTTCACTGGAAAGACGCGCTTCAAGCTGCTTCGAGCGATCGCGCAACGCAGTGAGCTCGGTATCGCGCTGCGCGATCTGCTGCTCGAGCTCGCGGCGCAGCTCGCGCAAGGCCGCAATGTCCTGCTGCAGGCTGGCAATTTCCGCAAGACGCGCCTTGATCGCCTCCTTGTCGACGGAGATGATCTTCCTCGCTTCAGCGAGATCGGCCGCTGTCACTGCGGCGCGCTCCAGCGCCAGACGCAGCCGCCCCGAGACCTCGTCACGCTCAGCCAGGGTGGCGCGCAGGCGCTCCTCCGTGTCGGCGAGCCGGCTCTCCAGGCTCGTGCTGCGGTCGCGCTCGAGCGAGAGCGTCTCGGCAAGCTCGTTGATGCTCTGCTGGAGCCGGGTAATCGTCGCCGCGCGTCCCGCCAGCTCCCATGAGGCGTAGAACTGCGCCAGCACGAACAGCAGCAGCATGAAAATGAAAACGAGCAGTACCGAGGCGAGCGCATCGACGAACCCCGGCCAGATGTCGATGGTGCGTGTGCGGCGGCCGAGCTGAAACATGGGCGTGTGCCCTCAGGCGCCTCCGCCGGAGCGGCCGGCGATCGTGCGCGTCAGCAGGCGCAGCTCGTTACGGAGATCCTCCGCCACCTGCCGGCGCTCGGCAGCCCCCTCCTCCACGAGGCGGCGCAGGTTGAGGTCCATGCTGCGAAAATGCGCGCGCACCGCGTCGTCCATGCCCCAACCCGACTCGGCCGCGGCCGCGAGACGCGAGATGATCGGCTGGAGATCCTGATGCTGACGCGCGAGCCCCTTGATGAGCTGCTGCTCTCCGCGAATTTGGTCCGTGAGATCGGCGAGCCGGGCCGTCAGCTGCAGCAGTTGATCACGCATCATGGTTCGGTCTTCCTCCCCGCGCGACAGGATGCGCTCGAGGCCCTCGAGGCTGTCCGCCGTCTTCTCCAGCAGCGCCTCGACATAAGCAGGGATCGTGCGTTCACCCTCCGCGAGCAGCGCGCTGCTCGGCAAATGCGTCAGCTCGGCGAGCCAGTCTTCCAGTTCCTTGAAGAACCGGTTTTCGGCGTGCCCTGCCTGGAGGTCGAGAAAGCCCAGGACGAGCGCTCCCGCCAGGCCGAACAACGAGGAGCTGAAGGCCGTGCCCATCCCGGCAAGGGGCCCCTGGAGGTTGTCCCTCAACCGTCCGAACGTCTCGCCCACGTCTCCACCCGCCACCTGCAGGCTGGCGATCACCTTGCTGACCGCGACCACGGTGTCGAGCAGGCCCCAGAAGGTTCCCAGCAGCCCGAGGAAGATGAGCAGCCCGACGAGGTAGCGCGAGATATCGCGGTTCTGGTCGAGGCGCAGCCGGATGCCGTCGAGCAGCGAGCGCATCACCGTGGCCGACAGGCGCGGCGTCCCTTCACGCGCCGAAAGCATTCGCGCCAACGGCGCGAGCATACGCGGCTCGCCAGATCCGAACGCCGGGGCGCCCGCCTGACGCCCATCGAGCCATACGTGTTCGTATTGCAGGCTCAGGACCTGCTGGAAGATGATGCCGATGCCGACCGCGAGCACGCCAATGATCATGCTGTTGAAAAGCGGGTTGGCGAGAAACGCGGCGCGCAAAGGTACAAACAGCAACGCAACCACCACCACGACCGCGAACAGGAATACGAGCATCCAGACGACGGTTCGATTCTTCATCGCTTCATCCTTCTCCTCGATCCTCGAGAGGCATGCGAAACATCCCAGGCGGCGGATCAGGGATACCGCGCCCGGACAGAAAGCGCAAGAGCCGGTCCATCAGGTCAGCGCGATGCAGTTTTCCAATGCCCTGTTTCCAGATGATAATCCGTAAATGCAGCTGGAGTCGTTGATCGCGTGAACCTGACGGTCCTGCACGAGCCCTGGCGGTTCCGTCCGCTTGCGTGGATCCATCGCGTCGAGGCACGCTCGATCGTTGCCGAGCTGGAGCGCGCGGGCCACACGGTGAGCCTGATCCCGTTTCGCGAGAACCGGATCGCGAGCCTGCCGCCAGGCCCGCTCCTGCTGCGCGTTTCCGACCCCGTCATGCTGCTTGCGACACGGGCGCTCACCCGCGCGGCGAGACCTTTCTGCGGGCCCGCAGCGGCGGTGATGGAACGCTGCTATGACAAGTACGAAGCCCTCCGTCTCGCCGTGGCGCACGACGTCGCCTGCCCCGCGACCGCGCTGGCCGGTGAGGCTGGCGCAATGCCGTTCCCGCTGGTCCTGAAGCCCCGGCGCGGCTCCGACTCGATTGGCGTGAAAGTCCTGCGGGAAGGACCAATTCCACCGCGCTTCCGAACCGAAAATTACATTGCGCAGGAGCAGGTACGCGGAACGGAGCTAACGGTAGGCGTAATCCGCGAACGGACCGGACTGCCATTGCGGATCCTCCTGCCGGAGGGGACACCGTATTCGTTCGCCCGCAAGTATCTGTTCATGCCCCGTCGTGAGGTGCTGACGGACGACGCTCTCGGCGGACGGGTCCGCGACACGGCGCTCAAGATTGCCCGGCTGTTCGGCGTCAACTGGGCGGCGCGGATTGACTTCATTTACGACCCTCGGCGCGGGTGCCTTTGCTTCCTCGAGTGCGACGCGGCGCCGCTTGTGGGGCCGTCGTCGGCATTCGCCGCCAGCCTCTCGGCCGCGGGCATGACCCGCGCCGAACAGCTTCAATCATTGATCGACGACGCGGGCCGCACAACGCCGTGAAACTGGAAACTGGAAACTGGAAACTGGAAACTGGAAACTGGAAACTGGAAACTGGAAACTGGAAACTGGAAACTGGAAACTGGAAACGTAGTTCGATGCCGTCGTTCGTTCCGGGTTCCCCGTTTTCCTGGCGCCTTACGCGCCATGCTGCGCGAGGCGGCTGTAGACGCGACGCACGTTGAGGTGAAAGATCTTCTCCCGGTCCCCGGGGGAGAGCCAGTCGATGGCGTCCAGGTAGCGCTTCGTGTCGTCGTAGTAATGACCCGTTTCCGGATCGATGCCGCGCACCGCGCCGACCATCTCGGACGCGAACAGGATGTTGTCCGCCGGGATCACCTCGAGCAGGAGCTCGATCCCGGGACGGTGGTAGACGCAGGTGTCGAAGAAAACATTCTTGAGCAGCAGATCCTTCAACGGCGGGCGACCCATGTCCTGCGCGATGCCGCGGTAACGGCCCCAGTGATACGGCACGGCGCCGCCCCCGTGCGGAATGACAAACTTCAGAGTTGGGAAATCCTTGAAAAGATCGGAGGTGATGAACTGCATGAATGCCGTCGTGTCGGCATTGATGTAATGGGCCCCGGTGAAGTGAAAGTTCGGATTGCAGGACGCGCTGACGTGCACCATCGCCGGCACGTCGAGCTCCACTATCTTTTCATATAGGGGGTACCACCACCGGTCGGTGAGCGGCGGATCGGTCCAGTAGCCGCCCGACGGGTCCGGGTTCAGGTTGCAGCCAATAAAACCCAACTCGTTCACGCAGCGCTCGAGCTCGCCGATGCAGTTGCTCGGGCGCACGCCGGGGCTCTGGGGCAACTGGCATACGCCGACAAAATTCTTCGGATAAAGCGTGCAGGCCCGATGGATCAGATCGTTACAGGTCTCCGACCAGTGCTGGCTCGTGATCGCATCGCCGATGTGATGCCCCATCCCGCCGGCCCGCGGCGAGAAAATAGTGACATCGGTTCCGCGCTCACGCTGAAGCTTGAGCTGCGAGCCCTCCAGACTCTCCCGGATCTGGTCATCCGCGATCCCCACCGTTCCTTTCGACTGCCGGTGAGAAGGCCGCGTGAGCGCCTCGATCTGGCGCTTGCGGTAGTCCTCAAGCGCTCGGGGTGCGGTCGTGTAATGTCCGTGGCAATCAATGATCATATCGGTGATGGGTGATGGGTGATGGATGATGGGTGATGGATGATGGGTGATGGGTGATGGGTGATGGGTGACGAATCGCGTCTCATCATTATTCATCTAAAATTCATCATTCAACATTCAGCGTCGTCCAGCTCTCTCTCCTAAATATTTAGTCAGGGCACTGCTCTGATAGTCTCGTATGGCCTCCTCGATTTCGTCGCGGGTATTCATGACGAAGGGGCCATACTGGACGATCGGCTCACGCGGCTCGCGCCAGCACGGCTCGCATCGCGTCTTCCTTCTTCCCGGGCTGGGTCGCCGGGCCGCTGCTACCGGTGGCGCACGACCAGGACCGGTATCTGGCTATGGGTAAGAAGCTTGACCGTCTCGCTGCCAAGCAGCAGGCCTTCCAGGCCCCTGCGCCCGTGCGAAGCCATGACGACAAGGTCGCACCCGAGCTCACCGGCCTTGTCGATGATTTCCTTGTAGGGATCATCACCGACCACGACCAGGCTGGCGCTCTCGACGCCGCCCGCCTTCGCGCGCGCCGTTACTTTATCCAGCAATGCCTCGGCGTTCTTTTTGGCCAGATTTTCGTAATCGCTCTCGAGCTTCTGGACCAGCTTCGACGACACGCCTTCGTCGAGGACGAGATTGCGGTGCGCAACCACGTGCATCACCGTCAGTTTTGCCTTGACGGACCGGGCTAACGCAATGCCGTGATCCACCGCTTCGTCGGAGAGCTCCGAGCCGTCGTGGGGCAGCAGGATGTTCTTATACATGTCGTGCCTTTCTTATTCAGATTCTCAAACAGAATTGCCCAGAAATTGGGGCGGGGGAAAAGCTCCAGCCGTAGAGCAGGCGCGATCTTAATCAGGCGGTGCTATTCCTCGCCATTTTGACGGTATAACGAATTCCGGACACCAACTCCAGAAAAGAAGCCTGGAGCCGATCGCCCTCCCCTTATCAGACGCTTGTTGGATGCGAACGATACGCCCGGCAGTCCCGACGAGCAAGGGTGGGCACCCTATCCCAAACAACCAGGTAGCAACCGCCAGATCCGGATAGGCGTTTCACGCCGCCCCGGCGGGCTGTTTAGTTTTGGATTTAAACATGAACTGTTCCTTACGGTCACGCGTCACACAGGATTCCGCCTGGAACATGCGAGAATCCCTCTTGTAACCCACACTGGCTCGGGGTAAGTTGCATTATCCGGAGTCGCATCGCCCCTCAAACCTGCACGGGAAAAATTTTCATGGCCGACAAAAAAATCATTGCTGTCGTGGGTGCCACCGGCACGCAGGGCGGCGCCTTGGTACGCGCGATCCTGAGCGAGCCGTACGGGCCCTTCACCGTGCGCGCACTGACGCGGGACGTCAATTCCGAAAAGGCGCAAGAGCTTAAAAAGCTGGGGGCGGAAGTGGTTGCAGCCGATATCGACAACCTGAACAGCCTCAAGCTGGCGTTCCACGGCGTCTACGGCGTGTACTGCGTCACCTTCTACTGGGACCACTGCCTGCCGGAACGGGAGATGGCCCAGGCCGCCGCCATGGCCCAGGCCGCGAAGAACGCAGGTGCCACGCACGTCATCTGGTCCACGCTGGAGGACACGCGCAAGCTCGTTCCGCTCAACGACAACCGCCTTCCTACCATCATGGACAAGTACAAGGTGCCGCATTTCGACGGCAAGGGCGCGTCGGACAATGCATTCAGGCAGATCGGGCTGCCGACGTCCTATCTCCTCGGGTCCTTTTACTGGGAAAACCTGATTTACATGCAGATGGGACCGAAGAAACAGGCAGACGGCACGCTTGTATTCGCCCTGCCTCTGGGCGAGAAGCGGCTGCCGGGCATCGCCGCCGAGGATATCGGCAAATGCGCCTTCGGCGTATTCAAGCGTGGCGTCCAGTTCATCGGCAAGAACGTCGGCATCGCTGGCGAGCACCTTACTGGCAAGCAGATGGCCGCCGCCATGACCCGGGCGCTGCGCCAGAAAGTCGTCTACAAACACATACCGTTCGAGGAGTACCGCGCTCTCGACTTCCCGGCAGCCCAGGACCTCACGAACATGTTCCAGTTCCAGCACGATTTCGAGGTCGAGTTCGGCTCAGTGCGCAATGTCGAGCTCTCGCGCAGCCTTAACCCCTCGCTGCTGTCGTTCGACGCTTGGCTGCTCAAGTACAAGGATGGCTTTCAGCTCACCTGACCAACCGGGCGACGATGTGATGAAGTGATCACCCGGCATCTTCATGAGTGAGGCGACAAGGCCTGCCGCCGGTGCGGGCACGATCCGGCTGGGTGAGTTGACCGTGAACCGCAGCGCGTTCGGGGCCATGCGCGTCACGGGTCCCGGCATCTGGGGCGAGCCGAAGGACCGGGCGGCGATGCGCAGGCTGCTCGTTCGTGCCTTCGAGCTGGGGCACAACTTCTTCGATACCGCCGACAGCTACGGCCCCGAGGTATCGGAAAAACTGATCGCCGAAGCGCTTCACCCCTATCCCGCCGAGCTCGTGATCGGAACCAAAGGCGGTTTCGCGCGCCCGAACCGCAGCTGGGTGCCTGACGGACGGCCCGAGCATCTGCGCCGTGCCCTCGACGGCAGTCTGCAACGGCTGCGGCTCGAGCGCATCGATCTCTACCAGTTTCACACTCCAGACTCGAACGTGCCCTTTGCCGAGTCTTTCGGCACCCTCGCCGAGCTGCAAAAGGCAGGCAAGATTCGGCACCTTGGCGTCTCCAGCGTGAGCGTGCGGCAGCTCGAACAGGCCCGACAGATCGCGCCCGTCGTCTCCGTTCAGAACAAGTACAACATTGAAGACCGCGCCTCGGATGACGTGCTCGCGGCCTGCGAGAAGGCCGGCATCGCCTTCATTCCATGGTATCCGCTTGGCGCGGGCCACGCGTTGCACTCGGCGAGAGTAAAGCGCGTCGCCGCGCGCCATGGCGCAACACCCTCGCAGGTGGCGCTCGCCTGGCTGCTTGCGCACTCTCCGGTAATGCTGCCGATCCCCGGAACCAGCTCGATCGCCCATCTCGAGGAAAATGCGGCCGCGGCGGGGCTCAGACTCGCACCGGAGGATCTCGCCGCGCTCGAACAGACCTAGCGGGCGCTAAAGTGGAAAGCGGCGGGAAATCCCCGCCGCTTTTTCGTGCTGCCTTCCCCGGATCGATCCGGCTAGCCGGAAAGAACGTCCTGGGCCTGTTCCTGCCGCAGCAGCTCGTAGACGAAGTCTTCCAGCTCCGGTCCGAGCGCATCGCGCGTGGAGATCATCCCGATCGGGCGGCCGTCCTCTACCACGGGCACATGCCGGAAGCCGCCCTCGTGCATGATGTGGAGCGCGTCGGTAAACGCCCTGTCTGGATGAACGGTTTGGGCGTCGCGCGTCATGACCTCTGACAATCGTGTCGCCTGCGCATCACGGGACTCCGCGACGACGCGAAATAGCGCGTCACGCTCGGTGAAGATCCCGACGAGCTTACCCTCTTCCACCACCATGACAGCGCCAACCGCCTTCTCTCTCATCAGGCGGGCCGCCTCCGCGACGGTCGAGCTGCCGGAAGACGTTACGAGCTCCTGATGCTCGATAATGGATCTGATGGAACGTTGCGTCATGCCGGCCCTCCGCTAACGGAAAATGGTGAATGGAACCGGAACCAGGCCGGTGCCCGGCGCGTGCACCATAGTCCGGACTTCATGCTACCCCCGGCGCGCGGTAACATCAACACTATGCCGTTGACCGCGGCCGAGCAGACAACTCGCTGATTGGTGCAGGCGCCTGTCAACACATTGGAGAAACATCACCCGGGAGTCGACAATCGATCGAGAACGAATCATGCCATCTCCAATATCCATCCAGGTACCGAGCATGAACCGGAAACCCAAGATGCTCGAGTGGCTGGACTTCCCGGACGACTTCGTCAAATGGAAGCTCAACCCGACCGGCTGCAAGCTCTCGATCGAGCAGCTCGGGGAGAACGTCTATGCGCTCATTTCGAGCCTTCCCGGGGTGGACAACGCGGGCTTCGTAGTCGGCAGCAAGGGTGTGCTCGTGATCGATGCGCACATCTCGATCGCGATGGCGAAACAGATCCAGGAACGCGTGCGCGAGGTGACCGACAAACCGATCCGTTACCTCGTCAATACCAACTACCACGCCGACCACACCTTCGGGAACTGCGCGTTTCCAGCGGAGACCCTAGTCATCCAGCAGCGCGAGACGGCCGCGCGGACGCCCTACTTCGAGCATGAGCGGGAATTCATGCTCCCGACGGTAGGCAACGACCCGAAGATCTTCGAAGGCGTCATTTATCGCGCGCCCGATATCGTCTTCGACGACCGGCTGTCGATTGACCTCGGTGACCGGACGGTCGAAGTGCACTGGTTTGGCCCTGCGAATACCCCTGGCGACACCATCGTCTACGTGCCAAGCGCCAAGGCCGCATGGACTGGAAACGTCACGGTCGGCTCATTCGGCCTCTGTCTCGAAAGCAATGCGCCCGCGTACCTGGAGATGATCAGCCGCTTCGTGCAGACGCTGGAAGTCGAAAAGCTCGTGTCGGGCCATGCGCCCATTTCCGGGCGCGAGGTACTCGGGAAGTACCTGCTCTATTTCAGCGAGGTCACGCAAGAAGTGAATAAGGCGCTCGGTGCGGGCTGGTCGCTCGAGGAAACGCTCAAGCGCACGCGTCTCCCAGACGGGTTCAGGCTGCCCGAATCCGATCCGCGCGCCGTCTTTTCGGAGGGACGGCATAGCTACAATGTGCGGCGGACCTATCTCTCCCGCACCGGCAAATGACGGGGTAGCTCATCAATGATGAGTGATGGGTGATGGGTGACGAAGTAATGAAAATGAATCTGTGTTTATCTGCGTGTATCTGCGGCTAAATCTTGGGGTTTAGCCCGGCTCGATTCACGATTTAGGATTCGCGATTCACGGCTCTTACGCAACCCGATGGCTGAACTCAAACTCTTCGCCACCAACGCCGTCCGCTCGGTGCTTGCCGAGCTCGTGCCGCCATTCGAGCGCGCAAGCGGGCATAAGGTCTCGATCAGCTACAACACCACCGCCCAGACTTTGGGCCTCATCAAGAATGGCGAGACGGCGGACATGGTGATTGCGACCGCGGCCGGAATTGACGAGATGACGAAGCTGGGCAAGGTCACCCCGGGCAGCCGCATCGATCTCGCGAGCTCGGGCATCGGCGTCGCCGTGTGCGCGGGCACCCCCAAGCCCGACATCAGCTCGGTCGATGCGTTCAAACGCGCCCTGCTTGATGCGAAATCGGTGGCCTACACCTCGTCCGGGCTAAGCGGTGTCTACTTCGCTCGCCTGATCGAGCGTCTGGGAATCGCTGAGCAGGTAAAGGCCAAGGCCAGGATCAAGCCGGGTGGCCTCATCGCCGAAGTCGTGGTGGCCGGCGAAGCCGGTCTGGCCGTGCAGATGGTGAGCGAGCTGCTTTCCGTTCCCGGCGCCGAGCTCGTCGGCCCGCTTCCGGCGGAGCTCAACCAGGTAACCGTTTTCTCGGCCGGCATCCTCACCGGCACGAGGCAGTCAGAGGCGGCGAAGTCGCTGATTCAGCACCTGACCACTCCCGCCGCCGCTAGCGTCATCAAGACTAAAGGCCTCACCCCTGCCAAAAATGAGTGATGGGAACTGGTGATGAAAACTGGTGATGCGTACTGGTGATGGGAGGCAGGTTGTACATCACCATTAATCATCACCATTAATCATCACTTTGTTCGGTGACGGGTCACTGGTCACCGGTCACCTCATTCTTTGTAAGACGGATCGGTCTTGTCGAGCATGCGCATTAACGCCTTCCACTCCGGCCGCCTGGCCTTGTACGGCAGCCCCTGAAACTGACCGGCCACTTTTTCTGCCACCGCCGGCGGGGGAACTCTCAGCTTTGCGCCGCCCGACATCGCGTTGATCTGGGTCTGGCACGCGCGCTCCAGGTAATACATCAGATCGAACGCCTCGTAGATGGACGACCCGCATGTCAGCAGGCCGTGATTGCGCAGGATCATCGCCTTGTGGTTACCCAGGTCCCGCACGAGCCGCTGCTGCTCGTCGAGGTCGAGCGCGAGTCCCTCGTAATCGTGATAGGCAAGCTTGTTCGTGAATCGCATCGCGTGCTGGGACACTGGCAGCAGCCCCTCCTCCTGCGCCGACACCGCGATGCCAGCGGCAGTGTGAGTATGGATGACGCAGTTCACGTCGAGCCGCGCGCGGTGCACGGCGCTGTGGATCACGTAGCCGGCGCGGTTGATACCGTTGCCCGTCGGATCCTCGACCGTCTCTCCATCGAGCGTAACCTTGACCAGCGTGGACGCCATGATCTCGTCCCACAGCAGGCCGAAGGCGTTGATCAGGAAGTGATGCTCCGGGCCGGGCACGCGCGCCGAGATGTGCGTGTAGATCATGTCCGTCATGCGGAAGTGGGCGGCGAGGCGGTAGCACGCCGCAAGGTTCACCCGCGTATCCCACTCGTCCGCGCTGACGCGGTCGCGGAGCGGCGATGGCCTGGCGAGCTTGCGTACTTTGGAACTCATTTGGTGCCCTCTCGGGTGGCAACAGGATGTAGTCCCGATTATCTCAGAAAGTGACGACTGACGACTGACGACAGTTAGAGCTGTTGGTTCATCATTCCTCATTCAAAATTCATCATTCAACATTTCTTAACCCCCCGTTTTAGCCCCAGCGGAAGCAATATCCAGTCAAATTTTCCTGTTCCCCTAGGTCTTCCCCAGGCTGGTATCATGTTTCCGAGAACGGCCATGGTGGAGATGTCCATGCGCGCCTTTATTCGATGCCTGATTGCTGTTGCCGCGATCCTTCCGGTGTCAGCCGCTTCTGCCCCGATCTACAAATGGGTGGATGAGCACGGCGTAACCAACTACTCGAACCAGCAGCCCGCCGACCCGAAAGCGCCCCAGCAGGTCGGCGTGGTCGAAAGTAAAATTTCGGTCTACACGCCGGACCGGAGGCTGCTGGAGGCGGTTGAAGCCTTCCGAATCCGAAGCAACGCGATCGGTCTCAACGCCGCCGCGCCCAAAGCGAGCCCTGCGAATCAGTACGCCGCGCCCGTCTACGTACCGGTGCCGGTTGCGTCCGATTCGTGCGGGGGCTATCGGGAAGCGCATTGCAATGAGTTCTACACCGGCTACTACCCGTATGCGCCCGTAGTCGGGCATCGTCGCCGGCACAAGAGGCTTCGTCAGATACGGCTCAGGCCGGGCGCCATTGCGGGACAGCACCGCGAAGACGGTTCCCGAGTTGTGGGCGCGCGCGGGTATATTCCCGGCAGCTCGGCCAATGCGCGTCGCTTTGGTCCGACTCCCTCTCGCTCCCTGTCCCGGCGCGGGGTGGAGCCGAGCTTCACCGGAGGCAGAAGACCCGTCCAGCTGCGTTCCCAGTTTCGGTAGCGCACCTTTGCCGGGCGCGGTATTTCTCTTCGAGGTACCGCCTCGCCGTTCAGGCGACACGCACGACGATCTTCCCCACCTGAGAATTTGACTCCATGTAGGCCTTTGCCGCGGGCAGTTCGCTGAAGGGAAACACCCGGTCGATAACAGGCGTGACGCCGCCGTCCGCGATGGCCGGCAGCACGTCTCGCACGAAGCCGCGCACGGTTGCCGCGCGTCCCTCTTCGCTGAGCCGGCTGTTGGAGATTCCGAAGACCACATGGCGGTTGGCGTGCAACTCCTGCAAGTCCAGCTCCGTCTTGTAGACCCCATCCAGGTAGCCAACTGTCGCAAGGCGTCCCCCGAAAGCGAGCGAGCGCATGCATTCGCCGAACATCGATCCGCCGACACAGTTGACCGCGACGTCGGCCCCTGCGCCTGTCACTTCTCTGACCGTCGCCGCGAAATCCGCGCTCCGGGTCCGGATACCGGCGTCGAGCCCGATTGCCTTGAGCTGCTCCAGCTTGGCAGCCGAGCCCGAGGTACCCATCACGCGCGCACCGATCACTTTTCCCGTCTGAATGCTCGCCACGCCCGCGCCCGATGACGCGCCGAGGACCAGCAGCCATTCGCCACGCTGCAGCCGCCCATAGGCGACGACCGCGTCATAAGCCGTGAGGAAACTTACGGAGACCGCCGCGGCTTGCTCCCACGACAAGCGCTCCGGCACGGGCATCGCCTCGTGGATCTGCATCACCGTGTGCTCGCCAAACGCGCCGCGGCCCTGTCCGAGGACGCGGCCCATGACGCGGTCGCCCTCCTTCCAACCGGTCACGCCTTCGCCCACCGCACGGACCTCGCCTGCCGCCTCGGTGCCACCGAGCTTCGCCGCGCCGCCATGCATCACGCCGCCCGCGATGAGCTCACCGCGGTTGAGCGCCGTCGCGCGCACGCGTATGCCGATCTGGCCCGGCCCGGGCTCCGGTAATGGAACATCGCGGAGTTCGAGTACGGTCTTGCTGCCGGCGGTCTTGATCCAGAACGACTTCATAGCGCGTGAATAGAACGTATCTCTAAAATCGAAAAAACTTATTAACCGCAGATAAACGCGGACAGAAAACTCTCTTAAATCAATACACTTCCTCTTTATCGGT
>JAQBFV010000126.1:0-3351 GCA_032123035.1 Betaproteobacteria bacterium | reverse complement strand
TGTCGGTGGTTGTTGCTTTTGCAGCATAGCATATGTATGCTATACCAATGCCCACCCAGAACGACAAGCGCCTCGCGCAGATCGAAAAACGGATTGAGAAGATCAAGGCAGAGCTGATCGCGCTCGAACCGATGCGGCCTGGATCATTGACCCGGCAGTACAAATGCAGGATTTCGCGCATTGTGCCCACCCGGTTTCCTCTGATTGGACCCACCTTGCATGGGTTACCGGCGGAGCCGCGGAGAAGTAGTTTTACGCGTCCTTGTTGCGCGAAGCAAGTTTTTTGGCTTTGACGCCGCGATAGCTCTCTCCGGTGACGTCGATGGTGAGGGCGGAGTGGTGAAGGCGATCGAAGATGGCGTCGGCGATGACGGTGTCCGCGATCACCTCGCTCCAGTGATCGAGGGGCAGCTGGGAGGTGAAGACGACGGATTTATGGTCCGATCGCTCTTCCAAGATCTCGCACAGATCCTGAGCTTCGGTGGCGGTGAGTTTGCGACTGCCCATTTCATCAAAAATGATCAGATCGAACTTGGCGAGCTTGTCCCGATAGCGCAGATAGGTTCCGCTGGAGCGTGCGAGGTTGAGGTTTTCGAGCCATTTGGTGATGCTGGTGAACATGACGGATTTGCCGTTGGCGCAGGCGTGCAGTCCGGCCGCCTGCGCGACAAAGGTCTTGCCGACACCGGTGGGTCCGATGAGCATGAGTGGCCGCGCGTCTTCGAGCCAGCTGAGGCTGTGGATTTCTTTGATCTGCGGCCGACTGAGCGAACGCTTGGCGGTGTAGTCGAAGTCCTCGAAGGCCGGGCGGTCGCGGAACTTGGCGGCTTTGATGCGATTGGCGGTCTTTCGCTGTTGCCGGTAATCGACTTCCGCTTGCACCAACACATTGAGCAGCTCGCTGCCGCTGAGCTGACTGCGGGTGGCCTCGGCGAGTGCGTTTTCCAGCACGCCGAGCATGCCGAACAGTTTCATCTCGGCCAACTGGTTTTTGGCGATAGCAATACTCATCGCGGTAGATTCTCCTGGGCTGCAGTGGAGGGGGAGGACGGTTCGTCAGCGGCCTGCAGCGCGGCGCCGCCAACGTAGCGGAGCATGGGGTTGCCGGGCTTGCGCACGATGTCGCGCTCGGCCTGGGGGTTGCGCGCCTGTTTTCGCGCCTGATCGAGCAGCTCCTTGAAGTAAGGAACGCGGATCTGGTCGTAGCGGCGCATGGTGGCGATCGCCGCGGCGATGCGCACGCTGGCGAGCTCGTGACCGAGGAGCTTGATCTCCTTGCTGCAGGCGGAGACCAGACCCATGGCGCGGCGGATATGGGCGAAGACGTCCTGGTTGAACAGGTCGACGAAGAGGTGGGTGAGGTCGGGATGGATAAACCGCGACTGCGACAACAACCGTTGCGGCGTCGCCTCGTAGTAGGCATCGCTGTTCGGCGGGAAGTGCTCCTTGATCTTGATCCGCTGGCCGGTTTTCATGCGGCAGCGGGGATGGATCGCCAGGCGCTCCAGGTTGAGGAAGATTTCGACCTGGTTGTCGGTGACCTTGACGCGTAGCGTCTTATGGCGGTGGATGTGCGGTGCGCTGTAATAATCGCCTTCCACCGCGACGAAGCAATCGGGATGCAGTTTGGCTTCCTTCCACTCGCCGGCGTCGTAGTCGACGGTGGGCAAGGCCTTGAGCGCGATCTTCTCCATCGTCTCGAAGCGTTCGCGGCGGGAGACGCCAAAGCGACGATGCCGCTGGTCATTGATCCGCTCCACGCACACCATGAGCGCGCGATTGATCTCGGCGATGGAGGTAAATCGTGAGTGACGAAAGCGGAAGCGGAAGTAGCGACAGAGGATCTTTACCAGGCCCTCGACGATCGCCTTATCCTTTGGCTTTCTCACCCGCGCCGGGACGATGGCGGTGGAGAAGTGCGCGGCCATGTGGGCGTAGTCTTCGTTCAGGTCCGGATCGTAGAGGTGACACTTGACTACACCTTGGCGCAAACAATCGGGCACCGTGACGTGGGGCACGCCGCCGTAGTAGGTATACATGCGGCGATGGCTGCCGATCCAGTTGCGACTCTTCATGTCCTCGGCCGCCCAAGCAAACAGCAATTGGCTGAAGCCCAAGCCGGAGACGAATACGTGGGCGTTGTGGATCTCGCCCGTCTTGATCTCGTACCACTCGATCGCATCCCCGGCGTAGTCGACCTCGACGCGCTCCCCGGCCTCGAAGGTTCGCGCGGTGATGCTCGCCTGGCGGTATTGCGGGAACTTGCGATAGAACTGCTTCCAGAAGTTCGAATACGTCGTCAGCGACTGCGCCTTTTCTTGCCAGATGAACTTCAGGGGATGACCGAGTCCCAGATCGTGGATGATCACCGGCCACTCGAGCTGCGACATCCACAACGGATCCCCGGCCAGCGCCGCCTGGTGGGTCAGGCGCACCCCGTCGCGGATCTCACGCACCAAGCGGCGTGAACAGCTCAGCGCGCTCGCAATCTCGCGGACGCCGCGCCCATCGGCGAGGCGCCGTTTGATTTCTTCATGTCGCTGCACCGTCAATTCCCTCCGCGCCATCGAGCTCTCCCGTGCCAAAAAAATGCACGACGATAGCGGACCGCTGTGTACGCAGGGCGCCAAAGCCCTGCGATTGAGTGTGATTGCGGAAATTCAGCGCGACAACCAGAAAGAGAAAGACAAGCAACCGCCTCCAACAGGACGTACCACATGACCTGCCACCTGATTTAAAACGCGTAGCAGGCCTCTACGCCGCCCCACTGTGGTGCGGCACGCCACTTTTGCCGCAAATCGCCGCCTGGGCACCGTCGCCGACACCTCGCCCCGACCGTTCACCGGAGCCACGACATGAACCATGAACCGACGACAATCATCCCCATCAAACCGGCCAGGATGATTGTCGTCCGACCGGCCACGATGATTGACGTTATCCGTGCCGAGAGGACGCTGACGCCACGATCGGGCACCGGCTGAACTGGGGACTGACCCCGAAAAATGAGCCTCTGTTGACATCGCCGTTCCGCTCCTGAAGCCGCGACAGCGCGCAAAAGCGCACGCCAACGGGCCCGAAAAGCAGCTCCGGCCGGTGGTCCCATTCCGAGGAAATCGGGTGGGTCCATTCCCAGGAAATCGGGTGGTCCCAATCCTAGGAAATCAGGGGGGTCCAATCACGGGAAATCCTGCAGTATGCACGCACCCACGGTTTTGCCCGGGCCCGGTGCGGGCAGTGTGGGCACGATTTCCTGATCGCCTTCTCGTGCAAAGGGCGCGGCGTGTGCCCGTCGTGCAACGCGCAGCGCATGGTGGCGACGGCAGCGCATCTGACTGATCACGTCTTGCCGGA
>JAQBFV010000125.1:0-3033 GCA_032123035.1 Betaproteobacteria bacterium | reverse complement strand
TATGTTTCTGGAGGAGCGGCTTTGGCCGCGAATGGATCGAGAGAGTTCCGGGAACAGTCCAATTATCTTCCGTGAGAATGATATGAATAAAAACAAGCTTGTTGTGATCACTGCGCTGGCTGTGGTCCGCAAAAATCTCCGACGCCTTTAGAATCACGATATTCTGATTCGGGCACCTATAAGAATTAAAGTATGCAGGAATTGAATCTGCGGGCAGCCTGCAAGCTGCTCCGAGCGATCGGGCGGCTCGTCCGAACGATCATCGGCCTCGCGACCACGGCCATTCAATACATGATGATTCGCCAACGGCCGAGCCGATCATTGGCGGCAGATCCCTGGCGGCCACCCAAACTCCCCCAGTTGTGGCCACTTGAAAATCCCCCAGCTATGACCTGAACCCGGCGCCGCCGGGAGCCGCTGTGCGGCGGGACGTTTACGCTGCTTCCCTTTTATCTGGGGAGCAGGGAGTTGAACGTTTTGAAGTCGCATTTACGGATCACGATCGAGACGCTGCTCGCGAAGGGCGCGAGCCAGCACGAGATTAGCCGGCGCACGGGGGTGGATCGAAAGACGATCCGCCGCTACGCTCGGCTTTCAAATTCCCCCATGGCCACCGGCTCTGAGGGAGACGAAGGGCGAATTCCACCACCCCGGCCACCGGCCGAGCTGCCACACGCCCGTTCGGCCTGCGAGGTGCACCGCGCTTGGATCGAAGAGCAGGTCCAGCTCGGGCGCAACGCCCAGGCGATCTACCAGGACCTCGTCGAGCAGTTCGGCTTCACGCACCGTTACAACTCCGTGAAGCGCTTCGCGCGCGGTTTGAAGGTCCGCGATCCGGAGCGCTTCGATGTGCTGGAGAGTGAGCCGGGGGAGGAGGCGCAGGTGGACTTTGGGCTCGGCGCTCTGACGCTGGCAGCGAACGGCAAGTACCGTCGGCCGTACCTGTTCGTGATGACGCTGAAGTACTCGGGCAAGAGCTTCCGCAAAGTCGTCTGGAAGGCCGATCAGGAGAGCTGGGCGCGGTTGCACGAGGAGGCGTTCAGGACCATCGGCGGTTCGGTTGCTTACGTTGTGCTCGACAATCTCAAGCAAGGCGTCATCCGCCCCGACCTCTACGAGCCCGAACTCAATGCGCTGTACGCCGCGCTGCTCGCGCACTACGGCGTCGTCGCCGACCCCTGCCGGGTCCGTGATCCTGATCGCAAGGGCGCTGTAGAAAACGCGATCCAACATACGCAGAACACGGCGCTGAAGGGGCGAAAGTTCGACTCCATTGAGGCGCAGAGCGCGTGGCTTGCGCACTGGGAGGAGCGCTGGGCGGCGCCGCGCATCCATGGGCGCAAGAAGCGCCAGGTGCTGGCGATGTTCGAGGAAGAGAAGCCGCACTTGAGGGCGTTGCCCGCGCAGCGGTTCCGGTACTTCAAGCAAGAGACGCGCACCGTCGACGACGCCGGGCTCGTGCAGGTGCAGGGGTCGTATTACGCGGCGCTGCCCTCGCCACTGCACACGCAGGTCACGGTGCGGATCTACGCGCGCGAAATCGAGATCCTCGACGAACAGGGCGAGGTGCTGCGTCGGCACGAGAAGGCCGAGCGCAAAGGGCAGTTCGTGCTGCCGGAGGCAGACCGGCTGTTCAACCCCTCGCGCGAGACCGCGCGGTTGCTGGCCAAGGCCGCCAAGATCGGTCCCGCGAGCGCCGAGCTCGCGCGCAAGATCTTCGCCCGCCGCGGCCGGCCGGGGCAGCGTGCGATCTACGGCCTCACCCATCTCCCCAAACACTATAAGCGTGAGGCCATCGAGGCCGCTTGCGTGAAGGCCTTGACACTCGCAACGCCTTCTTACCAGACGCTCAAACGCATCCTCGAGCAGCACGCCGCTGCGGTGACCGCAGATCAGGACGGCGCCGCCGGCGCTTCGACCTCGTTAACCCAGGTCGGTGCCGACATCCGGCCGATCGACGACTACCAGATCTTCTTCGAGCAGCACGCCGAAGGTGCTGCTGCCGCCTCAATCGTCCACTGCAACCAAGAGGAGTCAACCCGATGAGCATGTCGCTGACTGAGCTGGAACGGGCACTGCGATCGCTGCGGCTGTCCGGCATGACCGCGACCCTGGATACCCGAGCACTGCAAGTCGCCCACCACGAGATGGACTTCATCGAAGCGTTTGCCTGTCTCGTACAAGACGAGCTCGACCGGCGCCGCTCGCGGCTGCTCGATCGGCGCTTCGCCCTCTCAGGGCTCCCGGAGCGCAAGGATCTGAAGGACTTCGACTGGAGCTACAATCCCCGGCTGCCCAAACGCGCCGTGCTTGAGCTTGCGACGTTGAAGTTCATCGACGCAAGAGAGAATGCCCTGTTCATCGGGCCGCCCGGCGTCGGCAAAAGCCACTGCGCTAAAGCCCTTGCCCAGCTCGCTGTGCAACGCGGCTACAAAGTCCTCTACCGCGAAGCGCATCAGTTGATCGAAGAAATCCACGAAGCACGCGAACTCGGCGAGCTGCGTAAGTATCGCGCACAGATCAAAGCCCAAGATCTGCTGGTCATCGACGACCTCTTCCTGCGCAAGCTCCCGGCGGCTGCCGGTGAAGAACTCGCCGACGTGCTCATGAGTCGCTACGAGAAGCTGTCAACCATCGTCACGTCGAACCGACCCGTCGAGGACTGGGCGAAATTCCTCGGCGATGTCGTTGTTGTCACGCCGCTGCTCGATCGGCTGATGCACCACTCGACCCTGCTCAAGTTCGAAGGTAAAAGCTGGCGCCTCAAAGAAGCCGCCGCTCGAGTTGCGAAGCGCGCTCGCAACGTGTAACCATCCACCGTCCCGCTGCTGTCAAGTGGGGGATTTTGACCCGGCCACAACTGGGGGAGTTTGGGGTGGCCGCCGGGGCTCGGGGCGGCATACAGTGATTTTTTTGGTGGCGGCTCTAGTTGTCGGCGGCGACTTGGAGACCACACTTTGGGCATGAGTACCGATAACCGCTTTTGAGCATGAAGTAGAGGATTCCCGGGATGATGAAGAAGCATAGGAGGAC
>JAQBFV010000124.1:0-4723 GCA_032123035.1 Betaproteobacteria bacterium | reverse complement strand
GCTCGATGGGCGCGAACCGGTAATCGTCTTCGAGCGCAAGGGCGACGCGCGCGCCTAT
Organism: Betaproteobacteria bacterium; assembly: GCA_032123035.1. GTDB lineage: Bacteria > Pseudomonadota > Gammaproteobacteria > Burkholderiales > SG8-41 > SG8-41. The sequence continues at coordinate 4,665 of JAQBFV010000124.1, read as the reverse complement.
CCCCTCCAGATCCTGATGTTCCACGAGATCGTCAACGACACCGTCGGCGGCGCGCCCATAGCCGTGACGTTTTGTCCGCTGTGCAACGCCTCGATCGTCTTCAACCGTCGCGTGGGCGGAACGATGCTCGATTTCGGCACCACGGGAAAGCTCCGTAAGAGCGATCTGGTCATGTACGACCGCCAGACGGAAAGCTGGTGGCAGCAGTTCACGGGCACCGGAATTGTCGGCAAGCACGCAGGCACCGTGCTGGAACAGCTGCCTTCCACGATCGCTTCCTTCGCCGACTTCCGCAAGGCCTATCCCGCAGGCCGAGTGCTCTCGCGTGAAACGGGCTTCAGCCGGCCCTATGGGCGCAATCCCTATCGCGGCTACGACCGGATCGGCGACTCCCCATTTCTGTTTTCCGATCCTGTGGACCCGCGGCTGCCCGCCATGGAACGCGTGCTGGGCGTGCAGCAGGACCGCACGGTTCGCATCTATCCGTTCACAGTGCTTGCGTCGGCGCGCATCATCAATGACGAGGTAGGCAGCGAGCCGGTGGCAGTCTTCACGGCCGAGGGCATGCTCTCCGCGCTCGACGCCGAAGTCATCAGGGATTCGCGCCGGATACCGGCAGCCGCCGCGTACAGCCGGAGACTGGATCAACGCACCTTGACGTTCGAGCTGCGCGACGGGCGCATCGTGGACCGGGAAACCGGTTCCGAATGGGATCTCTTCGGCCGAGCGGTCGCCGGCGAATTGAAAGGCCGGCGGCTCACGCCGGTGGACAGCGGCGTTCATTTTGCCTTCGCTTGGCTCGCATTCAAGCCTCACTCCGAAATCTACGCCGCGGGCGGACTGCCCGCCCGCGCGACGAAATGACCGGCGAGAAATTCGTCGCCCCCCAAACCGTTCCAGCCACAGATAAACACGAATGAACACAGACACAATGAAAGGCGCGAATCTATTTTAGCCGCCGATGGACGCCGATAAGATCTGGAACAAAATGTCGGTCGCGGAAAAACGCGGTCACAGATCATTCGAAAATCTAGCCCGCCGCCTTAGCCTATGAACATTGGAGCCTCAATCATTATTGCCTTATGGGTCTCTCTCTGGCTTTCTTGTTCTTTGAAAATGCTGATCTGCATTCATCGGCGTTCATCGGCGGCAAATAAGGTCTTTTCGGGGTTCGGGGTTTGAAGTACGGTGTTTTGTGTTTCTTGTATGCATCGATCCGTGTTTAACTGCGTTCATCTGTGGCTAATGTCGTTTTTCGGTTTTTGAGAGCGGGTGGTTCCTACGCATGATGGAGATCCTCGGAAGATTGGGACGCGCGCTCGCGGCCTATCTCAGCCGGCCGAGCCCGGGCTACGAGCCGCTCACGACGACCCAGCCCGGCCAGTTGCGGAGCACGCTGCGGCCAGGTGACGTGCTGCTCGTGGAGGGCAACACCCGGATCGCCGTTGCAATCAAATACCTGACGCAATCGACCTGGTCGCACGCCGCGTTGTATATCGGCGATCGCCTGGCGCAAGCCCCGGACGATCCTGACCCGCCGGTGCTGATCGAGGCCGATGTGATGTCGGGTGTGCGCGTTGTGCCGCTCAGCCTTTATGAGGAGTGTCACACACGCATTTGCCGCCCCGTCGGGCTCGGGCGCGCGGACCTGGAACGCATCATCGAGGCGGCCGTCGCCCGCATCGGCGACACCTATGATCTGCGAAACGTCGTCGACCTCGCGCGCTATCTCTTTCCCACGCCGCCGGTGCCCCAGGGATGGCGCAGGCGCATGATCGCGCTCGGCAGCGGGCAACCCACGCGCGCGATTTGCTCGACCATGATCGCGCAGCTGTTCCAGTCGGTGGGCTACCCGATCCTTCCCGAAATCGAGACCCGGCCCGCGCCGAGCCCGGGCTGCGATAACTGCGTGCGGGAGATCTATCACATCCGCCACCACAGCCTCTTTGCTCCGCGTGATTTCGACATCTCACCCTACTTCGGGGTGGTCAAGCCCGCGCTCGATGAGGGATTCAATTACCAGGCGCTAGTCTGGGCCCGGGACGAGGGCGCGCCCCCCCGGGAGGCTGTTCACGCGGGCCGCTTGAACTCAAGCTCGAAAGCGGAGTGACTGGTGCTGCGTGACGGATGAAACGTGACAGGCGACGCCCCTACCGGGGCCGTCTCGGGTCACGATTCACCAATTGCCATTCGCCGGTTTTGCGTTCGTCCGTATCTGTGTTTATCCGCGGCGGTCTCAAGGGGTCAGTGCAACACCTGCGAGTTTTAGGCGACGCAATAGCAAGTGCTTTTCGAACAAGTGCTTATTGCAAGGAGCGCTTTCCCCTGGTCACTCTCAGTCGTGCATGTACAACATCGGATTGCGGTTAAGCCAAGTCGCAGGAAGGCCTTAGGCTTCAAACCCCTGCCTATAAGAAAGACGGGTGTTGCGTCGACCGGTTGAACTCGCCACGTTTATCTGCGGCTAAATCGTTCTTGATTTTGCTTGGCGGCTTGGCGGTTCAATTGTCTTTTCGGTGTCCATCGGCGGCTTAACGGATGCGCGGTTTTTCCGTTACCGGTTCTCAGCGTGCCGGCGTTACTCGCTGCGCGCGTGAACGCCGGGCGTCCAGCCCGCGTGCGCGAGGTGCGCTTGCGCGAACGTAAGCGCGTCCGGCTCGAGCGCCGGCGCGAGTGTGCAGGTCCAGCGGTTGAGCCAGCCGATCAGCGCGAGTGCGGAGACAATCTCGATGATCGCATCCTCCGAGTAATGGTTTTTCAACTCGCGAATGTGGTCGTCCGTGACGGCGGGCGGGCAGGCGCCGGCTGCTGCTGCCAGCTCCAGCGCAGCGCGCTCGGCTGAAGAGAATAGCGGACTCGTCCGGAACCGATCCAACGCCTCCACTTTTTCGAGCGGCACGCCTCCGATGTGGGCGGCGTTCTCGGCGTTGTGGGCAGCCGTATAAGCATCCCCGCAGGCCCGGCTCACGACATAGGCAACCATGAACTTCAGGGCCTTCGGCACTTCGCCCTCATCCATCATCGCAGCCGAGTGAAGATCACGGTACGCGCGAAATACCTTCGGTATGCGCACCATCGTGAGCCACGTATTGGGCGGGTACCCTTTCGTCTTCTTCCAACGTTCCATGTGATCCGAGACTTCGGCGAAGCGCTCGGCTGGAGCAGGTGACACGCGGGCCATGGTTCTTCCTTTCCGGTACGCGGTTAGCGGTCTGCGGCGAGTGGTAAGCGCAAACAGGACTGTGCCGATTGGCGCCGGAAAAGCCAAACGGTCCACGGCTCACGGCTTACCGCTTACTGCTCACCTCTTCTCAGAAGAGGGTCCTGTGATGTCGGGGACGGGGAAAAAGCAGAGCAACACCAAAGGCTCGGAACCGGTGTTGCGCGTGACGTGTTTTTCGCCCGAGGGAATCAGGATGGTGTCGCCGGCCCTCAGCGGATACTTGCCGCTGTCCGCCTCGCTGCAACCTTCGCCCGACATGACGAAAATGCACTCTTCGAAGCCCTGGTGGGCATGCGGTCCGCGCGGAATTTCTCCCGGCTTTGGAACCGGGATCTCCACCAGCCGCAAGGTCACTGCCTGCGAGCCTTTCTCGCCCGAGACGATCTCGAGCGATTTGCGCCCGGGCAGTCCTATGCTCTTCGCTTCGGACTGGGTGAGGACCTTGGCCATAGTTAGGCTCCGCGCGAAGGCGCGACGGTGCCTTCGCGCCTCGAATCTCCCTTCTCCTTTTGGGAGAAGGGCGGGGATGAGGGTCGGGCATCCGATTGCATCTCGATGCCCGTCAGTTCACGATCTTGAGATGCTTGATCTCCGCTGTGCCGCCTTGTGCTTCCTCGAGCAGGCGGAAGATCTCGGCCGACTCCTTTGCAATCGCATCGGCGATGTCACCGAGCATCTTGAGCCCCTTGTCGACGGTCGCGTGCTCGGGCGCGCCGTACCACCCGGTCGGGGCGATCGTCTTGATATCACGCAGCACCGGCTGGTAGCTGCGCGTTCTGCGCAGCTTGTCCCACGCGCGGCCGTGCGATTGATCGGACGAGTAATCGATGCGGTCGAGATGCACCAGATCCGGGCGATAGGCCAGCACGGCCAGCGCCTCGATCTCGCCGCCGTGGGTCAGCCCGCCACACTCATGGCCATAGAGTTCGGCCGCGACGTAGCAGGCCTGCACCACGACGACATCCATGCGCACCTCGCGGTGCAGCCGTTCGGAAGCGAGCGCGAGGGAGGGAATGTTGCCTTCGTGCCAATTCAGGATGAGGAGACGCTTCGCGCCGTGCTTCGCCGTGGACTCGCAGGTTTCCACGACCACGCGCTGATAGGTGTCCGGCGTGAGCGTGATCGTCCCTTCGAAGGGCATGTGCATCGGCGTCACGCCGAGCGGACCGCCCGGCAGCACCAGCCCGTCCATGCGCTCGGCGACGGCGTGCCCGATCACGTTCGAGGCGTAGATGTCGGTACCTGTGGGAAGGTGGGGGCCGTGTTGCTCCACGCTGCCCGCCGGCAGGATCACGAGCGGGTTCTTCTTGAACTGCGCTGCGATCTCCGGCTGGGTGAGGTCGATGAAGTAGCGGCTTGGCAGCATAAGTTTCGTGATTCGTGAGTCGTGAGTCGTGATTCGATTATGGTCTTTGGTTTGTTGTTTCTCTTGCCGTCTTTGC
>JAQBFV010000123.1:0-2712 GCA_032123035.1 Betaproteobacteria bacterium | reverse complement strand
TGTGGCTCTTCGTGCCCGCCCAGGTCTTCGCCCGGCAGTGGCTGGCATCCTTCAAGGAGTTCCCGCCGCGGGGCGGCACTACGCTGGGCATCGACGGTGTCATCAAGCAGCTTGAGAATCCGGCAACGAGGCAATAACGCTCATCTAAGCGCAACTTCTAGTTGATGATCGGAGCAGCGGGGTGGTAGTTACTGTTCCGGCACATCCTCGGTCGTGATGAGCACGTGGTGCGCGATGTGGGGTGGTACTCGAGCCGAGCGCGCGGCGAGCGGGGAAAAGAAATCTTCCCCGCGAGCCGTTGCCGCGCTCGTGGTCCTGGCGGCCTGTGGGCTGCTTTTGCCCGTTCGGGCGGCAGGTCAGGATTTCACCCTCATCGGTGGCAATGTCAGGGAGCGCGCCGACGCCGTGCTCGCCTTGCTCGGATATTCGGTGGTACCCGACATCACGGCCAGTTCCCTATCCATCAATAGCCCGCAGTCGGGCAACCCCAACGTCCGGTTCATCCAGTTCTCCGGCGGATTCACGCCGAGCCAGGACTTCCCGGTGTACCTGGAAGGCGGAGTTGGCTTCAGCCGCTACGATCCCACCTTCATCGCCACGAAGGGACAGGAGCAACGGGCGATCCCGCTCAAGTGGAACAGTCTGGCGGCGACGGTGGGCATCGGCTGGGATATTTCCCCATCACGCGCGAGCTCAAATTCCGGCCGATCGCCAACTTCGCTCTCGGCCACGTGGAAAGCGATCTGTCGTTCCTTGGCTCGCTAGTGGATAGCGAGACCGGTCTGCCGGTTAGTGATTTTCTCGAAGATGGCCAGCTGAACGCGTATGGCTACGGTGGCTCGGTAATGCTCGACTGGGAACACTACCGACCGGACTACGAGATCGACGTCGAACTTCGCTACACCTACATTCGGCTCGAAAGTTTTGGCGGCACGTCGGACTCAGTGAAAGGCCGCGCGGACGTCCCCACCGCAAACCTGTGGACGCGCTGGCGCGCACCCACCGAGCTTACCGCTTTCGACCGCCCGCTGCGCTACGTGCTGGAGTACGCCTATTCGTCGTTTCTCGGCGACCAGGCTGGCGTCCTGGGGTTCAATCACCTGAACTCCGTGGGGGTCGGCTTCGAGGTCGACTCCAGCGCCTATGATACGTACATCACCCGCGTCCGGCTGGTGGGACGCTACCGCTTCGGCAACAACGTCTCGGGTTTCGGCATCGGTTTGGCAGCGAGTTTCTAAAAAGCGCATCGGCGCGCCTCGGCGCGATGTTGAGTTGGACCTCCGCGACCTAATCGCGCGCCCAATCGGGGCCCGACCACGAATTGACTCATCAAGTGTGTTCCCTGTAGCCATAAGCTACTGAAAGGATATGGGTCCGGCGGCCGGTTCGCGCCGAGCGGCGCGTCGTGCGTGTACCCGGCCGCGAATCCACTTTCGTTGCATTAGCGCGGCGGGGGGAATAGCATGAAACCAGTAATTCGCTTGTCCGATCCCTCCCTGCCATGCGCTTCCTGAAAGCGGCACTCATTGGACTCGCCGTCGTGCTGGTGATCGCTCTGGGCGCGGGCGCCTACCTGTTGTCACGCATCGACGAGGAGGCGCTGGTGCGCGAGGTGCAGGCCGCGGTCAAGAACGCAACGGGCCGCACGGTCGACATCGGCGGGGAGATCGATTATCGGATCTTCAGGCCAGCGATCGTCGTAGAGAACGTTCGCTTTTCGAATGCGTCCTGGGGATCCCGACCCGACATGGTTCGCGCCCGCCGGCTCGAGGTGCACCTCGATCTCCTGCCGCTGTTCAGAGGAGCGCTAAGGATCGGGCGCCTTGTTGCCGTCGGGCCCGATGTCCTGCTCGAAACCGACGCCAAAGGCCGCGCGAACTGGCATTTCGACGTAGAGCCGGCGGCAGGCAAACCGGCGGATTCTGCCGCGCGGTCGCTTCTCGCGATCGAGACAGGGTCGACGCGAATCAAGGACGGCGTGCTGGTGTACCGGAACGGCCTGCTCGGAACGGAGACGCGCCTTGAACTCAAGACGCTTGATCTCGCGGATTCTGTCTTAGGCCAGCCAAGCGCCGTTGAGATCACCGGGCAGGTCAATCGACGTAAATTTGAAGTGAAGGGAATGCTGGGTGATCCAGCCGTGCTGTTGGCATCAGGTGGAGTTTTTCCGTTTGACCTTACCCTTACCGCGGCGCAGGCGCGGGTTACCGCGAAGGGGCGGTTGACCGACGCGCTCGGGCGTGCCGACGCAAAGGTTCAAGTGGAGCTTGAAGCGGGCGAAGTCCGCGAGCTTGCCGCTTTCGTGGACAGGCGGGTTCCGCCGCTCGGCCCGATCAAGGCGCGCGCGACGATCGAGCGCGATAAGGGTCAACTCGGCCTGCGCGATCTCGACCTGGAACTGGGGCGTCCTGGCGCCCTGCAGGTGAGCGCGCGTGGAAGCATTCGCGATGTCCTGAAGCCCGCGGGTGCGCAAATCGAGTTCACCGCTTCGGCTCCTCAAAGCAAACAGGCTCCTGCGTTTCGCGCAAGCGGCCGCCTCGAGGACTTGAAGGCGGGCGTGCATGTGTCCGGTCTGAAGATCGTCTCGGGCGCGAACGAGCTGAAGGGTGTCTTGGAGTATCACCCGGGCAAGGCGCGCCCACGGGTCGTTGCCAGTCTGGAGGGCGCCACGCTCGATCTCGCTTTTCTTGCGGTAGCGCGCGATAGCACGTC
>JAQBFV010000122.1:0-2954 GCA_032123035.1 Betaproteobacteria bacterium | reverse complement strand
ATCGTGGGGCTTTGCATTTGTGCGGGCAGGATGGAAAGAATAGTGCGGACGCGCGTTCACCTTCGGTCCCAGGGCTTCCCGCATTTTCCATCCCCTCACCTCTCGATACCTTTCCTTGCCTGCCTGATGATCCGTGTACCTGCGGAGGATTGCGTTCGTCTGGAGAACATAGAGCTGGCCATCGGCTAGGCTAGCGGGGCGAGAACTGGTCGGTTTGTGCAATGCAATTGGCCGGCGACAATTAGGGTGACCGGTTAACGACAACTATCCTGGCCGGTTGGATCTGAGCCGGGAAGGTCCGGAAGCGAGGGATACAGTGATCTCCTAACGATAGCGAGTTAGGAGGTGCTGAGTGCCCGGCAAGAAGATAACGGACCAACAAGTGCGCAATTACAAAGAGATGAGAAGGCGTGCCACGCAAGAGATTGCGGCGGCGCGGATGGGTATCAGCGTGCGCTCGGCACGGCGGATCGAGAACGCCGACGGACTACCTTCGCAGCACGGATCGCGGACATGGCGGACGCGGGCAGACCCGTTGGCCGAGGTTTGGGAGAGCGAACTCGTGCCTTTACTTAAAACCGAGCCCGGCCTGCAAGGCACCACGCTATTTGAAGAACTGCAGCGACGTCACGGCGGGCGGTTTGGTGCTGGCATGTTGCGCACGCTACAACGGCGGATACGGGCTTGGCGGGCCGAACATGGGCAAGAGCAGGAAATCTACTTTGCCCAGGCCAACCCGCCCGGACGATTGAGCCTATCTGACTTCACCATCTGCGACAGCCTCAACATCACCGTAGCTGGCGGGGCGTTTGCGCATAGGTTGTACCAGTTTGCCTTGGCCTATTCGGGGTGGCGGCATGCCGAAGTCGTTCGCGGTGGTGAGAGTTATATGGCACTGGCCCAAGGCTTGCAGAATGCCCTGTGGGCTTTGGGTGGTGTCACCGAAGAACACCGCACCGACAGTCTGTCGGCCGCGTTCAACAATCTGGCTGAAGAGGAAGAACTCACCCGTCGTTACGACGGCCTATGCCAGCACTACGGTATGCGGGCCAGCCGCAACAACCGGGGCCAATCCCATGAGAACGGCGGCATCGAATCGCGCCAGGGCAGCCTCAAGGTGGCTATCGAGCAAGCGCTGCTCTTGCGCGGGCACCGGAACTTCGACGATGAGGACGCGTACCGGCGTTTCGTCGTTGAGGTGGTTGCTCGCATGAATCGGCGGGTACAGGCCAGGGCGACCGAAGAACTTGCGCTGCTCAAGAGCTTGCCGATACGCCGGACCAGCGAGTACGAAGAGCATGAAGCACGCGTCACCAAATTTAGCACCTTCAGCGCCAAACGCATCCTTTATAGCGCCCCGTCGCGCTTGATCGGTCACCGCCTGAAGATTCGTCTTTATCCAGAACGGATCGAGGCGTGGTTGGGCGGCGTGTGCGTCTTCAAGACGGTACGCGGCCATGTGCCCGCCGGCAAACAGCGCGGCAAGCTCATCGACTACCGGCATTTGCTCCCGACACTGAAGCGCAAGCCAGGGGCTTTTGCACGCTGGGTACTGCGCGATGACATGTTCCCGCGACCCGAATATCGTCTGACTTGGGAGCGACTGGTGGAGGCGCTTCCCGAGCGCCAGGCATGCAAGCTCATGGTGGGCCTGCTTGACCTGGCTGCCCGGAGCGCGTGCGAGGTTCAATTGGCACAGGTCTTGGGCGGTCTGCTCCGGGCGGGAACGCTGCCGGAGTTGGCTGGGCTCGCAGAACGCTTCGCGCCAAGGCAGACACCTTTGCCAACCGTGAGTGTCCAGTTGCCGGCGTTGGCGGCCTACGACGATCTCATCGAGGCGGCAGCATGAGTGTGACCGCGGCCTTGCCCATGCTGCTCACGGAATTGCGACTACCAACTATCAAACGCCTGTGGCCGGCGCTGGCGGAGCAGTCGAACCACGAGGGCTGGCCGGCCGAACGTTTCCTTGCAGCCTTGTGCGAGCATGAGATCAACGAGCGGGAAACGCGCCGTATTGATCGGCATCGGGCTGAGTCCTGTCTGCCGCCGGACAAGCGTCTGTCGGATTTCGACTTCGGTGCTGTGCCGACAGTGTCCAAAGCGCACGTCACGGCACTCACCGAGGGGGACAGTTGGCTGGAACAGGGCGCCAACATTCTGCTGTTTGGTCCACCCGGGGTCGGCAAGACCCATCTGATCGCCGCCATCGGTCATGGCCTTCTTGAGCGCGGCTACCGCGTTCTGTTTGCACGCACCAGCGATCTGGTGCAACGCCTGCAGGCTGCTCGACGCGATCTGCGCTTGCCAGCGGAGCTGGCGAAACTCGATCGCTTCGATCTCTTGATCTGTGATGACTTCAGCTATGTCCGGCGCGACCAGGCGGAAACCTCGGCGCTGTTCGAGTTGATCGCGGAGCGCTATGAGCGCAAGAGCATGGCAATTACCGCCAATCAACCGTTCTCCGGCTGGGATCACGTATTTGCCGAACCGGCCATGACGCTCGCCACCGTGGATCGGCTGGTCCATCACGCCACGATCTTCGAGATGAACGTGGAGAGTTTCCGCCGCCGTTCTGCGCAGTCGGGGCTCGCCCCGACTGCGCAGAACCCAAAACCAAATTCAAAACCAAAACAGAAAGGCAAAGGCTAAACCAAACCCATCATGCCTCGCTTCCACCGGCCAGGATAATTGACGCCGACCGGTCAAAGTAGTTGACGCCGCGCATCCCGGTTAAGCCCCTCAGTTTGGAGGAGGGGCTGAGAACATTGATTCCATGACTCGATTAGCTAATCGGACACATCCACGGTAGATCTCCTAGTGTGCGTGATCGCCTTTCAGTACTTCTGCCGCTCGAACAACAGAGCGCAATCCATAGATCCCGGATCGTGACATCTTTGGAATCATTGCGTAGGTCTCAAGCAGCTGCACCGATAGCTGGACGCCATCGAAGAGCG
>JAQBFV010000121.1:0-10291 GCA_032123035.1 Betaproteobacteria bacterium | reverse complement strand
GGCTGCAGAATCCTGAAAACACCATTGGCCACAGAGAACACAGAGAGCACAGAGAGCACAGAGAGCACAGAGAGCACAGCGAAAATCAGGATTAAAGCTTAAGGTTCACGACTCCGGCTCTGTGATCTCTGTGTTCTCTGTGGCTAATTCTTTTCAGTCCGCACCACGCGGATCGCTTGCGGCCTGCACGGCGCCGTCCGTCTTCGACTTGAGAACGGCCTGCATGTTGCCCCATTTACGCCCGACCATCCGTAGCCGATGGCCTTTCGCTTCCAGGCTCGCACGCCAATCGGGCGTGAAGCTGTCCATCTCGATCTCGACGCGGTCAGGCCACCACTGATGGTGATAGCGCGGCGCGCTTACGATCTGCGCCAGGCCCACGGTGGTCGACCCGACGTAATCCAGTACCGCGAGCAGCAGCTGGCTCACGATCCGGGAGCCGCCCGGCGCCCCGATGATGAGTATGCCCTTCTCGTCCTCGACAAACGCGGGTGTCATGCTCGATAGCGGCCGCTTGCCGGGGGCGACCGCGTTCGCCGCACCCCCCCCCGCAGACGGAACGCATTCGGCAGATCCGCTTGTAATGAAAAGTCATCCATCTCGTTATTGAGCAGCACGCCGGTACCTGCGGCGACGATGCCGGAACCGAACAACAGGTTGATGCTGAGGGTAGCAGCTACCCGGTTCCCCTCCCCATCGATCACCGACAAATGGGTCGTGTTGCCGCTCGCCGGCGCAATCGACTGCTGGTTGCCCAGCTCGTCGCTTTTCGTCGCCTTCGTCGGATCGATATCCGCCGCGCGTCGGGCTGCATAATCCCTGCTCAGCAGCCTTCCCATCGGCACGGCGACAAAATCGTCATCGCCCAGGTAGAGCGCACGATCCTGAAATGCGCGCCGCAGGGCCTCGATCACCAGATGCGCGTCACGAGAGGCCCGGGCGTCCGAGAGCTCGAAGCGCTCCAGCATCTGGAGCGCCTGCGCGAGGGCAATTCCGCCTGCCGAAGGCAGCGTTACGGTTGTAATCGTCGCGCCGTGATATCGGATGCGGAGCGGTGCGCGCTCGACGACGCGGTAGTGCTCGAGATCCTCGAGCTGCCAGACCCCGCCTGCCCGGTTCACCGCCTCGACCAAGGCCTGCGCCACCGCACCGCGATAGAAGCCATCTCGACCCTCGGTGGCAATACCCTGCATCGTTTGCGCCAGCGCTGGTTGGCGCAGCAGAAAACCGGGCTGCGGTACCCGGTCGTTGTCGAGAAAGGTGCGGGCGGTCGCAGGCAGTTCCTGCAGAAGCCGCTCACGTCGTTTAGCGATACGCGCGTAACGCGACCCGACTGCGAAGCCTTCGCGCGCATAACGGATCGCCGGACCGAGCGAAACCGACAACGGCAGGTTTCCGTAATGCTCGGCAATGTGAACCAGCGCCGCAGGGACGCCGGGCACCGCCACCGATTTGCCGCCACGTCGCGTGGCACCAGGAACGGGCTTTCCCTTGGCGTCGAAGAACAGCCCGGGACTCGCAGCACGCGGCGCAACCTCCCGGCTGTCGACCATTATCTGATGCCCATCACGCGCTCGGTGCAGCAGCCAGAACCCGCCACCGCCCAATCCTGACGAATAGGGCTCAACGACTGCCAGGGCGGCTGCAACAGCAATAGCCGCGTCGAAGGCGTTCCCGCCGCGTTTGAGGACGTCATGCCCGGCACGGGTTGCCAGCGGATGCGCCGAGGCGATTGCCGCTTGCTCTGTGGCTGCCGGCGTCTGCGGTACGGCGGTCTGGGGCCAGAGGAGCGCCAGCGCAAAGAGGACCGCCGCACACCCTATGTTCTGCCACCCGCTGAACTCGATCCGGCGCATGTGACTCACTACAGCTGACTTGCAGAGTATGCCCGCGCACCCTGTCCGGCAAACATCGCGCCCAAGCTCCGGTCAACTAATCTGCGCGCCATGGGTTCCCCAGCGCGGGAGAATCAGCGAGCGAGGCGGCGAATTTCTTTGACGACAGCCTGAGTGACCTCGGCTGTTTTCGCGCTTCCACCAAGATCAGGCGTCTTGATCCCCGCGTTGAGCACCGCAATCATGGCTTTCAGCACTACGTCATGGGCAGCAGTGTAGCCAAGATGCTCGAGCATCAACGCGCCGCTCCAGATCTGGCCCAGCGGATTGGCAATGCCCTTGCCGACGATATCCGGCGCCGAGCCATGCACCGGCTCGAAGCAGGAGGGGTAACGCTTTTCGGGATTGAGATTGGCCGATGCCCCAATCCCGATCGACCCTGCGATGGCCGCGCCGAGATCGGTGAGGATATCGCCGAACAGATTGCTGCCCACCACCACGCCGAAATTGTGCGGATGCGTCACGAAGCGCGCCGCGAGCGCATCGATGTGCATCTGCTCGGCCGCAATGCCGGGATATTTCTTCGCCACCTGCCAGAACACCTCGTCCCAGAACGGCATGCTGAAATTAATGCCATTCGATTTGGTCGCTGAGGTCACTTTCTTCTTGCGTTTCTTCCGGGCGAGCTCGAACGCATAGCGGATGATGCGCTCGGTGCCATGGCGTGTGAAAATATTCAACTGCGTCGCCAGCTCGTGCGGCGTGCCGGTGTGCAGGCGACCGCCCATATTGGAATACTCGCCTTCGTTATTTTCGCGGACGACGATGAAATCGATGTCCTCCGGCCCGCGGCCCGCGAGCGGAGAGCGCACGCCCGGCAGCAGCCTCACAGGACGCACGCACGCGTACTGCTGGAAGCCGCGGCGGATCGGAATCAGCAAACCCCAGAGCGAAACATGATCCGCCACTCCCGGAAAACCGACCGCGCCCAGAAAAATCGCATCCGAATCGCCGATGCGCTGCAATCCGTCATCGGGCATCATCCTGCCATGCTTGAGATAGTAGGCGCAGCTCCACGGATAAGATTTGTACCGGAACTGAAATCCGCCGTGCACTTCGCCGGTGACGTCCAGTATCTTCTGGCCAGCCGGCACCACTTCACGACCAATGCCATCGCCCGGTATGGACGCGATATCAAAACGCTTCATCGACGCTCCCCCACGGAACAAACGCCGTTATCATAGCATCCGGATCATCGAATCCATGATCGACGAACCGACCGATTCGCGATACTGACCGTGATCCGCTAACATGCCGCCCTGACGCCCGGGCAAAGAGGCCCGCGCGAAGTCGTTGCGGCGCCCGGGCCGGGAAACAAACGGATGCGACGGCTCCGGATAATTAGAAGCAGAAGGACGACGAACGCCCATGAGCAACAAGCAAACCACCCCGAGCTCCATCGTCCATGACACGCCGATGCCCGCCCAGCGCTCTGATGAGTTCTGGGGCAGCGATGCGATTGCCGGGGTTCTGCGCGATTTGCAGATCGAATACATCGCGCTCAACCCCGGTGCAAGCTATCGGGGACTTCACGACAGCATCGTCAACTACCTCGGCAACCGCGCGCCCCAGATGCTGCTGACGATCCATGACGAGCACGCAGTATCCATTGCGCACGGTTACTGGAAGGCCTCGGAACGCATAATGGCGGCGGCGCTGCACTCCAACGTCGGCCTCATGCATGCATCCATGCAGATCTTCAACTGCTGGTGCGACCGCGCGCCGGTGTTGATCATCGGCGCTACCGGCCCCTGGGACGCCGCAAAGCGCCGCCCATGGATTGACTGGATCCATACCTGCTCCGATCAGGGCGGGATGATTCGCAACTACACCAAATGGGACAACCAGCCGGGCTCCGTACCCGCCGCGATGGAAGCCATCCTGCGCGCCGCGCAGATCGCGCTGACCGCACCGCGCGGCCCGGTCTATGTCAATCTCGATTCCGCAGTCCAGGAAGCCAGGATCAGCGCGCTGCCACCCATGCCGGAAGTCAGCCGCTACCGAGCACCTGAACCGGCGCAGCCTGCAAGAGAGCTCGTCGCAGCCGCCGCAAAAATACTTTCTGCCGCAAAAAACCCGCTCGTGCTGGCAGGCCGTAGCTCGCGCAGCCTCGACGCGTGGAACGCACGCGTCGCGCTTGCGGAGAAGCTGAGCTCGCCCGTGCTCACCAACCTCAAGGTCGCAGCGGCTTTCCCAACCGACCATCGCCTGCATGTTACGCCGCCATTCGTGCGACTTTCGCCTGAGGCCCAGAAGCTCGTCGCCGAAGCGGATGTCATTCTTTCGCTCGACTGGCTCGATCTCGGCGGCACGCTCAAGCAAGCCTTCGGTGACAAGCCCGTGACCGCCAAAATCATACAAGTCTCGTGCGACGCGCACTCGCATCGGGGCTGGAGCATGGATTACCAGGGACTGCCGCCCGTGGACTTGTACCTGATGTGCGAGGCCGATACGACGGTGCCCCTGCTGCTGGAGGCAGTGAAGGCGCGAACCGCGGCCATTCCTTCGGTTGCCCCCGCGAAGCCGCCCGCAGCGGCAACGGACGCCGTTACACTGCGCGGCGTTGCCGATGCCCTCAACGCCGCGATCAAAGGCATCGATGTGTGTTTCACGCGGTTTCCGCTGGGCTGGCATGGCGCCTACACGCACTTCCGGCATCCGCTCGACTACATCGGCTATGACGGCGGCGGCGGTCTGGGCTCGGGCCCAGGGATCAGCGTTGGCGCGGCATTGGCATTAAAAGGAAGCGGTCGGGTTCCGATCGGCCTGCTCGGCGACGGTGATTTCCTGATGGGAAACACCGCCGTGTGGACCGCGGTCCACTACGAGATCCCGTGCCTTCTGATCATCTGCAACAACGGCTCGTTCTTCAACGATGAGATGCACCAGGAGCGTGTGGCGCGTGCGCGCCACCGGCCGGTGGAGAACCGCTGGATCGGCCAACGGATCAGCAACCCTGATGTGGATATCGCGGCAATCGCGCGCGCGCAGGGCGCGACCGGCATTGGTCCCATAACGCGCCCCGACGACGTAAGACCTGCGCTCGAGAAAGGCATCGAGACAGTACGCGCAGGCGGTGTCTGCGTGATCGATGCGCGCGTGCTGCCGGGCTACGACGCGGAGTAGGTCTCGCGCTAGGGCACCTTGGTCTTGGCCGGAGCGTGCTTCCCCGCCGCACCCGCTTCGCGGTGCATGAGCCAGCCGCCGATGCTCAGCATCAGCGCATCGAGCCAGAACACCGGCAACATGCCCAGCGCCGTGCTAAGGGTCCCGAATATGACGGGCACCAACACTTCGGTGCCCTTGTTGACGGTCTGCCGCAATCCCATCGCCTCGCCCGATCGCCCGGTTGGCGCGCGATTGTAGGCGAGCACCAGGGAAAGCGGAGCCCCGCAGCCCAGCCCCAGCCCCATCACGAACGAGACAGCGAGCAGCAACGTGAAGGTCTCGACGAACGGAAACGCGAGACAGGTAAGGCCGGCGAGCAGCATCGAACCGCTCAATACCCTCTCCTCACTCCAGCGCCTCACCAGCGCCGGCATGAGCGACCGGACCAGGAGCAGCGCAGAAGCGAAAGCACCAATAGCCAGACCGATCTGCGAGGCCGACAGCCCGATCGAATGCCCGTAGATCGGAAGCAGAAAGTTGACCAGCTCGTTCCCCGTCTCGAGAATTCCCGCCGTCACCAGTACCCGCCTCAGCGGCACGTTGCGCAGCAGATCGATCACGCGGTGGCCGGTCCGCGGCTCGTCATGGTGCTTGGGTTGCGGGAGGTAACGCTTGAGGAACATCAATACGACGATTGGAACCACCGGAAACACGGACAGCAGCAGATACGTCGAGCGATGTCCCACGCCGTCGATCGCAAAGCCCGCGGTGGTCGGCCCAAGTAGCGTAGTCAGCCCGATGAAGATGCTGAAGATGCTGTAATTCCGCGTGCGGGCGGCCCCTTCCCCCATCGAGCCGATGAGGTGCTGCACGGAAACGATGTAGAAGATGTAGCACATCCCGATCAGCGTCGCCGAAAAGAACAGCGCAGTGACATTGGGCACGAAGTACGGCAGGAGCAACCCGCAAAGCAGCCCGATGGAGCCAAAAATCATGGGCAGACGAAAACCGAGACGGTCGGACACCTTGCCGGCGTAAACGGACAGAATCACCGGGAATACCGAATACATCGCGAACAGCACGCCAATCGTCATCGGCGTCTCCCCGAGGTCGATCGCAAACAGTGTGATCAGAATCTTGCTGCCCTTGAAGCTGATGTGATTGAGCAGCGTGACCAGAAGGATGAGATAGAACGCCATGTCAGCCCCCGGCCCTGGCTCCCCGGGCATTGGCGAAGCCGCCGGCGAACATCAATGCGGCGTTCGAGAAAAACACCGCAATGACGCCAAGCGCTGATCCGAGCGTGCCGAAGGCAAGCGGAATCGCCATGTGCGTGAAGTTCACCACTGCGAATCGCACGCCAAACGCCTCGCCGGCGCGCCCCGCCGGCGCGCGGTTGTAGGTCATGAGTATCGACAGCGGTTGGCCGCAGCCCAACCCTAAACCGAGCATGAAACTGAGAAGCATCAGCGCCGGCGCCTCCTTGAACATCGGTATCAGCAGAAACGCCGCGCCGGCGAGGTACATGGAATAACTCATGACGCGATCTTCACCGAGGCGCCGCGTGAGCTGCGGGAGCAGCACGCGCACGATCAGCACTGCCAGCGAGCTCGCGCCAAAGATAACACCGATCATGGTCGCCGAAAGGCCGATCGAGTGCCCGTAGATCGGCATGTAAAAGTTGTATAGGTCGACTCCCGCGACCACCAGGCCACTCACGACGACCGTGCGACGCAGCTGCGGCAGCTTGAGCAACTCGCGCATGTCGGTCGGCGCCGCGGCCGCGCCCCGCGCATGCGAGTCCGCAACGAAACGCCGGCTGGCCAACCACCCGATGGTTGCCGCGACGGCAAGCACGGTCAGCAGGAAATAGGCGAACACATGCCCTTGATGGTCGATGACGTAGCCCGTCAGCAGCGGTCCGAACAGGCCCGACAACGCAAACCCGAGGCTCACGAGACTCACGTTGCGCGCGCGTGTGTCGGGGTCACGCGCCGTCGCCGAGAGGTTCTGGATCGCGAGGCTGATAAAGACAAACGAAAGCCCGATAATCGCGGCCGAGAGATAGAGCGCCGGCAGCGTGGGGAAAAGCCATGGGATCGAGAAGGCCAGCGCCGACGTTGCCGTTCCCAGCTGCGCGGGAAGGTGGCTGCCGAAGCGGTCGATGATCTTGCCCGCGTAAACCGAGAGCAGGAAAGGGAACACGGCGAAGAGAGAAATGAGCACACCGATCGCTGCCGTGGACGCGCCCAGCTCGATCGCGAACAACGACATCAGAACGCGACAACCCATGAACGCGGTGAAATTGAGCAGCGCGAGAAACAGGATAAGATAAACTGCCATTCGGGTCGCAGTATCGTGGCTCGGGCCGCAGCAAAACGGCGTATTCTATCTTATTGATCCGGAACGTTCCCATATCCTGGGCAGCCGGGGCCGCAGCGAAAGGAGCAGACGCATGCAACTCGGGAAGATCGGGGTGGTGAGTCCTGGCGACATGGGGCAGGCAATCGCCACACGCCTCAAGGAAAGCGGGCTGGAGGTCTATACCGCGCTCGCGGGGCGCAGCGAGCGCACGCAGCGCCTGGCGCGCGAAGCGGGACTTACCGACTGCGGCTCGCTCGAAAAGCTGGTGGCGACGTGCGACATGATCGTCTCGGTCCTTAATCCGGGTGAAGCCGTCGCTGTCGCCCGTAACATAGCGAACGTCATGAAGGCGTCGGGGCGGAGGATTGTGTACGCGGATCTAAATGCCGTCTCACCGCAGACGGCGCGTGAGATGGATGACATCATAGGCGCGGCCGGCGGCCTATTCATAGACGGCGGCATCATTGGTCCGCCCCCGCGTGGCGAGAAGGACCGCCCGCGCCTTTACGTCTCCGGTCCGCACGCTGCCATTTTTGATCAGATCCGTCATCCCAACCTGCTGGTCCGCGTGCTGTCCGAGCGGATCGGCGATGCTTCCGGGACCAAGATGTGCTACGCCGCCATGACCAAGGGCACGACCGCCTTGGCGATTGAACTGCTCGTGGCCGCGCGGAAGCTCGGGGTCGAGCAAGCGCTGGAAAAGGAGTTGCGAGAGACCCGCAACGACGTTTTCGAGTGGCAAATGAGAAACATTGCGATCATGCCGCCCAAAGCCTACCGCTGGGTTCCGGAAATGCAGGAAATTGCCAAGACCTTCGGCGAGCTCGGCATGACCCGACGCATTTTCGAAGGGGCGACCGACATGTACGAGTTTGTCGCCGCGACACGGCTCGGCAAGGAAAGTCCGGAGCAGGCGCGCAAGGCCGCGCGCAACGGGCTCGAGGTGACACGCGAGCTGGCCGACGGAACCAAGTGAATGGTGAATGGAGTTCGTTTAGAACCCAAAATTTAGCCGCAGATAGACGCAGATAAACACAGATTTATATATACAAAAGACAGACAACCAAATACCGGCGCAGAGTTCTTCAACCGCCGATGGGCGCCGATAGGCACGATAAGAGAACGGATTCTTTGACTTTTGTTGATTTCTGTCTGCGTTTATCTGCGGCTAAAGATTTTTTTTATTCTTGAGTGACGCACTACTCACGCCGTTAGATCCTGAACATCGAGCGCCGGTCACGTGCAAACGTAATCGCCTCGCTTGGGCGCTCGCTACGGCTGCGCCCGACGCAGATCTGCCCCGTGCCATCGAGCAGCAATTCGCGGCGCAGCACGTGCACTTCCTCTCCGCTCTCGAGCGACACGAAAGACCCATTGATGCTGTGATCGAACAGGTAGAAGTGCGTACGGACCAGCTTGATCGATAGGTGCTCGCGCGAGGCGAACCGCTCGGTCACCACGAGATCGCACTCGTGCGAGCGCCCTATGACGACGGCGGGGCGCCATTGATCCACCCGCACACGCTCCTCATCCAGGGTCAGCAGCAGGCTCCCTGTATCGCCGGGAATGGTCTTGTTCGAATGCAGATTGACGTCCGTGAGATCAATGTTATCGGTACGCCACAGCACCTGGTACACGGTTGATTCCTTGTCGCTGCCCTTCAACACGGCATGAAAGATCGGCCGTACCAATGCCCTGAGGGCCACCGACAGGCACTGCTCTGTTGATTCCGTGGTAAGAATCTGCTCGGCCGTTGCTACCGCAGTGAGATAGGCGGCGACGTTGACGGTATCTCCGAAGACGTCGCCATCCTCCACCAGCACGGATCCGAAGTGAAGCCCGATGTGGATCGAGACCGGGTAGTTGCCCGGCTTGGTCGAGGCAACCAGGGACTGCATTTCGCTCGCCGCCAGCACGGCAAGATCGGCGCTCGGGAATACGCACATGACCTCGTCACCGATCGTCTTGACCAGCCGCCCGTCATAGCGCACCAGCACGCCGTTGATAACGCCCAGGCAGGCGTTGACGATATTGCGCGCCGCGACGTCGCCGAGCTTCTGGTAGAGGCTGGTGCTGTCGGTGATATCGGCAAACAGCACCGCCAACGTTCGGGTATGTCTTGGCACGGAAACCGATTATACGGCCGTAATGGGTAACGAGTAATGGACGATGAGAGCAACTCTTGACCGCTCACCGCTCACCGGTCACGGGTTCGTCAAGAGGCAGGAGCTGCTTGAGGAGGCTCGACTCGCGCTTGTAGAAGCCCTCGGTGTGAAACGAGTCGTGAAGCTTGTAGCACTCATAGTCGAGGTGGTGGCAGAACTCGTGCAACAGCGTTCGCAGAAACGTCCGGTACGCGACCACCTGCTTGCGCCGGACGGTTCGCATCCACACCGAGATGCGAACCGGCGTTCCGCGCTCTGCGGGCTCGTAGAGACCGTGCAGCTCCCCGTCCCGCAGTTCCGGCCGCCTCGCCAACACCGAGACGTTGACTGCTGGCACGCCGAATCGTGTCGTGAGCGAGTCCAGCAATGCCTGACAGGCAGCCTGCGTCGCCAGACGATCCTCCACCGATAGGGCCTGCGCGATCTGCTCGGCCACCGACACGAGCGGCGCGGCGTGCGGAATGATCACCGAATCGATCGCGTCGCTCTTGCGGTAGATGACCTGCTGCCGCGCCGTCAACCGGTTGTAGTACGAGAAAGCCATCGTTGAGTAACTGAGTGACTAGGTAACTAAGTGACTAAGTAACTGAGTAAATGCTGGGTGCAATCGGGGCGTTAGATTGCTCCTTCACTTAGCGACGTAGCCCCTTAGTCACCTAGTCACCTAGTCACCTAGTCACCTAGTCACCTAGTCACCTAGTCACTTAGTCACTTAGTCACTTAGTCACTTAGTCACTTAGTCACTTAGTCACTTAGTCA
>JAQBFV010000120.1:0-6775 GCA_032123035.1 Betaproteobacteria bacterium | reverse complement strand
AGTATTGCCCTTTTACGCCTCGGATCACGATCGTCTTTCCTTTGTACGTGTACGGGAGGCCCCGCGTCGCGCGAACAAGGTCGCCGGCCCCGCAGACTGGGCACTTCATTTGACTTTCTCCTTGAACGAGATGACCAGGAGGCGTCCCGCTATCGTCAGCTTGAGATACACCCTACCCCGCCACGTGTCGGCGTGGTAGACGTCATGCCACACGGTGTGGTCTGCGTACGAGGTCATGCTCTTGTATAAATTCCTGTTCGTCAGCGTAGACAAGACGTCAAGCATTTCATGGGTGTTGAAGCCCATCGCGGCGCCCCCGGTGACAGCGGTGAAGCTGAACGCAACGCGCCCATCCTTGATGAGCTGCTTAACTTTCGTTAGCGGGTAGTGGACTCTACGTTTTTCCAAAGCAGATATTAACCTACTTGGTTACTGTTGGCAAGTAGGTTAACTCCCCGATTGCAGGATCGGTTTGTTTCGTTCTTTGCGCACGGCCATGAGGCGCCCGAGGCAGTGTCCACATGCCGCCCCGCTCTAAGGACTACAAGCAGTGTTAAGCGGTCCGCTGCGCGAACTTGTCTCCGCGTCCGGAATATCGTTCATCCGACAACGAGAATGGCTCGAATAACGCGCCACCAGGCGGTTCAGTTGACATTGCATTGCGTTCTCGCGCCCCGAAATCAGTGCGTTGCGCGGGTCCGACGCCAAGCCACGGGGACTTCCGTGAAACGTGAATTGTGAATCGTGATTGAACCGCCGAGGGCGCCAAGGCCGCGGACGAAAACAAAAGCTTTGACACAAAGGACACAAAGGACACAAAGGATTACAAACATCAATTAGAAGAAGGCACGGCGAACGCCGTGTCCGGACCACCGGTTTCCCTGTATGCCACTCTTCGCGTTGCCTTCGCGCCCTTGGGTTTTAATGCTATATGTTGTTTCCTTCGTGTCCTTTGTGTCCTTCGTGTCTAGGCTTTGTTCTTCCTTAGCGTCCTCCGCGTCCCTGGCGGTGAGGCTTTGCGGTAAGACCTGAAGGCAACAGGCGATTCAGGCAGCTCGCCGCACCCTCATCTCGACACGCAGGCCGGCTTTCGCCAGCATCCTTACCAAAGCATCGAGGCTGAACAGCTCAATTTTTCCCTTCAGAAGCTGATTCAGCCGAGGCTGGGTCACGCCGAGCGCCTTCGCGGCAGCGGTCTGGGTCAGGCCATGCTCCTTCACGAAGCGTTCCACGCGCATCATCAGCTCAGCGCGCAGCAGCAGGTTGTGCGCTTCGTCCCGCGGGAAACCCACGTCCCGAAACACGTTCCCTGAACCTCGGACAATCTTGATCTTTCGCTTCATCGTCCCTTCCTCACCCGCTCCATTTCCTGATAACGCTGCTTTGCCAAGCGAACATCATGCAAACTCGTTACCTGCGTTTTCTTTGTGAAGGCGTGCAGCACGTAAATGCCCTCTGCGAACTTCGCCACATAGATGACGCGGTACTCGTTCTCCGCATGGACGCGAATCTCGCAAGCGCCCGCCCCAATGGAGCGTATGGGCTTCCAGTCCAGCGGGTTTTCACCGGCTTGAAGCCGAAACAACTCGCGCCCTGCCTGACGTCGCGCGGGGCGGGAAAACCGCCGCACCGCTTTGCGACTGTCTCCGAGCCAGCGCACCGCTTTTAGGATTATTCCAGTTTTAGTATAATGTGGCAAGTTTATAATTTCACGTAGAGTCCGCTAAGTATCGGCGGACATAATGCTTTTCACCCATGCAACCGTGTTGTCCGCCTTGGCGCAACACGCCCGTACACGTGTTGCAGCTCGCACGGGGCATGGGTGGCGCTCCCTTGGAGCGTGAGTCTTGCCCCCAATAACGCGCCACTCAGCGTTTCAGCCGACAATGGCTTGAGACGTCCTCACTTGTTCATGAGTAAGCTTTTCCCACGATGTGCGTTAAAGAGGGATGGCGATAGCTAACTTTGCAACGCTGTAATTTATAGATTACACTCGTGGCGTACGAGCTCCGTTGCCAGCACAGCAGAGGGATATCGAGCGTGCGCAAGCCTATTTCGAGGATTACAGGATCCGCGCCGCGAAAGCGAAACCGCCGGGAGACCGAACCTAGCCTCTCCTATGAGGACTGGCTCGTCGAGCGCCTGCGGGATCCCGCGGAAGCAGCCGCGTACATGGAGGCCGTCATCACAGATGGCGACCAGGCTGCAATCATGTTGGCGCTGCGCCAGATCGCGCGGGCGCAGGGCGGAATTGCCGAGATCGCGCGCAAGGCAAAGCTCACGCGCGAAGCAACCTACCGTATGCTCTCCAAGCAGGGAAACCCGGAGCTTAAAAGCCTCACCGCGCTCCTCGGTGCAGCCGGCCTGCGGCTCTCGGTGAAGCCAGTCGAAGCGGGAGCGAAGAAAGCGGAATAACGATCCTGGGTTTGTTACGCGCCTTTCTTTGATGGCGAATTAATGTCGCCCTGCCTTTTATGTTTTTTGATATTGTTTATCTGTGGTTATCTGCGGTTATTAATTCGTTTTCTCAGAATGGCCTCTTCTCAGCGATGGACGGCGCGCCAATAATGCGGGACGATGTCGATTCTTGGCTTTTCTAGAACAAGGCGCATCCCAAGCGCCTGAAGTGTGCTGAGACTGGCCCTCCTCTTTCCCACGGGGAGGGCTTTCATTTTCTGCCGTCCCCCTGCGCAAACATGGGCCGTTCGCGTCTGCGAATGGTCCGCTTTCGAAGTCAGCAAGCCTGACGATTTCACACTGATCCCCGCGCTCGTCAGGGAGTGATCGCCGTCCGTCGAATTCCGGTGTGCGAAAAGTCACGTTTCGGGAGCCCGCTGTCGAAACCTCGTAGCCACGCTGTCGTCACCTTCGGCAATGCTCAAAAACTCTCCTGGCTTTCCCCCTCGGACGACGTGTACCGTTGCAGCAATCTTTACTAATAGTCTCTGGAGCTTATAGCGCAACGCTCGCGTCACTTCTAAAGTGTGACGTAGTTGGCGTGGAAGTTGCGTAGAAAGAGATACTTGGCGCCGCCTGGGATCGAACCGGCGGCAGACAAAAACCAAGCCGAAGCACCCAGTTTCTGATCCGGACGAGGAGCCTCATGATTTCCCAGTACAGAGCAATTTTGGATGTCCTGAACAACGTGTTGAGCGCCGTTCTGCCGGCACTGAAAGTCTGTCACTTCAACATCAAGAACGTGTTCAGGGACCACTAACACCGGTGCCCGGTCACCCGTAACCGGTCACCCGTGAATCGTGAAACGTGAAACGTGAAACGGAAAACCAATTAACCGCAGATAAACGCAGATACTCATTATCAAAGAACAACAGACGAACGGTAAAAACAGTTCGGGGTGGATAGAGGGGCGGCTAGTTTAGCCTGACCTGATTTTACGGTCTTTGTACTTGAATATTTTAATCTGCGTTTATCTGCGTTTATCTGCGGCTAAAAAAGCCTTTCAACGCATTCTAGTCACTGGTGACCGGCACGACCTGCACGCGTGCCGGCCACGTGCCACGCTCGATCGCTTGTGCCCCCTCGAAGATGACATAGCTCTGCCGCCCGTAGTGCGGCAACGGACGCGCCAGGGCGGCGAGCGAGGCGGCGTCTTTCGCGGAGACGACCGCGATGGACGCCCCCTCCTCGCGCGCGGCGGTCCACACCTGCGCCGAGCCCTTGCCGCGCACGCCCTCGGGCCGTCCTGGTAGTCCCTGCTGCTTCAGCCAGGCGTCCACCTCCCCTTGCAGCCCGATCACGAGGGCGGGCGCTCTGCGCAACCGCCGGGCGGGCGCAAACGCCTTCGGCGCGTGATCCTGCAGTCTTACTGCAAGCGCGCTTGCCGCGCGCCGGGCCTCGCCCCCTTCCGAAAGCAGCACCGTCACCGTCGCCGGATCGACCATGACCTGCCGCAATATCGGCGGCGCCTCGTCGTGGGCGAGGCGCCGGAAGATCCTCAGCTCGGGGTCGAGCGCGATCTCACGCGGCCGCGCGGAGACTTGCAGGGTGAACTCGTTGCGCGCCGAGTCGAGGTCAACTAACTGCGTCTTTTCTCCCGCCTCGGTTCGAATCGCGAGCGGCACGCGGATCCGGTAGGCGGGTGCGCGCTGGTTGAGGGCGACGGTGACGCGATACCCGGTACCGGAACGCTCGCTCCTCACGCTCGCGATGCGAACGATCGGCGCCCCGGAACGCGTTAGCCACTGGTCGAAAAACGGCTTGAGATCCCTGCCGGTAGTGGACTCGAACGCCTCCCTGAGGTCATCCCAGGACGCCACGAGAAACTGCTGTTTTTCCCAGAAGGCGCGGATGCCGCGGTCGAACGCCTCGCGCCCAATGAGATCACGCAGCATGAAGAAGGTCATCGCCGCTTTGTGGTAGCCCACGATCTGCGAGGCGCCGTGCGTGCGCGAGGTGAACCTCGCGAGCGGCAGGTCCTGCCCCCGAGGCATCGCCGCGAAATCGCGTAACCACCCGAGCCGCATCTGACGCGCCGCCTCGGCGCTCTCGCGCTCCTTGTAGGCGTAGTCGGCCATGAACGTGGTGAGGCCCTCGGACCAGTTGCCCGTCGTGTAATCCGGATAGACGCCGTTGCCCCACCAGTTGTGTAGCACCTCGTGCCCGAGCGAGGTGGCGCGGATGAAGGGCAGGCGCAGCACGTTCACTCCGAGATAGGTGAGCGTGGGCATGCCGAATCCGGTCGGCGTCGGGCTCGAAACCACGCTGAATTCGCTGAACGGATACTCCCCGATCCACGACTCGTAGAGCTCGACGTAGCCCTTCACCGCGCTCAGATACGACGGCGCGAGCTTTGCGATTCCCGGATGGAAATAGGTCCGTAGGCGGATTCGCTTGCCGGCGAGGCGCCGCACGACAATCTGCTCGACCTGGTAGGGCCCGGCGATGAGGTCGATCCCCTCAGCCGGAAGGCGAAACTCGAAGCGCGCGCGGTAGCGGCTGGCCGCGATGAATTCCTCGACCATGCGGCCGGCGACGAGCCCGCGCTGATCGCCCGGCAGCTCGAGTGAGAGCCGATAGCTCGCCAGCACCCCCGCGATGCGCGGATACCATGCGCTCGCGTCGGGAAGGAAGGTCCCCTCCTCGCCTGCGACCGGCTCGGCCGCCGACAGGACGCTCCGATGATCGAGCGTCGTGTCGAGCGGCGCCAAGGTCCCGCTCCACTCGAGCGTGATGCGCCGCGTCGCGCCCGCGGTTCCGGGAATGCGCCAGCCCTGCAAGCCGCCCGACAAGCTCCTCCGGCCGCTCAATGGCTCACCGTCGAGGAGAATGCGCTTCACCTCGAAGCGCCGGTTGAGCAAGAGCTTGTAGTCGCGCGTGCCGTTGGCGGTGATGACGGACCGGCCCTCGAGCGTGCGGGCGGCCGGGTCGATGCGCACCGAGATGTCGTATTGGACCGCCAGCGGGGTGGCCGCGCCCACCGGCCACGCCGCGAGTAGCAACGCCGCGCCTGCCGCAACAATTGCCCGTGAACCTAGAGTGCCTAATAAAATGACTGGCCCTGCTTTACTCCCCTCCTTTTCAAGGAGGGGTGGATGCGAAGCAGACGGGGTGGTTGCGTCGGCAATCCTCACTCCCACCACCCCGCCCGTCCAGTCGCGCCGCGTCGCGACTGTCGCTCGCTGGCTCGAAGGCGTGCAAACTCCCACCACCCCGTCGCCTTCGGCGCCCCCCCTCCTCGGGCAGGAGGGGAGTACCCGAGCTCGCCCTCGGGCAGGAGGGGATTCATTTTGTTAGGTGCTCTTAATGACGGCACGGACCGGCGCCTCACGGCTTGCGCGGCGGGAACTTGGCGACGATCTCGATCGGCTCGTCCTGCCGCATCACCTTGAGGGGCAGCCACGTGCCCGGCGCCTGACGCCGCACGGCCACGATGACGTCGGTGTTGCGCTTGACCGGCTGCCCCGCAATTTCCGTGATGACATCCCCGACGCGCAGATCGGCGGCTTCGGCGACGCTCCCCTTCTTCACCTCGATCACGTGCACTGCCCCGTCCTTCAGCTCGATGCGGATGCCGAGAAGCTGGCGGCGCGGTTTCGCCTGCGCCGGCGCCGCGACGCCGAATACGACGTCCGCCACGCCTGCGACGAGCTCGTCGCACTCCTGGTCGTGGTCCCACGGCAGCAGTGTCATAACGTCCGTCACGCCAAGCGCCTTCAACTGATGCGACACGCCGTCGCCGTGCACGATGTGGCCGCGGCCCATGATGCCCACGACGAGCGGCCGCCCCGGGCGCTGGTGTGCGGCGCGCAGCGCCTGGGCCATCGCCCCATCCCACAGCTGCTGCACCTCGACGAAGCGCTGGAAATCCGGGTCGTCCAGGGTCGCCTCGGGCCGCTTCCCGCCCGAGAGATCGTGCTCGCGAAATACCTCGAGCAGGCGATCGAGATAGGCACCGCTCGCCGGCGCCGAACGCTCGACGCCCTCGCGCTCAGCCTGCGGCACGCCGTCGAAGCCCTTCTCCCGCACCGCGACGCGCAGCGGCTCGCCGACGTTGAGCGCGACCATCGGGATGTGGTTCATGCGCGCGAAATGGAAAAGCGGCATGTAGAGGTCGGGATTAAAACGCCAGACCTTGATCCAGTCCGCGGCCTTGAGAAACTCCGTCTCCGAGAGCTCCCCTGCCACCCAGCGGTCGAGCGCCTCCTGCACCCGCCGTGGAAACATCTCGAAGCCGATCACCATCTCGGGCCGCAATGCGTGCAGTCCCGCCAGCGTCTGCAGCTGCCAGCGATGGTGCTCGTGGCTGTCGTGCACC
>JAQBFV010000119.1:0-11015 GCA_032123035.1 Betaproteobacteria bacterium | reverse complement strand
GGTTCATTAACTTCCGTGATTCGTGAATGGTGGCTTGTTTTGCCTGGCGCCTTTGCGGTTCAGTCTTGGGGTTACACGGGGTCCGATTCACGTTTCACGTTTTACGATTCACGAGAATTGATTGGCGTTTATCTGCGTTTATCTGCGTTTATCTGCGGTTAAATTCGTTCTGGGTTTGTTCCACTCACTAGTCACGCGCTAAAGCCTAGCGCCACAGGCCGGCCTTGCCAAA
Organism: Betaproteobacteria bacterium; assembly: GCA_032123035.1. Taxonomy (GTDB): domain Bacteria; phylum Pseudomonadota; class Gammaproteobacteria; order Burkholderiales; family SG8-41; genus SG8-41. The sequence goes on along the minus strand of JAQBFV010000119.1, from coordinate 10,783 downwards.
GAACTCCTGCATCAGGAAATCTTCGAGCGCTTTGTTGTCCTTAAGCCGAGCGGACAGCGTTTGGTAGCCCACGCGCTTCGATTCCCAGAGAAAATCCTCCTGCGCCTGTTCACGAATGATCGCGATCATCCGGCGGACCACGGCGATGCGGATGTCGCTGTTGTCGCCTTTATTGACCTCGACGAGCTGCTTTGTAATGCGGCGGATCTCCTTGTTCCAGCCGATGAAGGTGAATTCGGCGTAGTCGTAGCTCATGAGCTCGACATTGAACACGCCGCCATTGCGCTCCGGATCGTAGCCGAAGGTTATGTTTTTCTGTGAGCCGAGGTTCTCCGCGACGATGCGGTTGGCGCGTGCATCTTCATCTTCGGGCGGTGCGGTCGATGGGCGGTCCGGAGGCGCGGCTGGGGCCGACGCGGCGCGGGAGCGGCGCTTGGCCTCGATATATGCCGCGAGGTCGTCGAAGGCCGGGCGAGGCTCAGACTTCGGCGCGGGGACCGGTGGCGGACTCGGCGGTGCGGCAACAGGCGCTGGCGGCGGGGCTTTGGGCGCCGGGCGCTTGAGCGCGATAACCGGCGGGGGTGCCGCTGCCTTGGGTGGAGGCGGCTCCACCCGCGGCGCTGGTGGCGGGGTCTTGGGCACCGGGCGCTCGAGCGCGATGACCGGCGGGGGGGCGGGGGGCGGGGACGCCGCTGCCGTTGGTGGACGCAGCTTCACCCGCGGTGCAGGCGGCGGTGCAGGCGGAACGATTCGGGGCGGAATCAGGTTCACTACCAACGGTGGGGATATTGAGTGCCGCTCGAGTTCCTCCGGCGACGGGAAGCGTATCTGTGGGAGCCACTTGTTGAAGATTGCGGCGTGCAGGAGGGCGGACACCACGATCGCCACCCAGATGGTGGGCTCCATCGCGGCGTGGCGCCTGGTGTGGAAATCATCGAGCCAGGCGGTCATCTGGAGAAACAGCGTCGGAAGCCGATCTGGGGGGGGGAAACATTGAACTGAGAAGACGCCGAAAACAACGGAAAAATAATGAAGCGACAGATGAGCGCGGATTGTGAAATCGAGGCCAGCCCGATTTCCGCACTGGACCGCAATTTTATCGCAGATCGATTGCTGACATCGACGTGGACAGGTATTCTGGCGCCTCCGCCGCAAAAACGATACAAGGAGAATTCGGATGGAAATCAAGGAAGGCGTGGCAGCGCCTGATTTCTCGCTCGCCGCCCACAACACCGATCAGAAGGTCTCGCTCGCCAGCTTCAAGGGCCGGCCGACTGTGGTCGCGTTCATGCCGTTTGCCTTTACCCCTGGGTGAACAAACCAGGTCAACGGGTTCCGTGCGAACTACGAAGAATTCAAGAAGCTGAACTGCGAAATCCTCCAGATCAGTGCCGACCCCGTTCCGAGCCTCAAGGGCTGGGCGGAAAAGCTCGGCGGCGTTCCCTTTCCGCTGCTCTCGGACTATTGGCCGCATGGCGCGGTCGGCAAGGCCTACGACATCTTCAACGAGGAGCGCGGCATGGATAAGCGCGCGGCTTACGTGCTCGATGCCAAAGGCGTGGTCCGGTACGCGAAGGTCTACGAGCCAGGCAAGATTCCCGAAAGCGCCGAGTTGCTGGAGCAATTGCGGAAACTCTGAACCGCGCGCGGTAAACGCTCGGGCCGGTAGGCAGGCTCCTCGCGGGGTCCGTTATCGGCCCGCTTTGCGTCTGACATAGCAAAAACATTATTAGCCGCAGATAAACGCAGATAAACGCCGATAGATTCCGGTGAACGGTGAACAGTGAACGGTAAGACCGAAAGCATGCCGATTTTCTTTTCACTGTTTACTGATTACCGTTGACCAGCTTATCGGCGTTCATCGGCGGCCGAAATCTGCACACGAAGACTCGAATTCACGCTGAGTTGTTCCCAATTGCTGCGAAGCACGGTTGCGCCCCGGGAGCTTATTGAATAGCATCGAGGTGGACCGCGAGAATCAATATCACAATGCGGAATCCGAGTCTGACCCCGTTACGCGGCTTAACTGGAGGAGAAGGTTTTACATGAAAGCCACTTACAAAATTCTGATCCTGGGCGCCTCTTATGGCTCGCTGCTGGGAGCCAAGCTCGTGCTCGCGGGGCATTCGGTAAAGCTCGTCTGCCTGCCCGCCGAAGTGGACTTGATCAACAAGGAAGGCGCCCGGGTGCGCATGCCGATCAAGGGCCGGGACGGATTGGTCGAGATCGATACGCAGAAAGCGCCAGGCAAGTTGTCCGCCGACGGCCCGGGAGCGGTCAATCCGGCCGACTATGATCTCGTCGGTCTTGCCATGCAGGAGCCGCAGTATCGGTCATCCGGCGTGCGCGAGCTGCTGGACGCGGTGGCGAAGGCCAAGGTGCCGTGCATGTCGATCATGAACATGCCGCCGCTCACCTACCTGAAGCGCATCAAGGGTCTCGATACCAACGCGCTGCGGGGTTGTTACACGGACCCGACCGTCTGGGACAACTTCGATCCCAAGCTGATGACGCTGTGCAGCCCGGACCCGCAGGCGTTCCGCCCGCCGGAGGAAAAGGTCAACGTGCTGCAGGTCAGGCTCCCGACCAACTTCAAGGCGGCCCGGTTCGATTCGGATGCCCACACGGCCATCCTGCGCCAGCTGGAGTCGGATATCGACGCAATCCGCTTCGACACCGGTGACGGGAAGATCGAATTGCCGGTCAAGCTTAAGATCCACGACTCGATCTTCGTGCCGCTGGCGAAGTGGCCGATGCTGATCGCCGGCAACTATCGCTGCGTCACGAAAGAGGGAGCGCGGTCGATCAAGGACGCCGTGCATACCGACATCGAAGCCTCGCGGTCGGTCTACAACTGGACGGTCAAGGTATGCGTGTCGCTGGGCGCCGCCGAGAAAGACCTGGTGCCCTTCGATAAGTACGCCGCTGCGGCGCAATCGCTCGGGAGCCCATCATCGGCGGCGCGCGCCCTTTTCGCGGGCGCGCCCAATATCGAGCGGGTGGACCGTCTGGTGAAAACGGTCGCGGCGCAAAAGAGCATGCAGTCGAATGTCGTCGATGAGACGGTCGCGTTGGTGGATGCGCGGCTGGAGGCGAATCGCAAGGCCGCCGCCTAACAAAGGATGAAGGCGGAAGGCGGAAGGAAAGCAGCGAAAAACCGAAGGGGTCAGCGCCGGGATAACCCGGGTCTGACCCCTTCTTATTTGCCGAGCAGGATAACTGCGCTAAAGCACGGACACAAAGGACACGAAGGAAAATTTATCGAAGTCCCCATTCCGGAGGGATTTATCTTCCGCCTTCCGCCTTCCGCCTTCGCTGTTGTTAGAGCTCCCTGATTTGCACCTTGCGGAATTTCACGACGCCCTTGCCGTATTGAAGGGCAATCGGCCCCTTCTTGTACTTCTTGTTGTTGAGCTCGACCGTCTTGACGCCATTCAGGACCAAGGTGAGGTTCGGGCCGTCGGCCGTGATTTCATAGGTGTTCCATTTGCCGCCGGCCTTGGGCATGGGGTCTACACCGGCGAACTTCACAATCGCCCCGGTGCCGAAATACGGGTCTCCACGCTGATCGAAAATGTTGGCCTCATAGCAAAGCGAGTCGGCGATTTTCTTGGGGTTCTTGCAGCGCATGAAGATGCCGCTGTTGGCGTCGTGACTCACCCAGAATTCGACCCTGAGCTGAAAATTGCTGTAGGTCTTCTTTGAGACCAGGTAACCGTTGTTCTTACCGGTCTTCTTGTCGGCTACAACAGAACCATCCTCCAGCCGCCAGTTGCCGTCGCCGATGATGTTCCAGTTGGCCAGGCTTTTGCCGTCGAAGAGCGTAACCCACTCGCCGGACGGCTGGGTTGCGCAGCCGGACATGGTCAACGCGATAACCAACAGCCCCATGGTGATGCGAGATAAGCGTTTCATTGCGACCTCCTCCCACGTTGATGATTAATGAGTCCTTGCGAAGGCCCTCATTGTTTTGCCGCTACCGAATGTTATCAATAAATCCAAACGAGTGGCCGGTGTCGCTCAATCGACTGGCACTCCCCTAATCCTTCGCTGCACCTGCTGGGACCGGGCACGGATTGAACGCTTGCCCGCTCATGAACCGGGAAAGCCGCAGTGAATCGGTGCCAAGGAATTGATTTTTTGATTTTCTTAGTCGGGCGTGTTCCCATCTGGCTTGGTCCATAAACCCACGAATCACCCACAATGGCGAGCGAAACGACCCGAATGCCTGTCGCCGTGCGCGCCGCTCTGTGGATGGGAGGTGCGCTCCTTTCCTTTGCCTTGATGGCCGTTTCCGTGCGCGAGCTGCTGCGCACCATGGGAAGCTTCGAGGTCCTGTTCCTGCGCAGCGTCGTTTCGCTTGCCATCATGCTTGCCATACTGCCGCGATTTGGCGGGCGGGCGCTGCGCACGCAACGCTTCGGCCTGCACGTCGTACGCAACGTGCTGCACTTCGGCGGCCAGTATGCGTGGGTCTACGCAATCGGCGCCTTGCCGCTCGCGACGGTCTTCGCGATCGAGTTCACTATGCCCGTGTGGACTGCTGTGCTCGCGACCTTCATTCTCGGGGAGCGTTTGAACCGCGGCCGGATCGTCATGCTCGCCACGGGCCTGGTGGGGATACTCATCATTCTGAAACCGGGTTTTCAACAGGTGCCGCCTGCGGCACTGGTGATGCTCGCCGGATCGTTTGCCTATGCCTCGACCATGATTGCCACCAAGCGGCTCGCCGGGCACGAAACGGTGTTCGCGGTGCTCTTCTACATGGCGGCGATCCAGGTACCGCTCGGCCTCGTCTTCGCGTGGCCCAGTTGGGTCACCCCCGGGTTCGCCGAGCTGCCCTGGATCGTCGTGGTCGGCGCGACCGGCCTCAGTGCACATATGTGCCTGACACGGGCGTTTCGCATCGCCGATGCCACGCTCGTCGTGCCATTCGATTTTCTGCGGCTGCCGCTGATCGCCGTGGTGGGGATGCTGTTCTACGGCGAGGCGCCCGAAGTGGCGGTGTTTCTGGGGGCCGCCCTGATCTTTGCGGGCACCTACTACAGTATCCGGAGGGAGAGCTGGCGCCAAAGAACCGTGAATCGTGAATCGTGAATCGTGAAACGGACCCCGTGTAACACCTAAACTGAACCGCCAAGACGCCGAGAGAACCCACTTCAGAATTGAACCACGGAGGGGCGGAGAGAAACAAAACACGATTCACGGTTCACGGAAGTTAATGAACCGCCAAGGCGCCAAGAGAAGCAAGAATTAAGAGCAGTTCCTCATAACCCATCACCGGCGTCAGGCGGCGGCCGCGCCGCGCACGCTATCGGAGACGTGCTTGGCCAGCCAGCGGCGGCGCAGGATCAGGTTCTCCTGCCACACCGCCTCGATGTTCGGAACGGTCGAGGCTTTCACCGCTGGTGTGGCAAGCAGCGTATCGCGCCAGGCGGAGAGGCGCGGAAAGCTCTCGATGATGCCGAGCGGGCGCAGCCGGTCCATGAAGGTATAGCGCTGCAGGAAGGGCGCGTACGCCGCATCGACCAGAGATAGCTTCGGCCCATTGAAATACGGACCGGTGCTGCTCTGCTTGGCCAGCGCTTCTTCGAGCTTGCCAAATGGGCCCGAGATCTTGGCTGCGCGCGCGGTGAACTCATCCTCCGAGTCGGAATACATCGTGGTGGATATTGCGCTGGCGAAAGTCGGCACGAAATCAGTCCAGGCGCGGTTACGCGCCCGCGCGATCGGATCTGCGGGGTGCAGCCGCGGTGTCGTGGTTTCTTCCAGGTACTCGGCGATGGCGTTCGACTCGAAAATCGAGTCCTTGCCGTCGATCTGCACCACCGGCACCTTGGAATGCGGGGAAATTGCCAAGAACCATGCGGGCCGGTTGTCGCGGTCGATGTAGGAGATGTCGTAGGGGATTTTTTTCTCCTGCAGCACGATCGCCGCGCGTTGAACCCAGGGGCAGGTCTTGAAGCTGCAGAGCAGGAACTTCGACGGCATGTGTCCTCCGGTGATGATGGCGTTCTCTTCGAACGGGGTGACGCTAGGATTGAGAGGCGTGAGTGTATCGTTTTTCGGATTCAAGATCTGCGATTCGCCCGAGAAAATGGGGTCGGGCCCCGTTTTAAACCCTATTTTTCTCTTTACGGGCCTTCCCTCCGGGAAGACCGCTGTAAATGGGCGGCTTAGGCGTTCGATCGGGCGTGGGATCGGCTTTAGGGCCGGGTTGTCGTAAGGTTACGGCCGTTCTGACCCCATTTACGGCGCTCGGGCACTTCAGGAGTGTATGATCGCTCTCAAGGCATACCCACTTAAGGAATAAGGGCTAGGTGCAGAGGACGCGTCGGGGAAGAGCTGAGGAACATCGGCCGCAGCAACGCCCGGGGCGGACCCGGGTGAAACGGACCGGCGCAGTGGCCGGGCCGGTGTATACGCCTCTCGATGACGAGCGCTTCCGGGCGCTCGTTCAGAACCTCGCCGACATGATCACCATTCATCGCGAAGACGGCACGACCATCTTCGAATCCACGTCCGCTGCACGGATTCTTGGCTATGGGCTGGAAGGCCTGATCAACCGCAACCCCTTCGAGGCCATCCACCCCCGCGACCGGCCAGCGGTGCAGGCGGGCTTCCGGGCGCTCGTGGCGGGGCTGCCGGTAACGGACCCGATCGAGTTCCGCTTTCGTCACGCCGAGGGCCGCTGGATCCATCTCGAGGGCGTCGGCACCAACCTCCTGCACGAATCGGGCATCGGTGGCATCGTGCTGACCTCGCGCGACGTCACCCAGCGTAAGCTTGCCGAGCAGCGCATCCGCCACGTCGCGCACCACGACGCGCTGACGGGGCTGCCCAACCGCTCGCTGCTGCGCGACCGGCTGGCGCAGGCGTTGACCCTTGTGCGCCGGCGTGGCGAGCTGGTCGCCGTGCTTTTCATCAATCTGGACCGCTTCAAGATCGTCAACGACTCGCTCGGGCACCACGGCGGCGACGAGCTGCTGAAACAGGTGGCCGATCGGTTGCGCGGCTGCGTGCGCGATACCGACACCCTGGCCCGCTTCGGCGGCGACGAGTTCGTGGCCGTGCTGGCGGGCGCCGACGACCTGCCCGTCGCGGTGGCCGTGCAGCGGATCCTGCAGGTCTGCGCCGAGCCGTACGACGTCGAGGGACAATCGGTCGTCGTGGGGGCAAGCATTGGCGTTGCGATGCATCCGGGGGACGGACTCGATCCCGACACGCTCCTGCGTAATGCGGACTCAGCAATGTCCGCCGCCAAGTCCGCGGGCCAGGGGACCTTCCGGTTCTTTACTCACGACCTCAACGCGCGCGCTCACGAGAGTTTGCAGATCGAAGCCGGATTGCGCGCGACGATCCAGAATGGGGGTTTCGAGCTCGCCTACCAGCCCAAGGTCGATCTCGCAACGCATGCGATACGCGGCGCTGAGGCGCTCTTGCGCTGGACCCATCGTGGGCGCGCCATCCCGCCGAGCGACTTCATTCCAATCGCGGAAGAGACCGGCCTCATCATGCAGATCGGGGAACAGGTTCTGGAAATGGCCTGCCGGCAATGCGCTGCGTGGCGCAGACAGGGCCTCGAGTTTCCGGTTGCGGTCAATCTCTCGCCGCGCCAGTTCCGGCAGCAGGATCTGCCCGCTACGATAGCCCGGCTGCTCGAGAAGACGGGACTGCCGCCGCGCTGCCTCGAGCTCGAGATCACCGAGAGCACGTTCATCGACGACCCGGATTCGGTCGCGGCCGATCTCGCAAACCTGCGGCGCCTGGGCGTGGCGATCGCCATCGATGATTTCGGCACCGGGTTCGCGAGCTTGAACTACATCAGGCGCTTTCCCTTCGACGTGCTCAAGATCGACCGCAGCTTCGTGGAGGGCATCCCGAGCGAGGCAGGGAATGCCGCCATCGTCGAAGCCGTGATCATGCTGTCGAACAGCCTCGGCATCCAGGTCGTCGCCGAGGGAGTGGAAACGGCGGAGCAGGTCGCCGTTTTGAGCGCGTACGGCTGCGGTCTGGCCCAGGGCTACTACTTCAGCCCGCCTGTTACGGCGGACGAGTTCACCGCGCTCGCGATACAGCGGCCTTTCGCGTCCCTGCCGGGGTTGGAGTAAAGGCCGGTTCTCCGACCTTGATCATAAGGCGTGACCCGTGACCGGTGACCAGTGACTCGTGATTTCTGTCGGAGAGGCGCGAACGCACGGCGGTTGCGATTTTTCGTTCCGAATCACGATCGTCGATTGACTATTTAGCGCGTCTTGCATCCCATGCCAAGAATCTTCGTCCTTGTGCTCGCCGCCTTCCTGGTGCTGACGGCTTTCGCCCAATCGCCAGTCCCCAAGATTGAAACACGGGCTGCGGCGCTCGAAGCGCTCGACAATGCCGACGCACGCTACCGCGCGGCTGGCGTGATGTATATCGGGCGCACGGGTCTCGCTGCCGACGGGCCACTGCTGGTGAAGCGCCTCTCCGACAAGAGTCCTGTCGTGCGTGCCTTGGCCCAGCAGAGCGTCTGGGGCGTATGGAGCCGCTCGGGCGATACCGAAACCGACCAATTGCTGGCCACCGGCGTCGAGGAGATGGAGGCCGGCCTCTACGCCGAGGCGATCCACACCTTCAGCAACGTGATCAAGCGCAAGCCGGACTTTGCGGAGGGCTGGAACAAGCGCGCGACGGTCCTGTTCCTGGCCGGCGACCTGCGCAAATCCCTCGCCGACTGCGACGAGGTGATGAAGCGAAACCCCCAGCACTTCGGCGCGCTGGCGGGCTACGGGCAGATCTATTTGCGGCTGGAAGAGTACGAGAAATCGATCGAGTACTTCCGGCGCGCCGTCGAGGTGAATCCAAACCTGACTGACCTCCAGACTGTCATCCGCGGCCTCGAACAGATGTTGCGCGACAAGGGCCGGCGCTCGATTTAGGTGTTCCCCAAGCTTTATAAGGCGTGACTAGTGACTAGAAGTCATCTCAAAAACCCATAATACAGCCGCCGATGAACGCCGATAGACGCCGATAAGAAAGAAGTGTATTGGTTTTTGTCGGTTTTCTGTCCGCGTTCATCTGCGTTTATCTGCGGTTAATGTTGTTTTTCTTTTTTTAGACACGTTCTAGTTACTCGTGACGGGTTGGTGCAATCGCGAATCACGAATCACGGGGTTTAGGGTAGGGTGTTCCCCAGTGCAAATACACATCCCCGACCCGAATTACACGAGCTCTGAGCGGGCCGAAGCCAACTTCTGGCTGGCGGCGAAGATCGCGTTAGGCTTTGTCGCCGCGCTCTGGCTTGTGCAGTTCTTGAATTGGGGGCTGGAACTCGAGCTGCAGCGCTTCGGCGTTCGTCCCCGTCAGTTCGCCGGGCTGCCCGGCATTTTTCTCGCGCCGCTGCTGCACGGCGGCTTTCCCCATCTGATCACTAACTCCGTGCCTTTGGTGGTGCTGGGAACGGGAATGCTGTACCTCTATCCGAACTCGGCGCTCAAAGTGTTGCCGGCTGTCTACTTGGGGGCCGGCATCGCGGTGTGGCTTTTCGGCAAAGCGTTGTCCATCCATATCGGCGCCAGCGGATTAGTTTATGGGCTGGTCAGCTATGTCTTCGTCTCCGGTGTCATCCGACGGGACCGGCGCGCGATTGCCGCATCCATGTTGGTCTATTTTCTGTATGGCACGCTGGTTTGGGGCGTATTCCCGGTCAAGCCCGGGGTTTCGTGGGAAACCCACTTGGCAGCCGCGCTGATTGGCCTCGCGATGGCGATCGCCTTCCGGCACCTGGACGTCCCGCCGCGCAAACGCTACGACTGGGAAGGCGAGCCAGACGAAACCAGCACGGATTCATCACCATTGTTTTGTTCGTTGGGCTGTTCGTTTCAGAAAGCTCCGCCAGGCGGACGTATCTCGACCAGAAACAAAAAGCACAACTCGACAACATTCAAACGATCCTGATTCACGTCCTGGCATTGACAGAGCGTGGAAAAATTGATGGAACAGTCATTGAAAATATTGTGCGACAACGCTTAGAAGAATTGCAATATACCGTGGTGACCAGTCCGGATGCTCCATTCGATGTGAGGGTGAACGTCAAATGCGAGGAACAAAAAAAATGGGTTGGGACTACTCGCGCCGGCGGTGATGCCGACCATATTGGTGCCCCAGCCCGTCTCTGGAAAGGCCCAGCCTGTCTTTTCTCCTATCAGTTGGATGGACGAGACTTAGGTTGGTACAGAGAAGTCCGAACCACGGTCGAAGACGCCAGTGAAGCTGCAAACATCGCCAATGCTCCACAATCGGGACCCTATGCCATCCAACAGCTAGCCGAACGGATTCAAGAGTTTGATTTTCCTGTTATGATCGCCGCGGAATGGGGCCATGATTCCCGTCTTTTTGAACTGCTCAATAACCCCCAGACACCAAATAAACGAAAGCTACGAATTTTATCCCTATTGCCTCAGGTGCAATCCCACGATACCCTGCCTTTCCTTAAAGAACTCATTCAAGATCCTGAACTAGCGGAAGAAGCCATCGTGGCGCTTTCCAGCACGGGGAGTGAAGCCATTCCCCTCTTAACGGTAATTTTTCAGACGCGGACGGACTCGGCGATTCGAGCGGCTGCAGCCAAGGGATTAGGAGAAATTGGCTCCCATACTGGAGATCCTTCCGTCACTCCTCCCATGCTTGACTATTTAGTGGAGAATCTTACACATCTCAAAACATCTTCGGACATCGACTTCCCCGTCATGACAGAAGTCGTGTGGAGTTTAGGCAAGCTGCGAGATGAAAAATCTATTGCCCC
>JAQBFV010000118.1:0-5937 GCA_032123035.1 Betaproteobacteria bacterium | reverse complement strand
CCTAGTTTGTCAGCGCCACCGTATTTGGTATCGTTCTGGAACCAGCCTTCAGACGTTGCTTGAGGGGATGTCGAAAAATAATCCCAATTTTTTACACCCCAGGCAGTAATGACTGCGATACCTGTCAAATTGACCGCCCACAGTTTTTTATTTCGTTCTGCCGATGTTAATTCACTTTTACAATCGTCACTCAGATCATCCGCATAACTGGCGAATGGTACAAAACACAGCAAAAGTGCGGTGAGACAGATTCTTGAGGCGATTATTTGCATAATCGACCTAAATGGACGTGTTAATTTAGTTCGATTGACGTGGCTGCAAGTAGTCATACTTGCTATACATCAAATAATAAACTGCTCAGGTATATCTAACTTTAAGTCTTGTACAAGAGGCGCGATCGCGCGAAAGTCCTCTTGAGTCATCATACCCTCTCCCTCACGGTCCTCTTCGGGTACCACAATTTGAGTCGTATCTGCGTTTATCTGCGTTTATCTACGGCGATAACTACGGTGACCCGTGACCGGTGACCCGCAGGCCGGAAGGCAGAAAGAGGAAGGGGAAGGAGGAACGCGGAAAAGGTTTTTGAGCTATATCTGCGTTTATCTGCGGCTAATAAAGAGTTGGGCCTTTATAACGCGCTTCAGGCAGCCGTCAGCTTCTTCGTCGTGCCTTCGCGCTTCGCCTTGATCGCCGCGAGCACCTTCTCGGCCGTCGCCGGGAGCGACGTGATGCGCACGCCCACGGCATCATGGACGGCATTCAGGATCGCCGCAGCGGTCGGCACCGCCGTCGGCTCGCCCACCCCCTTGGCGCCAAAGGGCCCGGTCGGGTCGAAGCTCGGCACGATGTCCACCTCGATCTCCGGCATGTCGAGCGAAGTGGGCATGATGTAGTTGGTGAGATTCGGGTTGATGTGCCCGCCCTTCTTGTCGAAGAGCATCTCTTCCTGCAGCGCGAATCCGATGCCCATCGAGATGCCGCCCTCGATCTGGCCTTCGACCAGCATCGGGTTGATCGCCGTGCCGCAATCGTGCGCCGCAACGATGCGCAGCACTTCGATCTCGCCGGTCTCGTCATCCACGTCCACTTCAGCGATCTGCGTCGCATAGACGTAGGTGCTGAACGGTTTGCCCTGCCCCGTTTCGGGATCCATCGCCACGGTTGGGGGGTTCCACGAGGCGCTGCCGATCGCAGGCTCGCCTATCACGACCTGGGCGCGGTGCGCGACCTCTCCGATTCCGAGGCAGCGCTGCGGGTAGTTCTTCACCTGGATCTTGCGGTCACGCGCCTCGAGCTGGCTTGGCTTGACCCCGAGCACCGGCGCCGCGACGTCGAACAGGATCAACTTGGCCTTCTCGGCCGCCAGCCGGATGGCGTTGCCGGTGACGTAGGTCGTGCGGCTCGCGATCGCGCCGGTGTCCATGGGCGCGACGTCGGTGTCGCCCGAGACGATGTGAATGTCGTCCATCGCGATGCCGAGCTCTTCGGCCGCGATCTGGCTCAACACGGTAAGCGCGCCCTGCCCCGTCTCGACCGTGCCCGTCAGCACGGTCGCCGTGCCGTCTTCGTTCACCTTCACCGTCGCCGCACTGGGGTTGGCCGCGACCGTGAACCCGATCGGATACCACATGCACGCGATGCCGCGTCCGCGCCGTTTCATGACCGCCCCTCTTTCCAGCCAAAGCGCTCGGCGGCCTTGAGCAAGGACTCCTTCACAACGACGCTATGTAATACCTGGCCGGTGGGACTCGGCGAGCCCTCACCGAACGCATTGCGCAACCGGATCTCGAGGGGATCGATCCCGAGCGCTTTGGCGATGTCGTCCATGTGAGACTCGTAGGCGAAGCACACCTGCGGCGCGCCGAAGCCGCGCATCGCGCCGGTCATCGTCTTGTTGGTGTAGACGGTGTAGGCCTCGACGTGCAGGTTTTCGATGTTGTAGGGGCCGGCGGAAAGAATCGCGGCCTTGCCGAGCGTCGTCTCGCTCCACGAGCAGTAGGCGCCACCATCGAGCACCAGCCGCACCTTGCGCGCGATGATTTTGCCCTCCTTCGTAACCCCGGTCTTGTAGTCCATGATGATCGGGTGGCGCGTGGTGGTGGACGTGAACTCTTCGCCGCGCGAGTAGACGCCCTTCACCGGCCGCCCGGTCTTTTTCGAGAGCAGGGCCAGCACTGGCTCCTGCGTGATCTCGTTCTTGCCCCCGAAGTTGCCGCCGACGATGGTGCCAATCATGCGGACGCGGTGCATCGGGATTTTTAGCGTGCGCGACATGTCGCCGCGCGCCAGCGTGATGCGGCCGATCGTGCACCAGACCGTCACGCGCCCGTTGGCGTCCCAGTCGGCGATCGCCGCGTGCGGCTCGAGCGAGACGTGCTCGACCATCTGCGTGCTGAAGCGGTTCTCGAAGATGTGGTCCGCCTCGGCGAACGCTTTTTCGACGTCGCCCTTCTTGATGGTTTTCTTCGCGTAGACGTTGGTGTCGGTGTCATGGACCTTGGGCGAGTCGTCCTTGATCGCCTCGAGCGGGTCCAAGACCGCCGGCAGCAGCTCATATTCGACCTTGATCTTATCCAGCGCGTCGAGCGCGATCTGCTCGGTCAGCGCTGCCACCGCCACGACCCCGTCGCCCGCATGGTAGACCCGCTCGCCAGCCAGCACCGGCTGATCCTGGAGCGACGGGCCGAAGGAGTTGACCGGGATGTCACGCCCGGTCACTACGGCCATCACGCCCGGCATCGCCTCGGCGGCGCTGGAATCGATGCGCACGATGCGGCCCGAAGCGATCCCCGCGCGCTTGATCTTGGCATGAAGCATGCCGGGGAACGACATATCGTCGATGTACTTGGTCTGCCCGAGGCCGTGCAGGCGCCCGTCCGTGCGCGTGACGCGCTGGCCGACCGCCGGCGTCTGCTGGTTGACATGCGGCACCAGCGTCTCGATTGGGTACGGAGCGGTCGGGACGACGGCCGGTAAGCGCAGGTCCACGCCCGCTTCGCGCGGCGCATCGCGTACGACTGTCTTCTCCTGCTTCTTCGTCTCAAAAGTATCGGGCATGTTCGCGGTTCCTTCTAACGGACGGCTAGCGCCGCTTTCTCCTCGCGCAGCTCGCGCGCGGCATCCTGGATGGCGTCGATCATCTTCGTGTAGCCGGTGCAGCGGCACAGATTCCCTGAGAGCGCGTCGCGGATCTCCAGCACAGTCGGATCCAGATTCTCGTCTAGCAGCGCCTTTGCCGACATGATCGACCCCGGCCCGCAAAAACCGCACTGCAGCGCCGCGCGCTCCTCGAAAGCCCGTTGAATGGGATGCAGCCGGTCGCGGGTAGCGAGCCCCTCGATCGTGAGCACCTCGCGCCCCTCTACCTGGCCGGCGAGCATGAGACAGGCGTTAACCGCCAGGCCGTCGACGATCACCGTGCACGCGCCGCAGTCGCCGACGTCGCAGCCGAGCTTCGACCCGGTCAGCCCGAGGTGCTCGCGCAGGAGCTGCAACAGCGTCGTCTCGGGTGGCACGGACGCCTTGCGCTCCTTGCCATTCACACGCAGCACGACATCGGTCATTTCCCGCTCTCCATTTGATTGCGCTCGGCTACCGCCAGCGCGCCCTCCAGCGAGCGCCTGGTCAGGACGGCAATGAGATCCCGCCGGTAGTCGGCTGATGCGCGGTGATCGCTGATCGGCTTCGCTTCGCCGGCCGCGATGCGTCCTGCCTCCGCCATGGCCTCGGGCGTGACTTTTTTACCCGCGAGGTAGGCCTCGGCCTTGGGTGCGCGGATCACGACCGGTGCAACGGCCCCGAGCGCGATGCAGGGCTCGACAAAAACCTTCTTGACCGGATCGAGCCAGAAGCTCGCTCCGGTATTAACAAGCGCCAGCGCCTGGCCCTTGCGCAAGCCGAACTTCTGGAAGCCCGCCGGCTTGCCGAGATTCTTCCTGGGAATGACGATGTCCACCAGCAGCTCGCCGGCCTTGAGCGCATTGCGGCGCGGCCCGACAAAGAATTCCGCCAGCGGAATCTCTCTCGACCCGGCGGGACCGGCAATCGTCACCAGCGCCTCCAGCGCAACCAGCACCGGGCCGCTATCGAGCGAAGGCACTGCCGTGACCAGATTGCCGCCGAGGGTGCCGAGGCTGCGAGTCTGGATCGCGCCGATGCTGTGCGCCGCGTCCACCAGCGCCGGGTACCGCTCCCGGATTTCGGGTGAGCTCATGATCTCGCTGTGCGTGGCGAGCGCGCCGATGACCAATCCGCGATCGGTCACCTTGATGCCTTTCATGTCTTCGGCGCGCGTGATATCGATGACTGCGGGGGGGGCCTCCGGGACAGACTTGAGCTCGACCAGGAGATCGGTGCCGCCGGCGAGGATCTTCGCCTTCGGCCCGTATTCGGCCAGCAGCGCGATGGCGTGGCGCGCGTCCTTTGCACTTACGTATTCGAAACCCTTCATCCGTCCTGCTCCGTTGCAACCGCTTATCCTCAATCAATTCAGCGTCGGACACCAGCCTCGGAAACACCAAATTTTCCTCATTTTACTGGAACTTGGCGGCGAATTTCACCCTGATCGCGATGGGGATTAAAATCGCCGCCTATGGCCTGTTCCTATTACGTTTACTATCGCGTCGATCCAGCAAAAACAGCCGCGAGCGAACCTCGAATTCGCGAGCTGCTCGAGGCGGTACGAAAGGCGACCGGCATTGACGGACGGCTGATGACGAAACGCGGCGAGCCGAACCTGTGGATGGAGGTCTACGAAAACGTGCCCGACGCGTCGAAGTTCGAATGGGAGCTTGCCGAGGCCGTCGGCCGCCTGAAGATCCAGGAATTTCTGCTCCCGGACACGCCGCGCCACATCGAGTGCTTTGAAGAGCCGTAAGATCGCGAGATCGGAAGGTCGGGAGATCGAAAAACCCGTCACGCCAGGAGGCAAGGCATCATGACAGAACGCTGCTTCGCGCTCGCGCCCTCGCGCACTGACGCCCTCACGTGAATCTGCTCTTGCCACCCATCACTCGTCACCCATCACTCGTCACGTCTCACCAGCCATGTGCCTGATGCTCTTCGCCTGGCGCGCCCACCCGGATTATCCGCTGGTGTTCGCCGGGAACCGCGATGAAGCCTACACGCGTCCAAGCGCGCCCGCGGCTTTCTGGGACGATCAGCCGCGCCTCTTTGGCGGGCGTGACCTAGAAAAAGGCGGTAGCTGGCTGGGTCTCACCCGATCGGGGCGAATCGCGGCGGTGACCAACTATCGGGATAGCCCCCCGCCCCGCAGCGCGCCGCGCTCACGCGGGGAACTCGTCGGGGCATTCCTGCAGACGGACGCCGAGCCGCGGCCGTACCTCGAACAGGTCCATGCCGCCGGCGGGGAATACGGGGGGTTCAGTCTCATCGTCGGGGACGTGGCGCAGCTTTTCTACTGCGCCAACCGTGGCAATGGGTTCGAGGAGATCACACCGGGCGTGCACGGCTTGAGCAACCATTTGCTCGATACGCCGTGGCCCAAGGTTAAAAAGGGCCGCGAGCAGGTCGGCGCCCTGCTCGGACAATCGGAGGCCGATCTCGTCGAGGGTCTGTTCGCACTCCTCGCGGATCGCACGGTGGCGCCGGATGCCGAACTGCCGGACACCGGCGTCGGCCTGCAACGCGAGCGCGAACTCTCGCCCTGCTTCATCGCCGGCGAACGCTACGGCACCCGCGCCTCCACGGTGCTCCTGATCAGCCGCGATAACGAGGTTCTGTTCGTCGAGCGCACTTTTGGCCCGCGCGGCACGCCGCTCGGCGCGACGGAGAATCGTTTTGCGCTGGATCCACGCGCGCCCTCGAGTCACCGTGCAGCGAGCACCGGGCAATGAACGGGAAACCGCTCACGAGCCATTAGAACGTGTCTTAAAAATAGAAAAAACTTTTTAACCGCAGATAAACGCAGATAAACGC
>JAQBFV010000117.1:0-17201 GCA_032123035.1 Betaproteobacteria bacterium | reverse complement strand
GAGCACGGCCAGGCTCGCGAACATCAGAGGGGCCATCAACTCGAAAGCCATGCCCTACACCCCGTGAATCGTGAATCGTGAATCGTGAATCGAAAGAACGACAACGGTGACACTACGACGTTCGGCCGGTCACGACGCGCGATTGATGGATTTGATCAGCGTTTATTTGCGGCTTATGACGTTTTTCAATTCTTGCCACACGGTCTACTCACAATTCGCGCTTTTGATCGCGCTCCGTTTGTTCCGCAGGAGCCAGCCCGCGCAGGAAGGCGATGCGCTTGATGGTCTCGGATACGCCTTGCAGGATTAGCAGGAGGAAGGCGAGCGGGACGACGAACTTGATCGGCCAGCGCAGGAGACCGCCTGCGTCACCGGATGTTTCGTCGATGCGATAGGACTCGAGGAATGCGCTCCAGCCGAACCAGAGGATGATCGTGGCGACCGGCAATAGCATGAACAGCCCGCCGAGCAGGTCGACCCACGCCCGCGCCCGGTCCGAGAGGCGCGCGGAGACGATGTCGATCCGCACGTGCGCGTTGTGCTTGAGCGTGTAGCCCGCTGCGCAGAGAAACACGATCGAATAGAGGTACCACTGGATCTCGAGGAACGCGTTCGAGCTCAAGTTGAAGCCGTAGCGCGCGATCGCGTTGGCGGCGCTGATCAGGATGCAAACGAGCACCAGCCACGAAGCGTAGCGACCCACGCGCTCGTTGAGCGCATCGATCCAGCGCGAGCAGGCGAGCAGGAGGCGCATGGTCACCGAAGGCCGGGGGGAAGCTCAGGATTTTGCCGGAACCGGTTCAGCGGGCCAAGGCGGCTGGCGCCGGCCGCCGCGCCTGCCCACGTCGCCGTGCTTCGGTGCTAAAATCAACGGTTTAGACGGCAGGACACCGATCGCAGGACGCTTACCGCATGTATTCGGCAAAGGACACCATCGAAAGCATCGACACCGAGCTCGCGCGCGCGATCGAGCTGGAACGCCAGCGGCAGGAAGATCATATCGAGCTCATCGCGTCCGAGAATTACGTGAGTCCGCGCGTGATGCTGGCACAGGGCAGCGTGCTGACCAACAAGTACGCGGAAGGTTATCCCGGCAAACGCTACTACGGTGGCTGCGAATTCGTCGACCTTGCCGAGCAGCTTGCGATCGACCGTGCAAAGAAGCTGTTCCACGCAGGTTACGCGAACGTGCAACCGCATTCAGGGGCCCAGGCGAACGCCGCGGTGTATTTCGCCACGCTGCATCCTGGCGATGTGATTCTAGGCATGGCGCTCGATGCTGGCGGTCATCTCACCCACGGCGCGCCGGTGAGCCTGAGCGGGCGCTACTACGATGCGGTTACCTACGGCCTGAATCCGGAAACCGAGGCGATCGATTACACCGAGGTGGAGGAACTCGCTCACGTCAAGAAGCCCAAGCTGATTATCGCCGGCGCCTCCGCCTATTCGCTCGTGATCGACTGGAAACGGTTCAAAGCCATCGCCGACAAGACGGGCGCGCTTCTGATGGCGGACATCGCGCATTACGCCGGGCTGATCGCCGCTGGGCTCTACCCGAGCCCGGTCGGGATCGCCGATTTCGTGACGAGCACAACGCACAAGACGCTGCGCGGGCCGCGCGGAGGTCTAATCCTGGCGGATGCCCAGCACGAGAAGGTGCTCAACTCTGCGGTGTTCCCCGGTACGCAGGGCGGTCCGCTCATGCACGTGATCGCCGCCAAGGCGCTCGCCTTCAAGGAGGCCATGACGAAGGAATTCAAGGCCTACCAGGAGCAGGTGCTGGACAACGCCCGGGTGATGGCCAAGGCGCTGCATGAACGAAGCTTCCGGATTGTCTCCGGGCGCACCGAGTGCCACATGTTCCTGGTCAATCTGTCCGACAAGGGGATCACGGGGCGCGACGCGCAAAACGCCCTTGGCCAGGTCGGTATCACCGTTAATCGGAACGCCGTGCCGAACGATCCGCAGAAGCCGATGATCACCAGCGGCGTGCGCATCGGATCCCCGGCCATGACCACGCGCGGCTTCAAGGAAATCGAGGCCGAGTTGATCGCCAACCTCATCGCGGACGTGCTCGCGGCGCCGGCCGACGAGAACGTGCTCAAACGCACGGCCGGCGAGGTGAAGAAGCTGTGCGCCAAGTTTCCCGTCTACGGCTAAAACTGGTTCAATGTTCCAAGTTCCAGGTTCAATGTTCAACCCAAGGAACTTCGCATTCGACAGCCGTCCAAGTTTGAACTTTGAACTTTGAACTTTGAACTTTGAACTTTGAACTTTGAACTTTGAACGTTGAACTTTGAACTGTATTTATGAGATGTCCGTTCTGCCAGTCGGACGAGACGCAGGTCATCGACTCGCGCGACAGCGACGAGGGCGACAGCATTCGCCGCCGCCGCAAGTGCGTGGCGTGCAATAAGCGCTTCACCACCTATGAGACGGTGGAGTTGCGCATGCCGCAGCTGGTCAAGCAGGACGGCAGCCGCGCCGAGTTCGATCTCGATAAGCTGCGCACGGGCTTCATGCGGGCGCTGCACAAGCGGCCGGTGCCGACCCAGCTCGTGGACGAGGCCGTTGCCACGATCACTCAGGACGTGCTCGCGCTCGGTGTGCGCGAAATCGACTCGCGCCGCATCGGCGAAATGGTGATGCGCGAGCTGCACAGGCTCGACGAGGTCGCCTATATCCGGTTCGCCTCGGTCTATCGCAGCTTCCAGGGAGTCGACGACTTCCGGGACGTGATCAAGGAAGTGCAGACACCTCCTCCTTGGCGCAAGAGGGAAGGCTAGTAATAAGCGCCAAGGCGCCGCGGAATTCCCGGTAAGCGGTAAGCGGTAAGCGGTAAGCAGAACAGCGCATCCCGATACGAAGCTCCGGTTTCCACGGCTCACGGCTCACCGTTCACCGCTCACGAATCTGATGTTCACGGCTGACGATCATCGCTATATGGCCCGCGCGCTGCAGCTCGCGCACCACGGCCTCTATACGACAGCACCGAACCCCCGCGTGGGCTGCGTTATCGTGCGGGATGGCGCAATCGTCGGAGAGGGTTGGCACGAGCGGGCCGGTGGGCCGCATGCCGAGGTGAGCGCTCTCGAGACGGCGGGTCTGCGGGCGCGCGGCGCATCGGCTTACGTTACGCTTGAGCCTTGCGTGCACCAGGGTCGCACCGGGCCGTGTACGGAGGCGCTGATCGGGTCCGGCGTGGCGCGGGTGGTGGCGGCGCTCAAGGACCCCAACCCGCTGGTGAGCGGACAGGGGCTCGAGCGGCTGCGCCAAGCCGGGGTCGCTGCGGGCGTCGGGTTGCTCGAGGCCGAGGCGCGCGAGCTCAACATAGGGTTTACCAGCCGCATGACGCGCGGGCGGCCGTGGGTGCGAATGAAGCTCGCGGCGAGTCTCGACGGCAAGACCGCGCTCAACAACGGACGCAGCCAGTGGATCACCGGCGAGGACGCACGCCGCGACGCTCATCACTGGCGCGCGCGCGCCTGCGCGGTGCTGACAGGCATCGGCACCGTTCGCGATGACGATCCGCGGCTCACCGTGAGAGAGGTGGAGACGAGCCGCCAGCCCTTGCGCGTGGTGGTGGACAGCCGCCTCGAGCTTCCGCCGGCGGCGCGGGTGCTGGAAGGCGGTGGCGTGCTGATCGCGGGCGCGCGCGAGGATCGTGAGGCGATCGCCGCGCTGAGTGCGAAGGGCGCGGAAGTCGTCGTGATACCTAACGGCGCAGGCAAGGTCGAGCTGGCTCAGCTCCTGCAGGAACTGGCTCGCCGGGAGATTAATGAGGTGCACGTCGAGGCGGGCCACAGGCTCAACGGATCGCTGATCGCCGCGGGCCTCGTCGATGAGCTGGTGGTCTACCTCGCGCCGAGCCTCCTCGGTGACGCCGCGCGCGGAATTTTCGACCTGCCGGCGTTGCAGGATCTCGCGGGTCGCCGGGCCCTCGAAATCCGGGATTTGCGCATGATCGGGGCAGATATTCGTATCTTGGCGAGGTTCATAGAGCCCCTGACACGATGAAAGGCGCGTGCGTTGCGAGCAAAAATCGTCCATAGCGCGAAGCGAGGCGCAGCCAATATTTGCTATATTGGCAAGCCGAGCGACAAAGCTAGGGGCGATTTTGGCCGCAACCCCTTGTGGGCTGGCGCGGTTTTGGTCCTTCGCCTGATTTATGAGGTCTTGCCCTCGAGGAGTAGGAAGCCCCGGTCGACTTGCGCTTGCGCCAAAACCGTGACAGCGCAGCGTGTTTTTCATCGTGTTAGGGGCTCTTAGATGTTCACCGGCATCGTGGCCGCGGTCGGTTCGGTAGCGGCGGCTGCGCCAGGGGCCGGGGGGCTGCGGTTGCGCCTGGCGAGCGGCGAAATGGATCTTGGCGACGTTGGGGTGGGCGACAGCATTGCCGTGAACGGCGTGTGCCTCACGGTTGTGGCCCTCGCTGCGGCTGAATTCGAGGCCGACGTGTCGCACGAGACACTCGCGTGCACTGCAGGCTTCGCCGTCGGGGACCGGGTCAACTTGGAGAAGGCCCTGCGGCTTGCGGACCGGCTCGGAGGGCATCTCGTGGCCGGTCACGTGGATGGCGTCGGTCGTGTGGCCCGATTCGAGCCCGCCGGCGACAACCGGCTGCTTGCGGTTTCCGCGCCGCGCGAGCTGGCGAAGTATATTGCCCGGAAGGGTTCAATTGCTGTGAATGGCGTCAGCCTGACGATAAACGATGTTGAAGGAGCCGAGTTCGTGGCAAATCTCATACCGCATACCCTCGCCGCAACCAATCTTGGCGGGCTGCGTGCGGGGGACCGGGTCAATTTGGAAGTGGACATGCTCGCGCGTTACGTCGAGCGACTGCACGAAAATCGGTGAATAGTGAACGGTGAACGGAAAAGGCGGGTAGGGGTAGGTTTCAGATTTACCATTCCCCATTTCCCATTTACGGATTGTTGAGATGACTTCAAGGCAGGAAACGCTGATCAGCCCCATCACGGACGTCATTGCCGAGCTGCGCGCCGGCAGGATGGCGGTGCTCGTCGACGAGGAAGACCGCGAGAACGAGGGCGATCTGCTCATCGCCGCCGAGTTCGCGACGCCCGAAGTGATCAATTTCATGGTGCGCCATGCCCGGGGCTTGGTCTGCCTGACGCTGAGCGGGGAAAAGTGCCGCAGCCTGAACCTGCCGCCAATGGCCACCGTCAACCGCGCGTCCCATGGCACCAACTTCACGGTGTCCATCGAGGCGGCTCAGGGCGTGACCACGGGCATCTCCGCGGCGGACCGCGCACGCACGGTGCAGGCCGCAATCCGCCCGGACGCCAGCCCCGCCGATCTTGTGCAGCCCGGGCACATCTTTCCGCTCATGGCGGAGGACGGCGGTGTGCTGGTTCGCGCCGGGCACACGGAGGCGGGTTGCGATCTCGCGCGGCTCGCTGGGCTGACGCCGGCGGCAGTCATCTGCGAGATCCTCATGGACAACGGCGAGATGGCGCGGCTGCCCGACCTGGTCGAGTTCGCGGCCCAGCACCGCCTCAAGATCGGCACGATCGTCGACCTGATCCACTATCGCAGCAGCACGGAGTCGCTGGTGAAGCGGGTCGCGGAGCGCGACATCGAGACGACGCATGGGACGCTCCGCCTTCACGTCTACAGCGACCGCATTGGCGATGCGACGCACCTCGCGCTCGTCAAGGGGCGGCCCGCGCCGCGCCAGGAAGTCCTTGTGCGCGTGCATGAGCCGCTTTCCGTAATCGACTTGCTCGATATCGCCAGCCATCGCCATTCCTGGAACTTCAACGACGCGCTTGCGGCGATCGCACGCGCGGAATGCGGCGTGATCGTGCTGCTGCACCGCTCGGAATCGGCCGCCGATCTCCTCGAGCGGGCGCGGGTGCATGAGGAGGGCATGCCGGCGGGCGGGGTGGTTCTGCGAAACTACGGCATCGGCGCGCAGATCCTCCGGGACCTCGGGGTGAGGCGCATGAAGATCATGGGTATGCCGCGGCCCATGCCGAGCATGGCAGGTTTCGATCTCGAAGTGACCGGCTACGTTCAGCCGGAGGCTGAACGTAACGATGATCGCTCGGCCGAGGGCGGTCAGCCAAGACGGGAGACGAAATGAGGGTCAATGTAGCAGTTGAGCGTTGGACGCGTGGGAGTTAGAGGCAGTGGCGCACCAGGATGAGATCGAGGAATTTAAGCCGGACCTGAATGGGTCCGGCTTGCGCATCGGCATTGTCATGAGCCGCTTCAACCAGGAAATTGGCGAAGGGCTCTTGTCGAGCTGTACCGCGGAGCTCACCAAGCAGGGCGTGAGCACGTCCGATATCCTGATCGTGAGCGTGCCGGGCGCCCTGGAAGCGCCGATCGCGCTACAGAAAATGGCCAATTCGGGCTGGTTCGATGCGCTGGTCGTGCTCGGGGCCGTCATTCGCGGGGACACCTATCATTTCGAGGTGGTGGCCAACGAATCGGCGAGCGGCATTACCGCAGTCACTCTCGACACCGGCGTGCCGATCGCCAACGGCATTCTTACGGCCGATGACGAGGACCAGGCGCTGGCGCGCATGTCGCGAAAGGGGTCCGAGTGCGCACTGACCGCGATCGAGATGGCCAACTTGCTGAAGAAGCTCGATGAAGACTAACCGCCACCGGGCGCGCGAGTTTGCGCTGCAGGGCCTCTACCAGTGGCAGCTGACGCGGTTGGATCCCGCCACCATTGCGCGGCAGCTTGCCGAGGCGCGGGGCTTCGACAAGATTGATGTGGTGTATTTTCGCGATCTCCTGGAAGGCGCAGTGGCCGCAGCGGCTGAGCTGGAGCGCGAGATCGCACCTCATCTCGACCGCGCGATCGAGCGGTTGAGCCCGGTTGAGCACGGCATTCTGCTGCTTGCCGGCTATGAGCTTGTGCATCATCCGGAGGTGCCGTTCCGCGTCGTCGTGAACGAGGCCGTCGAGCTGGCCAAGGCCTACGGCGGCACGGACGGTTACCGCTTCGTCAATGGTGTGCTCGACAAGCTCGCCGCGCGTTTGCGGGAAGCGGAAGTGAAGGCTGTGTCATGATGAACCCGATGCAAATAGGGGAGATGGATCCGCGGCTGAAGAAGCGGATGATCCTGTTCTACCTGGCCGGAATATTTAATGCGGCGCTGGGGGGGTATATCCTGCTCCACGGCAGGCAGTTCCTGCCACAGAGCACGGCGCTGTTTCTGGTGCTCTTTTTCTTCGGCTTCGCGGCGGTGGATTTCTATTTCCCGCGATTGATGAAGAAGAGGTGGCTTCAGGAACAGGCGCGGATCGCCGCGCAGCGTCAGGCCGAAGAGGACAAGCCAGCGGCCCCGTCCTGAATGCTTGCATCTAACGAATCGCGGGGGGTGCCGCAGCCTGTTCGGCGCACCCGCAGCACCGCCCGCGATGCTGTTTAACTCCTATCCTTTCCTGCTCGTTTTTCTTCCGCTAACGCTCGCGGGTTTCTTCCTCGTTGCCCGTGCGAGTCACGTAGGGGCCGCAGCGTGGCTGGCCCTGGCCTCGTTAGCCTTCTACGGCTGGTGGAACCCAATCTATGTGGTGCTGTTGGTCGCCTCGATCGTCTTCAACTTCGTCGTCGGCCTCGCGATCGTTCGCTCGGCCGGCACGCCGCGGGCACGGGGGCTGCTCATCGTCGGGGTCGCAACGGACCTGCTGCTGCTCGGCTATTACAAGTACATGGATTTCTTCGTCAGCAACCTCAATCATCTGGGTGCGGGGTTGCCGCTGCCCCATATTGTACTGCCGCTCGGCATCTCGTTCTTCACGTTCACCCAGATCGCATTCCTCGCCGACGCCTATCAGGGCAAGGCGGCGGAGTACCGCTTCGCGCATTACTGCCTGTTCGTCACCTATTTTCCGCACTTGATCGCGGGCCCGATCCTGCATCACAAGGAGATGATGCCGCAGTTCGGCGAGGCGGAGACCTACCGGTTCAACTGGGAAAACCTTGCGGTAGGGCTCACGATCTTCTTTATCGGCCTGTTCAAGAAGACCGTGCTTGCCGACGGCATCGCGGTCTACGTTCGCCCGGTTTTCGATGCCGCCTCGAATGGCGTGGTGCTCGGGGCCGTCGATGCCTGGGGCGGCGCGCTGGCTTACACGTTTCAGCTCTATTTCGATTTTTCCGGATACTCGGACATGGCGATTGGGCTCTCGCGCTTGTTCGGAGTGCGCCTCCCGCTCAACTTCCATTCTCCCTACAAGGCGGTCTCCATCATTGATTTCTGGCGGCGCTGGCACATGACGCTCTCGCGTTTCCTGCGCGATTACCTCTATTTTCCGTTGGGCGGAAACCGGCGCGGCGCGTCGCGCCGTTATGTGAATGTCATGGTAACGATGCTACTCGGTGGCCTATGGCACGGCGCGAGCTGGACGTTCGTGGTCTGGGGCGGCTTGCACGGGCTCTACCTCCTGGTGAATCATGCCTGGCGCGAGCTAAGCGAGCGCTTCGGCTGGCGGCACCCGGCGAGAGCAGCGGCGGTGCTGCTGACGTTTCTTGCGACTGTTCTGGCCTGGGTGTTCTTCCGCGCCGACACGATCGATCAGGCGATTGCCATTGTGCAGGCGATGGCAGGAGCAACGGCATCACATTGCCCTATCGCTGGCTCGACAAGCTCGGCGCTGCGGGAGGGTGGCTCGCGCAGCACGGGGTTCGCTTCGAGAACACATTGACTTTCAGCGGGGGACCACAGATCAACTGGACCATCATTTGCGCGCTGATCGTGTTCTGGGCACCGAATACCCAGCAGATCCTCCAGGCGTTTCGGCCCGCGCTTGGCGTCGAGCCTGACGGCGTCAAACACTGGTGGCGCTGGCGCCCCGGCTTGAGCTGGCTCGTGTACGTGACCCTGACGGCGAGCTTTGCCATGCTTTCCCTCACATCCGTGAGTGAGTTTATCTACTTCCAGTTCTGATGACCGCGAAGCGATTCACGCTCGGACTGTTGCTGGGGACCGCCGTCATGCTCGCGCTCGCCGCCGCATTTAACCGTCTCGTGGATCCGTTCTGGTATTTCCGGGACATCGAGATTGAGGGCTTCAACGCGGCCAAGCCCAAATTCGCCCGTTTCGAGCGGCACATCAAGCCGCAACTGCTTGCGCGCGAACAGCCCCAAGCTATCGTCCTCGGGAGCTCCTTTTCGGAGATCGGATTCGACGCAAACGATCCAGCTCTTTCCAACGGCGGGGCGCTTCGCACTTACAATTTTGCCTTTGCGGGGGCGGACTGGGCGCTCGTGCAATGCCATTTCGACTACGCGCTGTCCGCAACGCGCCTCGAGCGAGTGGTGATCGGGATCCACTCGGGGTCGTTGCCGGCAGTGCGGGATTGCGCCCGCCGAATGCCGGAGGTGAGCGGGTTCTTCAAGGCGAAGATGCTGCTCTCGCTGCAGGTGCTGAAGCACTCTGTGCGTACGGTGCGCGAGCAGGGCAAGTCACGCTCGAGCCACACGCGGGAGGGACGTTATCTCTATACGCGCGACGCCCCGGGCGTGGATGCCCGGTTTCGCGAGTTCTTTCTTCAGCGCGAGTACGTCGATCCGAATTGCACGCGCGAGCGCCTGCCGGCGGCCGCGCCTGCCTCAAGGGACATCGGGCCAGCGGAAATCGTGCCCGCAAAAGGACTGGACCTTTCCGGGCTGCGCTCGGTAATCCGTCAGGCGCGCGCTCACGGCGTCGAATTGCGGCTTTTGGCGTATCCGAAACACGCATTGTCGCTTGAGCTTGATTTACTTTGCGACCAGGATGCGGCGCGCTGGCGGGCATTGGCTGCCGTGGCGCAGGCCGTGGCGGAAGAATCGCCCGACGGGGGGACGCAGCTGTGGGCGTTCTATGCCTACAACGAAATAACGGGCGAGCCGATCGCGGGGCGAAAGCCCGTGTATTGGCAGGACCCCGAACACTTCAACTACGAGATGGGGAGCCTGATGCTCGCGGACATGTTCGCACCCACCGGACGGGGGCGCATCGGCTACCGCGTCACCCCGGAAAACGTGGTCGAATCCTACCGTGCTTTCCTTGCCGGCCGGGACAGCTACCTGCGGGCGCATCCCGGCTTCTACGAGGAGCTTCGCGCGAGCTTGGTGCCGCTCCGCTAGAATGTCCTGTATCGGGGCAGCTGATGATTCTGTCGGTTTTCGCATGCTCTCTGAATTCGAACTCATCCGCCGGTTTTTTACCCATCGTGCGCACGGCGCCGTTCTCGGCGTCGGCGACGATGCGGCGATTGTGCGTCCTCGGAATGGCGCTGAACTCGTCGTGACGACCGACCTCCTGGTGAGCGGCCGGCATTTCCGGCCCGACGCCGATCCCGCGCAGCTCGGTCACAAGGCGCTCGCCGTCAACCTCTCCGATATTGCGGCGATGGGCGCGGCCCCGCGCTGGGCGACGCTCGCATTGGCCGTGCCCAAGGCCGATGCGCGTTGGCTCGCTCTCTTCTCGCGCGGGTTCATGCGCCTCGCGCGGCGGCACGATGTGGACCTGATTGGCGGTGACACGACGCGCGGGCCGCTTGCGATCTGCGTGCAGGTCATCGGTGAGGTGCCCGCGGGCAAGGCGCTACGGCGCGATGGCGCGCGGCGGGGCGACGACGTCTGGGTGTCGGGCCGGCTCGGCGACGCGGGGCTGGTGCTGGCCGCGATGGCGGGCCAGGCGCCGCTCTCCCGTCGGGAGCAGGCCCGGCTTGCGCCGCGACTGCACGTGCCGACGCCCCGCGTCGAGCTCGGCATCGCGTTGCGCGGCGTCGCTCACAGCGCAATCGACATCTCCGACGGCTTGCTGGCCGACCTTGGCCATATCTGCGAGCGCTCACGCCTTTCGGCGGTCGTTGAAATGGAACGCGTTCCGCATTCGGCAACGCTGCACAGGCATCTTCCGCGCACTGCCGCCAGAACGGTGCTGCTTGCCGGCGGCGACGATTACGAGCTGTGCTTTACGGCGGGCCGCCGCCAGCGCGAGCGCATTGTGCGGCTGGCGCGGCGCCTGCGCGTTGCGCTCACCCGGATTGGCACCATCGTGCCGCTGCGCCGGAAGGTGGCGACCGTAACGATTCTTGGCAACGACGGCAAAGCGCTCATGTTGACGCGGAGAGGTTTCGACCATTTCGCCTGAAACATCGGACGGCCGCTGTCCGGGCCATATCAGGATCAGGTATTCTGGCAGCAGCGGAGGACCACAATCATGGACAACGGAAATCGCTCAAAACCGCTAGCCTGGGCGTTCAGTCTTGGCGATCAGGCACAGGGCATACCGCGAAAACTTGCCGAGGGAATCACGACACGAATCTTCCCGGGGCACAACGTCATGCTGTCGGTCGTGCGCATGGAGCCGCACTCGAGCGGGACGATGCACAACCACCCGGAAGAACAATGGGGGGTGCTGCTCGAGGGCGAGTGCGTGCGCATTCAGGGCGGCGAGGAGCGGACGATGAAGGCGGGGGATTTCTGGTGCACACCGGGCGGGGTTATGCACAGCGTGCGGACGGGCGCAACGGCTGCGGTGGTTCTCGATATTTTCAGCCCGCCGCGGGAGGAATACAGACAGCCAGGAGAAGGATTTGGCCCGCCGGCATGAGCCGCGACCCGGGCAGGGCTTGAGCGTTGGCTGATCTCGTCTTGCGCCCGTCGTGGCGTTTCGTGCTGCGGCATCCGGCGCACTTCATTGCGTTCGGCGGCGGCATCGGGCTCGCGCCCTTTGCGCCGGGGACGTTGGGCACGCTCTTGGCGTTTCCGTTTTACTGGATCGCCGCGCCGCGCCTCGAGCCGGGGGTGTTCGTGTTGCTCGTCTGCGCCCTCTTCGGACTCGGCGTCTGGGCCTGCGAGATTGCTGGCCGGACGATCGGTATCAGCGACCACGGCGGCATGGTCTGGGACGAAACGGTGGCGTTCCTGCTGGTGCTTTTCGTGGTGCCGGCGACACTCTATTGGCAGGGAGCGGCGTTCTTGCTCTTCCGATTGTTTGATATTCTCAAGCCGCAACCCATTCGATACTACGAGCGGAGATTCAAAAATGGATTCGGTGTGATGGTGGACGATCTCGTGGCGGCCTTCTTTACGCTGATCGTGCTGGCGATAGCCAAGATCGTTATCGACAGCCTGTCTTGATGAGGCGTGACATGATAAGGAGTAACAGGGTGAAGCGCGACATGAGGGAGCGTGATCGGCACGAAGTTGACGATTCACGTTTCACGTTTCACGTTTCGCGGTTCAGCGAGGGAAGGTGATGGCGGATCCCGCCCTGTATCGACTGGCGGAAGAGCTGGGAGAGGCACTGAAGGCGCGCGGCCTGATGCTCGCCACGGCAGAGTCGTGTACCGGTGGGTGGGTTGCGGAAGCGGTCACAATGATTCCGGGCAGTTCGGACTGGTTCGAGCGCGGCTTCGTGACCTATACCTACGTCTCGAAGCGCGAGATGCTGGGCGTCGACGGGGACATTCTCGGGCAGCACGGTGCGGTGTCTGAAGAGGTCGTGCGCCAGATGGCGAGCGGCGCGCTCGAGCGTAGCCATGCCCAGGTGGCGATCGCCGTGAGTGGTGTGGCGGGGCCGGGCGGCGGTACAAAAGACAAACCCGTCGGGACAGTATGCTTTGCTTGGGAACTGAAGGGGGGCGCGTCCCGCGTCGACACGGCTCGCTTCCTGGGTGACCGCGAAGCGGTCCGACGCCAGGCGGTCGAGCACGCGCTTAAAGGGGTACTGGCCCACCTTCCGGCGCGGGAAGCGTAAACGCCCGCACGGGCAGACGGCTTACACAAAATGCCATCCACGCCGGGAGGGGATTGGGGCGAGAAACATCCCAATGGGCGTTGGCACAGCCCCGCGGCCGATCGCAACAAGGATCTCATTCTTGATGTGCTCAGGCGCGCGCTGCCGACCACGGGCAGCGTGCTGGAGATCGGCAGCGGCAGCGGGCAGCACGTGACCCATTTCGCCGCGGCGTTGCCTGATCTGACCTGGCAGCCCACCGATGCGGATGCGGAATTGCGCGCTTCGGTCCTGATGCACCTGCGCGCCGGCCCGCTGAAGAATGTCAATCCTCCGTTGGAGCTCGATGTGATGCGGCTGCCCTGGCCGGTGCCCCGCGCCGATGGGGTCCTGTCGATCAACATGATCCATATTGCGCCCCGGGCGGCGACGAAGGCGCTTCTGGATGGCGCCGGTCAAACGCTGACGGCGGGTGGCGTCCTCGTGCTTTACGGACCGTACCGCCGCCACGGCCGGCACACGGCGCCGAGCAACGAAGCGTTCGACGCAGCACTGCGTGCGCGCAATCCGGAGTGGGGCTTGCGGGATCTCGAAGACGTGACGCGTCTGGCTGAAGGTAACGGACTCGCGCTCGAGGAAGTCGTCGAGATGCCCGCGAACAATTTTACGCTGGTCTTCCGAAAGCGCAGCGCCGACGAGAATCATGGATCATGAATCGTGATTCGACACAGCCTCTTTACGTCGGTCTACCCGTCACGCGTCATTACACCGATACCCGGGATCAATCCTGCGCAAGCAGATTGATCAGGCTGGAGGAATCCCAGCGGCCGCCGCCGCGCGCCTGCACTTGGGCGTAGAACTGTTCGATCAGCGCGGTCACCGGCAGTCGCGCGCCGCCCACCTTGGCCTCCGCGAGGCAGATGCCCAGGTCCTTTCGCATCCAATCCGACGCAAAGCCGAAATCGAACTGGCCCGCGAGCATCGTTTGCCACCGGTTCTCCATCTGCCAGGAGGTGGCGGCGCCTTTGCCGATTACGGAGAGCACCTTCTCCATGTCCAGACCGGCGCGGCGGCCGAAATTAAGGCCCTCGGCAAGCCCCTGGATGACGCCGACCACGCAGATCTGGTTCACCATCTTGGTGAGCTGGCCCGAGCCGGCTGGACCGATCAGCGCGCAGCTCCGGGCGTAGAGGTCGAGAACCGGCTTGGCGCGCTCAAAGACTGCCGCGTCGCCCCCGACCATGACACCGAGCTGCCCGTTCTGAGCGCCCGACTGGCCGCCCGAGACCGGTGCGTCGAGAAAGCCCAGGCCCAGGGCGCCGGCTTGTTCGTCCAACTCCCGGGCCAGCACTGCGGAGGCCGTGGTGTGGTCGATGAAGATCGCGCCCTGTTTCATGCCGGCAAAGGCGCCGCCGTCCCCGTAGGTGATCGAGCGCACGTCCTGATCGTTGCCCACGCAGCACAACACGAAGTCTGCCGCCTCCACCGCCGCCCGCGGGGTCGGGGCGGCGCGGCCGCCGTATTCCTGGGTCCAGCGCGCCGCCTTCTCCGGCGTGCGGTTGTAGACCGTGACGGCGTGGCCACCCTTCTTCAGCAGATGTCCCGCCATTGGGTAGCCCATCACACCCAGGCCGATGAACGCTACGTTGGCCATGCCGGCTCTCCTTTCTCGCGCGAAAGCCCAATATGGTAAGGGCTTTACCGTCCGGCGCAAGCCGCGTCGCCGGGACCCTCTGTCAACTCGGCGCCAATGTCGCGCGTTTTACGGACATGCCGTGTGCGCAGGTGGTTTAAACTAGCCGGTTGCTGACATAAGGAAACCCACAAATGGAAGAAAACAAGGCCAAGGCCCTCGCCGCCGCGCTGTCCCAGATCGAGAAGCAGTTCGGTAAAGGCTCGATCATGCGGCTCGGCGAATCCGAGATATCGAAGGACATCATGGTCGTGCCCACGGGCTCGCTTGGTCTCGACCTCGCGCTCGGCGTCGGGGGTCTCCCGCGCGGTCGGGTGGTCGAGATCTACGGCCCTGAATCCTCGGGCAAGACTACGCTGACGCTTTCCGTCATCGCGCAGATGCAGAAACTGGGCGGGACGGCGGCCTTCATAGACGCCGAACATGCGCTCGATCCGCAATATGCCGGAAAGCTTGGGGTGAAAGTCGATGAGCTTCTCATTTCGCAGCCCGACAACGGCGAGCAGGCGCTCGAGATCACCGACATGCTCGTGCGCTCGAGCTCGGTCGACGTGGTCGTCATCGACTCCGTCGCCGCCCTCGTGCCCAGGGCCGAGATCGAGGGCGAGATGGGCGAGCCGCAGATGGGGCTGCAGGCGCGGCTCATGTCCCAGGCGCTGCGCAAGCTCACAGCCAACATCAAGCGCTCCAACACGCTCGTGATCTTCGTCAACCAGATTCGCATGAAGATCGGCGTGATGTTCGGCAATCCGGAAACGACGACGGGCGGCAATGCGCTGAAGTTCTATTCCTCGGTGCGCATCGATATCCGGCGCATCGGCGCGATCAAGAAGGGCGACGAGGTGATCGGGTCGGAGACCCGCGCGAAGGTCGTGAAAAACAAGGTCGCGCCGCCGTTCCGCTCGGCGGAATTCGACATTCTTTACGGCGAAGGCATCTCGCGGGAAGGCGAGTTCATCGAGCTCGGTGTCCTGCACAGCATCATCGAGAAGTCGGGCGCATGGTATAGCTACGGCAAGGATCGCATCGGCCAGGGCAAGGACAACGTGCGCGAGTACCTCAAGGAGCACGCCGATGTTGCCCGCGAGATCGAGGGCAGGATCCGGGCGGCGGCGGGCATGGTGACCACGGCGCAGGAGCCTGAACCTGAGCCTGAGCTTCAGCCGCAGCCACAGGCCCAAACGAAGGCGGAGGCGAGGAAGGCTGCCCACTAGAGAGACCGTGAATCGTGAATGGTGAATGGTGAATCGAGCCCTTTTTTCCCGGCGCTTTTCCCTTCATCCTGCGGAGAAGGAGAAGAGAGGCCGAATCACGATTCACGCATCATTGGCATGGCTGACAGCTTACGGGCGCGGGCACTGAGGCTGCTTGCGCGACGGGAGCATTCGCGGCATGAGCTCGCGCGCAAGCTCGCCGCTCATGCGCAAGACCCCGCCGAGCTGGAGAGTGTGCTCGATGCGCTCGAGGCACAGGGTTGGCTCTCGGAACGGCGCGTCGTGGAGCAGGTCGTGCATGCGCGCCGGTCCCGTTTCGGCGCGCGGCGGATCGCGCGGGAGCTGGTCGAGAAGGGTATCGGGGAGGAAGCGGTTGCCGCCGCCGTGCAGACACTCAAGGAAGACGAAGTGGAAAGCGCGCGGGCGATCTGGCGCAGGAAGTTCGCGCACGTTCCCCGCACAGCCGCCGAACGGGCGCGCCAGGTGCGCTTCCTGCAAGGGCGCGGCTTCGGTTTCGACGCAATCATGAAGGTGGTGAAAGGCGAGGACGAACAATGATCATGGGCAGGAGTTCGGTCAGCCTGCGTGTGGAAGAAACGCAACGGTTACGATAACGTTGCGTTTCTTAATGTCAAAATGGACAGAATTAACAGGATTAGGACAGGATTTACAGGATTCAGTGATTGAGCTCGACCCTGTTAATCTCGTGAAATCTTCTAAATCCTGTTAATTTTCTTGATCTTATCGGCGTCCATCGGCGGCTAATGGGTTCTCGGGTTTACCGGTTCGCATGAAAAGCAGCGAGATTCGAGCGATGTTCCTGGAATTCTTCCAGAGCAAGGGCCACGCCGTGGTCGCTTCGAGCCCGCTCGTGCCTGCCAACGACCCGACGCTGCTGTTCACCAACTCGGGGATGGTGCAGTTCAAGGACGTCTTCCTCGGCCAGGATCGGCGACCTTACGCACGCGCCACGACGTCCCAGCGCTGCGTGCGTGCCGGCGGCAAGCACAACGACCTCGAGAACGTCGGCTACACCGCGCGGCACCATACCTTCTTCGAGATGCTCGGCAACTTCAGCTTCGGCGACTACTTCAAGCGCGATGCTATCCACTACGCGTGGGAGCTGCTGACCCGGATCTACAAGCTGCCCACCGACCGGTTGTGGACCACCGTCTACCACGAGGACGACGAGGCCTACGACATCTGGACGGGGGACATCGGCGTGCCAAAAGAACGGTGCGTGCGCATTGGCGACAAGCCGGGCGCGCCGAAGTACCAGAGCGACAACTTCTGGCAGATGGCCGACACCGGCCCCTGCGGCCCGTCCACGGAGATTTTCTGGGACCATGGCCCGGGCATTCCCGGTGACCCGCCCGGCAGCGAAGGGGCGGACGGCGACCGCTACATCGAGATCTGGAACCTCGTGTTCATGCAGTTCAATCGGGACGGCAAGGGCGCGATGCATCCCTTGCCCAAGCCGTCCGTGGACACTGGCATGGGGCTCAAGCGCATCGCCGCGGTGTTGCAGGGCGTGGATTCGAACTACGAAATCGACCTCTTCCAGGAACTGATCAAGGCGGCTGC
>JAQBFV010000116.1:0-6089 GCA_032123035.1 Betaproteobacteria bacterium | reverse complement strand
ATCGACGCCCACGATCATGTTGGCACCGACCAGCCGCGCACCCTGGATCACGTTGAGGCCGATGCCACCAAGCCCGAAGACGACCACGTTGGCGCCCGGCTCGACCTTTGCCGTGTTGATTACCGCTCCAATGCCGGTCGTGACGCCGCAGCCGATGTAGCAAACCTTGTCGAAAGGCGCATCGTCGCGGATGCTGGCGAGAGAGATCTCGGGCACCACGGTGAAGTTCGAAAACGTGGAGGTGCCCATGTAGTGGTGGATCTTCTGTCCGCCGAGCGAGAACCGGCTCGTCCCGTCGGGCATCACGCCCTGCCCCTGGGTGACGCGGATCGCCTGGCAGAGGTTCGTCTTCTCCGAGACGCAGTACTCGCACTCGCGGCACTCGGGGACGTAGAGCGGAATGACGTGGTCGCCTTTCCTGAGCGTCTTGACACCGGGTCCGACTTCCACGACAACACCCGCGCCCTCGTGGCCCATAATCGATGGGAACAGCCCCTCCGGATCGGCCCCCGAGAGCGTGAATTCGTCGGTATGGCAGATGCCCGTTGCCTTGATTTCGACCAGGACCTCGCCCGCTTTCGGGCCCTCAATGTCCACGGTCTCAATGGTAAGAGGCGCACCCGCCTTGTGCGCCACTGCGGCTCGCGTCTTCATGGATCCTCCGGATTGCCGTGCAGGTCTCAATAGTACAACAAGGAGTGACGAGAAATGGTGATGAGAGATGGTGATGAAAAACCGTTTGCGGGCCTTACGTATCACCAGTACTCATCACCATTAATCATCACTATTAATCATCACCATTAAACGTGGGGGCAGTATCGACGGCGCGGCCCGTCCATTAGACTTTGCAGAATGGAAAGATACCGCGGGCGCTTCGCGCCCTCTCCGTCCGGGCCGCTGCACTTCGGGTCGCTGGTAGCCGCTGTTGGCAGCTATCTCGAGGCACGGGCGCGCGGCGGTGAATGGCTGGTGCGGATGGAGAACCCCGACCCGCCGCGAATCGTACCCGGCGCCGCAGACGAAATCCTGCGCGCGCTGGAGGCATGCCACCTGCTATGGGACGGACCCGTGGTGCGCCAGAGCGAGCGCTCGGAGGCATACCACAGCGCGCTGCACCAACTACGCGAGCGCGGCGTCGTCTATCCCTGCGCGTGTAGCCGGCGCGAGATCGCCGACTCCGCGGTGATGGGGATCGAAGGCTATGTCTACAGAGGTCGCTGCCGCGACGGCCTGCCGCCCGGGAAACGCGCGCGGACCCAGCGCGTGAATACGCGCGGTGCGACGGTCATCTTCGAGGACGCGGTGCAGGGACGAATCGAGCATGACCTGGAAAAGGAGATCGGCGATTTCGTGCTCTACCGCACCGACAGGGTCTATGCCTACCAGCTGGCGGTCGTGATCGACGACGCCGAACAGAACATCACCGACGTGGTGCGCGGTGCGGATCTGCTGGCTTCCACGCCACGCCAGATCCATCTGCAGCGCCTGCTCGGCCTCGCGACCCCACGCTACGTTCACCTGCCGGTGGCGATCAATGAAGCCGGCGAGAAACTGTCCAAGCAGACGCTCGCCGCGCCGGTCAATCCCGCGCAACCGGTACCGGCGCTTGCCGCCGTCCTGACGTTTCTGGGCCAGCACCCGCCCACCGGCCTCGCCCGCGCATCACTGACGGAATTCTGGGATTGGGCGCTGAAGAACTGGGACCTCGCGCGGGTCCCGCGGGTGCGCACGGCGCCTGTCCCGCCGATCAGCGCCGAGCGCTGATCAAGTTTCAAGTTTCAAGTTTCAAGTTTCAAGTTTCAAACAAGCTTGAACGGTATCGGTTTACTAAGTTCCTCGAGTTGAACCTGGAACCTGGAACCTGGAACTTGGAACAAACCGCTAGGCGGCTTACCAAGCGAAGGGCTCTGACTGCGTCATCGGCAGCCCGGCGTGAAACCAGGCGGCGAGTCCGCCACGATACCACATGATATTGGTGTAGCCCGCGGCGACTGCGCGCAGCGCGGCGTTGTACGACAACCAGCATTCCGAATCGGCGCAGAAGAACACGATTGGCCGATTGCGGTCGCCACCGGCGAATTTGGCGACTGCATCGAGAAAACGCCGCGCCTCATCAGCATTCATGTCGCCTGCGCCCGCTCCGGCCAACCAGAATGCACCCGCAATGGTACGGTGCGCGTCACCGCCCAGCACATCGATCAAGTAGGGTTGTGGCCCGCCCTCGCGCATCGCCTTGAGATCGGCCGTGCGCACCACCCGGCCGCCGGGAATCGTGCGCGGTGTCGGCGCATGGTAGCCCGCCGTGCGCAGCTCGGTCGTTGGGGCGACTTTCCAGTCGCGGTCCTCCCCGCCGTACGACCTCTCTTGCGCTGCTGCGAGCGCCGGCGACAAAGCAATTACCGTTGCGACAAGCCGCGCCAACAAAGTGATGAGAGATGGTGATGAAAAATGGTTATAAAAAATGGTGATGAAATACCGGCGACACAGGCCCCGCTCCGTTCCGCTGTTCAACAGCTCATCACCAGATTTCATCACCAATATTCATCACCAGTACTCATCACTTCTTCGCAAACCCCAATCGGGCGCGCTTGCGCGCGGCCACCTGTTTGATGAGCTTCCGGATCCGCGGCGCGGCATCGCGGCCGGCTTCCTCGCCCGCGATGATGTTCTGCTCTTTGTGGTCGAAGTCGAGCATGCGTGTGTGAACCGTCTGCGGCGTGATGACGATATCGGCCGCGTCGAGCTCCTCGGCAAGGAGCGCGTAGCGGTACCGGCGCCGGTGCTCGGCCATGCCCGGTCCCGCCGCATTGCGCGCCTGGGCGAACCATGAAACGTCCACTGCAATCACGATGTCCGCGCCCATCGCGCGCGCCAGCTTGACGGGCACCGGACTGGTAAGGCCGCCGTCCAGATATTTCTCACCGTTGATGACCGGCGGCACGAAGAGTCTGGGCACGCTCGCGGAAGCGCGCACCGCGACGCCCGTGTTGCCCCGGTTGAACACCGTCATCCGGTGGTTCCTCGCTTCCGTGGCCACGATAGCGAACCGTCTGGGCAGCTGCTCGATCGGCTTGTCGTTTACCAACCGATTCACGAAGTTCTGCAGGGCCTCACCCTTCACCCAGCCCTCGCCGATCACAACAAAATCCACGATGTCGTCGCGCTCCAGCGTCAGCGCAATATTCCAGATCTCGCCCGCCGGGCGGCCGCCCGCGTAGAGCGCCGCCACCACTGCGCCGGAACTTGCGCCCGTCACGATGTCGGCCTCGATGCCGGCATCCTCGAGGGCCTTGATCACGCCGACGTGGGCAAAACCGCGGGCGCCACCGCCGCCAAGCGCAAGCGCGACGAGCGGCCGCTCTGACCTGAGCGGCACGATCTCGGCCTGATGGGGCGCGCCGTCCCCATTGAACTCGCTCGGAACGAGCGCGCACCCCGCGACCAGCGCGACGGTAAGAAAAAAGGTGGCGAGCTTGTGCATGACGGCAATCATTGTAAACCAGCCACGCTTCCCGGTCAGATCAGGGCCACATTCGCGCGCCGGGTGCACCGGACCGGGTGCCGGACAATCGACCGAGCGCTTGACGGTTCAGATCGTTTTTTCTATTGTGGCCTCCCCATCCACGTCACCCCACCAGCGAGAGGAACCCCACATGTTTTTGCTGGACCAAATGATCGAGCGCGGCCTGCCTGAGGAAACGCGCATGATGCGGGACGTCACCCGCAAGTTTGTGAACGAGCATGTGATTCCGTTCATCCGCCAGAACTGGCAGCAGGAGTGGAGCATGAAGCCGGAAGGCCGGCTCCCGGAACGGATACTCAAGGTGGCCGACGAGATCGGCATCCGTACGCTCGGCATCCCCGAGGAGTTCGGCGGCACACCGCTCGATCCCAAGACGGAGGTGCAAACGTTCGCAGTGATTTCGGAAGAAATCTCGCGGGGCGACAGCGGACTCTCCGACAAGATGGTGCAGATCTGGAAAGTGTCCGTGCTGTTGCGAAACGTTGCCCCGCGCCACCTTCAGGAACTGTGGTTTCCGCGCATTGTAAAGGATCACACCTTCCTGCTTTCGCACTGCCTGACCGAACCGCGCGGCGCCTCCGACCGCTGGCTTCCCTACAACGTGCCGGAAGCCGCCATGCATACCAAGGCGGTTTTGAAAGGCGACAAGTGGGTGATCAACGGGCGCAAGCAGTTCATCAGCAACGCCTACGACGCAAAGCTCTACGTCGTCTACGCCAACACCGATCCGAAGGTGGGCATGCTCCAGGGAACATCAAGCTTCCTCGTCCCGCGCGACACCCCTGGCCTGACCGTCCAGCGCTGCAACGAGACGCTGGGTGGGCGCTTCATGAACAACGGCGAGATCGTCTTCGAGGACATGGCCTTACCCGCAGACCACCTTCTGGTCGAGGGCACCGCGCTCTCGAAGGCGGGCGTGTACTTCCGTCCCGGGAAGATCATCCAGGGCTCAAAAAATCTGGGCGTCGCTGTCGCTGCGCTCGAACGGACTGCGGAGTACGTGCAGAACTATGTGCAGGGCGGCCGCATACTCATCAAACACCAGGCAACCGCCCTCCGGGTTGCCGAAATGGCGACCAAGATCTGCACGGTACGCGGGTTGTTGCGCGAGGCGTCACGCGCCGTGGATGAGAACGCACCAGAGGCCGATGTGCTGTGCAACATGGTGAAATACTACGCCTCCGAGGCAGTGCTGGAGGTGTGCAAGCACGCAATGGAGCTGCATGGCGGTAATGGAACGATGCTCGACTTCGGCATCGAAAAGCTCTACCGCGACGCCTCGATGTTCCTGCACATGGACGGTACGGTGGATGTCACCAAGTTCAAGATCGTGAAGGCGCTGTTCCCGGACACGGCGGGGAAGTATGCCGGCCCCGAAGCTTGATAGAAGCGGGCGAATAGTGAATGGTGAATCGTGAATGGAAAAAACGATAAGGACCACGCTGCGGGGTTCGTCTACTCAACAATCACGACTCGCCATTTACGAATTTGATCCGCG
This sequence comes from Betaproteobacteria bacterium, assembly GCA_032123035.1. Lineage (GTDB taxonomy): Bacteria > Pseudomonadota > Gammaproteobacteria > Burkholderiales > SG8-41 > SG8-41. The sequence continues at coordinate 1,068 of JAQBFV010000116.1, read as the reverse complement.
TTTATCTGTCTTGGGGTCTACCGGTCAATGCAACACCTTCTGATCCAATATTGGATAAGGAGGTGGGAGCATGGCAAGGAGAACGACGTTAAGTTATGAACAGCAGCGACAGATTTGGGCCCGGTGGAGGCGTGGCGAGTGCACGGCCGATATCGCCCGCGGACTTGCGGTCTCGAGAGAGCCGGTGCGCCATGTGCTCGTGTTGGCCGGTGGGATTGCCCCGCCGGCGCGCCAACGCTCGGCACGCGGCCTGTCTTTCGAGGAGCGCGAGACGATTTCGCGAGGCCTGGCAGCCGATCAGTCCATGAGGCAGATGGCTCGAGCCTTGCGCCGACCGTCATCGACGATAAGTCGGGAGGTGGCGCGCAACGGTGGCCGTCGGGGATATCGGGCCGGTGCTGCCGAGCGGCGCGCTTGGGAGCGCGCGCGAAGGCCCAAGCGCTGTGCGCTGGCAGGCAATGAGCGGCTACGCGAGCTCGTGGCCGAGAAGCTGTCATGGGATTGGTCCCCCCGGCAGATTTCCCGATGGCTTGAGCACTCGTTCCCCGCGGACCACAATCTGAGGGTGTCGGCCGAAACCATCTATCGCACCCTCTTCGTGCAGGCGCGCGGCGTGCTCAAGAAGGAGCTCATCGCTCATCTGCGATTGGCCGGGCGCATACGCCGACCGAGCCGAGGTCGATCCGCGGGGCTTCGCGGGAGAATCGTCGATGCCGTGTCCATTCGCGAGCGCCCGGCCGAGGTAGAGGATCGTGCCGTCCCGGGTCATTGGGAAGGCGACTTGCTCTCGGGCTCGAAGAACAGCCACATCGCCACTCTGGTTGAACGGCGCACACGGTTCGTGATGCTGATCAAGCTCGCCGGCAAGGACACCACCAGCGTGGTCGCCGCCCTCACCGAGCACGTACGCAGGCTGCCCGCCGAGCTGCGGCGCTCGGTTACCTGGGATCGAGGTCATGAAATGGCCGATCATGTGAAGTTCACCATCGCGACCGATGTCCAGGTCTATTTCTGCGATCCACAAAGCCCATGGCAGCGTGGCAGTAACGAGAACACCAACGGGCTCTT
>JAQBFV010000115.1:0-8212 GCA_032123035.1 Betaproteobacteria bacterium | reverse complement strand
TGCGGCGAGTGGCCGGCCGCCGGGCCAGTGCTCGGCCGGCTTGCGCCATACCAGCGGTGCAATCAATGTCGCGAGCCCCAGAACGAACCACATCGCGATTACCGTCGCGGTGCTCGCGCCGTTTAGGCGCATCCACGCGATGACGAATGTCATGTAGCCGATGTAGCCGAGCGCGAACATGGTGTAGGCAGCGAGCTCCGCAGCGAACGGCCGCAGCGTCCAGCGCGCCTCGCCCGGCACCGCTCCCGGCTCGGCGATGCGCGACGCGGACCAGGCCGCGGCCACGGTCATCAACAGGCTTGCGTAGCCCATGCCGCGCCAGGCGAGCGGCCACGATGCGCTGCCTTGCGTTTCCAGCAGCAGCGGCACGGCAACGCCCGAGAGCATCAGGCCGATGCCGCCGCCGGCGAAGTAGATCGCGATCGTGGTGGTGGCGAGCTGCGGGCGCTGCGGAAAGATGTTGCCCGACAGCGCGCCGCCGCAGATGAATACCGCCGCCCCGCCCACGCCCGTGAGGACACGCACCGCCATCAGCGCCTCGAATTCGCGCACGAAGCCGGTTGCAGCGATCGCCACCGATGTGACCACCATGCCCAAGATATAGAGCGCGCGGTTGCCCAGCCGTGCCACCAGGGCGCGCGTCAACAGCGCGCCGAGCAGGTAGCCGAAAGCATTGACGGTGTTGATCGAGCCGGCCTGCGAGTAGCTCCAGTGCAGGTCGCTGCGCATCGCGGGCAAGATGAGCGCGTAGGCGAAGCGCGCGAACGAGTTCGCTACCGCCGGACCGAACGAGAGCAGGAACGCGACCAGCAGCCCGCGCGCGAGTGTGATTTCCCGAGGATCGGTGCCCACGGGCGTCAGCTTAGCGGCAACCATCGGCACGCCTGGACGCGCCTGCGAAACGCTGGCGCCGCGTCCCCGCGCCTCGACGTCCTGCTCGCCGCTGCGGCGTGTCGGGCCGCAAGCGGGCGAGCCGTTGTGCAGTGCCTGCGAGGCATTTGCCGTTGTCACCGTCAATCCGAAACTCCCCACTTCGGACAATTGAAATCTCCCCACCCCGTAACGACGGAGGTGGAAAGTGCAGGAGAGAATCGAAGCTGAAGTGGCCGATGTCGCCGCCCTGCAGGGCGGCGACTGACATCACCCCGGAATATCGGGGGATGCCCACGGCTACTGCCTGCCAGAAGTAGCAGCCAACTCAACGCCCTGGTCGCCAGTGCAACAGCATGCGCTGCTGCTCGTCGCTTCAGTAGGCTTTAGTGATGTGGTTCAGTGGATCAAGTCAACGCGAGAATTAGAGATGACCGAACGCACGCGCATGCATTTCGTCATCAAGGGGGACGTGACTGGTAAGCCCTGGATTGTCCTCGAGCCTTACGTCGAGTATCTGAACGTCCTCGAGCGCGGGCTTCTTGGCTTTGATCTAGCCGACATGAGCGGCGATGAGGCCGAGCGCTTTGCCGAACTACTGAACGACAAGATCACGGGTGTGAGCTATACGGTTGTCCCGGGATGGGGCGACGAGACCGAGGCGTAGAAGGTGGGCGCCGCAGTGTGCAGCCGATCAGCCCGCTTATACAGGGCGGGTTCAACCGATCGACGCGCAAGGATTAGGGCGCCTGATTCCGTCACTTATTCGATCACCCGGTCGGCGCGCGTCATGATCGATGGCGGGATCGTGAGGCCGAGTGCTTTTGCGGTCTTGAGGTTTATCACCAGCTCGAACTTGGTCGGCTGCTCCACCGGCAAGTCGGCCGGTTTCGTTCCCTTCAGTATTTTGTCCACGAAAGTTGCAGCGCGCCTGTACATGTGGGGGAGGTTTGCGCCATAAAACATGAGGCCACCCACATCCACGAACTCTCGAAGGCCATACATCGTCGGCAGCTGACCCTTAGCCGCCAGCTCTACCAGCCGTCTCCGGTGTGTATTGAACACTGGATCCGCCCCCACCATGAGCGCCCTTTCGCCTGCGCTTTTCATCGCGGCGAAGGCCTGCTCGAACTCACTCGGGTCGCGGACCTCTAGGACGTGAAGCTGCACCCCCAATGCTCGAGCTGCCCTTCGCACGCCTTGCAGAACTGGCCTTGTACTTGGGAAGGTCGGATCGGTGAGGACGGCTACGCGGGTGACGTCGGGCACAGCCTGCATGAGTAATTCCAGCCGCTTCCCGCTTACCACTTCGCCGAGAGCCGTAACCCCCGTTAGATTTCCGCCTGGCCGCGCGAGGCTAGGGACGAGCCCGCCACCCACGGGGTCGCCAGTGGTTACCATCACGATGGGGATCGTGCCGGTCGCGTTCTTGGCGGCTCGGGCCCCCGGGGTAGAGCCGGCGAGGATCACGTCAACCTTGAGACGGACGAGTTCGGCCGCGAGTGCGGGAAGCCGATCGAGCTGGCCGTCCGCAAACCGATACTCGAAGACGACGTTCTGGCCCTCAACCCAGCCCAGGTTGCGTAACTCTTGCCGAAACCCGTCGAAAACACGCCCGTCAGTGGAGGAAGAGATGGGTGATAAACGCCCAATGCGCACGACCTTCGCCGCCCGCTGTGCATCGGCGGCGAGTGGCAACCAGAGGACGCCAAGGATGAGGGTGAGGATAAGCCCAACTGAGGAACGTTTCATCGTGATCTCTCGGAATCGGCCCTCATATAGCGATCCTGAATAATGCCGCGCCGTCGGCTTTGTTCAGGCCCGAGTCTCCATGACACGGGAACCTACACTACTCGAGCCCACTCCAGACAAGGCGCATTGCCATTGCCGCGTGAGTGACTGCTGTGGGCCTATTGTGTTGAAAAACTTTTTCGCGCGACTTTCTGAATGAATTTTGGGGGTCGTCGACCCCTTACCCCGTTCGCTAGCGTCGCGTGTAGCGCATCCTGAGCGTTCGACTTTTCGACGACGGTATGCCTCAGGTACGGCAAACGAGTTTTTCAACAGAATAGGCCAGAAGCGGACGCTCCAATAACGTCCGGCGTCAGGCGCGCGCCTCTCGCGGCGCGTCGTCCTGCAAGCCATTTTTAGGCGTTGGCTATTTGGTAAGACGGAACGTACCGTTACTGGGCCATTCGCTTGACCACGAACCAGTCATGACTTCCCCTCCCGGGTCGATCGAGTAGATTATGTCGACCTTCCCGCATTGCCCGCCGAGGTTGTAGTGCGCGAATACCTTATTGCCCTTGGAGATGCCTGCGAGTTTCTCCCATTCGGCTGAACACCCGCGCGAACCCGTGGCTCTGACTTTGCCAAACATATCATCGCCCTTCACGTCGACTACCATCTCCATCGACCCAGAGCCTCCTCCGATACTTTCCCAGTCACCCGTCCACTTTCCGACTGTGGGATGGGTAGGCGACTTCTGCGCTACTACATGGAGTGGGATGGCGACCAATGCCACCGCAATTGCATAAAGAAGTTTGTTCAAATGGAACCTCCCGGATTCAAAATGTCACAGAGGGAACCCAGTAAGAAAGCCTTCTGGGCCTAGTGTTGAACAAGCGATATAGCTGCCGGATATCATGGCTCTGGAGATTCCCTCTCGCCAACTTGCGGCGCAGCATGGGCTAAATCCGAATGGCGGAAATGGGTCGGCAGCGCCCACCCTCGATCGTCGGCTACCGGCCAATAGCGGACGTTCGACGAACGCTCAGGTCGGGGCGCGGATGATGCTCGGATCCGCGCATGCGTATAAGAGGCTAGACGCCTTTGGGGGGAGGGAATGGACGAGAAAATAAAGGTGAACACAGATTGCCTGTGGTCACCCTCGAACGGGAGATTTAGTGCCGGGCTGTTTTGCCCCGCTATGCGGCGGTAACACGAACCCTGTACTCACCGGTCTGTGCGGTACTGTAGTGGCGCACCCTTGCGTAGTAGGTCCCTGCCTGCAAATCCGCCGCGATGCGTGAATTGCGGCCCACCCCGCCGTCGTCGTCCTCGGCTACAAACTGGGTCAAACTATCAGGGCCAAATAGAGACAGCACCACATCGGTCGAGCCGCTAGTTTCGATGGTGTGCTGACCTTCCTTTTTCACTTTGAAACGGTATAGATCCTCCTCGCCTCCCACTGCAATTTCCGCGTTGGTTGAGGCGCACACAAGCAGGTCCACCGCGCGCTCATCCGGAGCAGCGAGTCCCGGATACATCTTTTCGCTTTGGATGAAGTCCTTGTCGAGCTCAGAGATTTCATGATTCTCAGATGTCGCCCCCATGTTCTTTGTCCATTTATCGGGAAAACTGTAGAGCATTATGGATTTCGCATCAAAATCGGTGCCGTTAACCTGGTCGGCGGAATACTTGTTGAGCACGTTGTGACGGGTCTGGGCTTCGGTCCAGAAGTTGGGTGGGCCAGCCAAGTCATCGATGACCGCCTGTTCATTCCACTCGATACCACCGGCCGGGTTTTGATGTTCGTGGCTCAGACCGATCATGTGGCCAAATTCGTGCAGGATCACACCTTGATCCTGCCAGCCTAGATTCAATGTTGCCGCGTGCAGCGGGATGTTCTTATTGTCCGTCCCCACATAGGACCATGCGCCGTCATTTGAATCGAACTGAACGCGAATATCAGCCCTTGGATCATCGGTGAACTCGAATTTCAGATTCGCGTGCTTGGTCCACTCCGGGGCGATCCGCTCAACCAAGTCTTTCTGGGTTTGCGTGCCGCTCATGAAGCGGATTGTGATGGTGCTACCGTTTATCCACTGTTTTCCGATGAGGGCTATAGCACGAGTGCGACCGCCTCCGATCATTCGCGTGCGTTGCGCTCTGCTCATGTCTCGGGGAAGGATTCGGTCGTAGCAGATATTCTTGGCTTTGCTCATTTTCGTATGTCTCCTTTATGGCCACATCGGGTTACATTCTCTGGTCGAAGTCAGACGCGCAGCTGACACCATTCAACCGGTTGTCGTGTAATTTGCGTCGGGCCGACGATGTTCGATCGCTAGGCGTATCCCATTTGTCGAAGCCGCAGCGAGACCTGTTCGGATAGATTATTCGTACTCAATCCAACTCGGGCCTCGGTGCTGCGCAGTTCCTGCGCCAGCGCAAATGTGAAGGCTCCAAAGGACGTCACACCATGGCGGTCTTGAGGTTGATGACGAGCTCGTAACGCGTCGGCCACTCGACCGGTAGGTCGGCCGGCTTCGCGCTCGGTGAAGGCACCCGTCGGGTGACTATGGAGCGGTCACCTGCACTTTCACCCACTGAGCAACTTGCGGCTGAGCCGAGTCCGCATACTTGATTTCGACCTTCCGGCCTTTTTGTAGATCCCCAAAGCTACCCGCCTGATTGCTCAGCCTGCGCAGCGAATTGTCGAGCCAGATGCGTGTCTGTTCCGTGATCCGCACGGTGTGCCCGGCGGCGGTAACGGTACGCTGTTGCGGGTTGACCGCCTCTATAACGCCAATGTAGGTGAATTTGTGCGATATGCCGGGTGATTGACCAATCGGGATGAACTGCTCGGTCGCCTTTTGCCCGTGCGCGTAGGACATACTGCACAGCAAAGCGGTGACCACTCCAATGCCCAGGAATAAGGTTCGCATATAAAATGTTCTCCTATCGCACAAGCGCGCGCCCGAATCGGTCACGATTCGACCATTTGCGCCCGGGCTTTCTGCTGCTCGCGAATCGCTTCCTCAGTGAGTCGAACGCGGAAAAACAAACTACGCGCCGCTTCTTTGGTTAGCTTTCTTGCTTTGCGCAGATGCGCCACCGCTTGCGGGTGCAGACCTCCGCCGACCAACACGCGAATGCTGTCATGGGTCTCGTTCAGCGCGCGCCCGAGTAGTAGATTGGCCACCGTGTCGCGTTGCGTGCTCTTCTCGAGGAATTCGATGCTTTCACGAATGTTCTCGAGTACGTTTACAACGCGCAAGAACGCGGCGATGGCGACGATCTGGGTGCCATCGAGTTCGATGCCGCCCAGCGCCTGTCCCCCGGGGGAATTATTGAATGACTCGCCATCGTAAAAGGCGACAGCGCCCTCGATAGTCTCGATAGCGTTATTGTGAAAGAAAGGCCCGGTATCGGCCGCCTCCACCAGTGGCGGTGTGTTGAAGTTGCCATCGCCCGGGGTGCCAAATCCATCGTCGGGAGGCACCAGCTCCCCGGTAAGATCGGCCGGTTGATCGGGTAGATTCTCGACCCCGGTATTAAAGTTGGCATTGCCCCGGTTCTGACCCCCGAACACCGCGTTGGCACCGGCGTTGACGTGACAGATGTTGCATTTACCGAGCGTGTTATCGAGAAAGATTTCCTGGCCGCGCTTCGCCACGGTGCCCTTCAAAGGCAGCGGCAGCTTCAAGTCCCGTTGGCGCCCAAGCGAAAGTTGAAATGCTTCCAACGCATCGAGTTCTTCATCCGTTGGCAAGCGAAAATCGACATCGGCGACCCGGTTCAACGTCTTGGTGAAGTGCTGGATGACGGCGCCGACTGCAAATGACCGCAAGCTGCCGTCACCGGGCGCACCATCGCCGGACCAGCCGGTACGGGGCCCCTGGGGGCTGTCAATCGAAGTGCGCTGGGCCAATACGTGAGGTACGCCGCGCATGTTGAAGTTGTTCGCCAGATCACCGAAGCCGTCCTGATTTTCCAGGATAAGTCCGAACTCACGCATCAGCCGCGGGTTTTCGAAATTCTTGCTCAAGGCCGGATTAAACTCGGCCACGAATAAGGCATCGTTAGGCGGCAGCGTGGCAATAAATACGGGATCGATGGCGAAATTGCGTTCTTCCCGGTGACAGGTACCACAGGTACGTCCGTTGCCATTGAAGGTCTCATTGAAAAAAATGTTTCTGCCTTTGGCAATCAGTGCTTCTTGCGGATCGGTCGGGACGACCGATTGACAACTCGAAACCGTAAGCAACGCGAGCAGTCCAAATCCAAGGTACACAAGCATCCAAGTTTTATGAGTCCGAATGCTCATGGCGCCTCCTGCTGCGCTCCCCAGTTGGACATAAAAAAGAGGCTAGCGATTCCGATGTCACGTGTCATGGGAACAAAACTTACTGCACCGAAGCCGGCAGGGTTTCGCATTGAAGGCCTCCCAATTTGGTTGCGCCAACTTACAAATTAAGTCGAGGGCGACTTCGGACCGTTTTTGGCGATCCCACGTATCGTGCTTGGCCCACGTCAAGTTTGTTCGATGGACAAAAATACCTTGCCGTTGGTTTTCCAACCGACACGCCCAACGCGGCATCGGATCAGAATGCGCCCACAGGTCGTGCTTAAGCAAGCGTTGCGCGGCGATCAAGGAGAAAAATGAAGCCAACATGACCGACAACTTCGTCGCCGATGACCGACAAGTTCGTCGCCGATTACCGACAAGTTCGTTGCCGCCGAATTTGAGACGGCGAATCCTGAACTCGCCGCGGATCCGCTAGAGCGCCTCGCCGAGCCGCTGTCCTGCCGCTGACGATTCTCGACACGGGCTACCGATTCTTTGAAAATGCTCGTTACTCAACCTTGGGTAGCGTAGGCCATGAACAATTACCTGATGATTCTAGGTTTGTCCGTGACGGCGGGGCTGGTTGCCTGCAACAAAGCCCCAGAGGGGGCCGCAGAGAAAATGATCGAGTCGGCGCTGCAAAAGGACGGCACTAAAGCAAAAGTTAATCTTTCCAGTGGCGCGGCGAAAATCACCACAACGGACGCCTCGGGCAAGACCACGCATATCGAAATGGGCGCGGCCAAGGTCAATGAGACTGAGCTCGGCGTGCCGTTCTATCCTGGAACGCAACCAGGAGAAGGTGAGTCGTCGAAAGTCAGCACGCCTGATGGCAGCATGTACACGGTCGTCCTCCATAGCGCCGACCCGGCCGACAAGGTTGCCGCGTTCTACCGGGAACGCCTAAAAAGCATGTCTACTGGCAAGCAATTCATGGACATGAGTGGCGGCGATGGCAGTGCAAGCTTGATCCTTGCAGATGAAAAATCGAAGACCTCGGTTCACGTGAACGTGATGGTGGTCGACAAGGGAACAGACGTCCAGATCGTCGCCAACAAGCCCGCGGCAAAATAGGTCCTCAAAGTAGCGGGACGCCACACCAAACCCAGTCCGACCGGCCGCTTATGGCCGGTAGCCGTCGGGCGGCTATCGGCCACAAGCAGGCGCTCGCAGACCCTCTATTCGATCACCCGGTCGGCGCGCAGCATGATCGAGGGCGGGATCGTGATGCCGAGCGCCTTGGCGGTCTTGAGGTTGACCACGAGTTCAAAG
>JAQBFV010000114.1:0-2862 GCA_032123035.1 Betaproteobacteria bacterium | reverse complement strand
GGCCGAGGCCGTGCTGCGCCTCGAGGAACCGGACCGCTCGATCGTCGTGCTGCGCCACCTGCGCGGGCTGGGCTCGGACGAGATCGGCAAGCGGCTCGAGCTCCCCGCCGGCACCGTGCGCTGGCGCCTGAAGCGCGCGCTCGAGGCGCTGCGAGCGGACCTCGACTCGCGCTTCGGTGGCGAGCGCGAGCGCTGGTGCCTGGCCCTTCACCCCCTGCTCCCCCAGGCGACGGCGCGCCTCCCGGTGACCGAGATCGTCACGAGGCGGATTCGATGCGCAAGATCATCTGGCTCGAGATGTGGATATCGATGCTCATGGCCATGGCCGCGCTCGCGTTGATTGCTGTCGCCAGACCCGCGGCTCTGCCATACAGCGTGCCTCTGCTGCTGCTCTGGATCGCGGCTCCGGAACTGGCCCGATGGCTGAGCTTACCACCGAAATACGCCGAGCCCCCGACTCTCGATCAACGCGACCAGGCGAGACTGCGGGAGCTTGCGTTCCGCACCTGGCACTTCTTCGAATCATTCGTGGAGCCCAACAGCCACTGGCTACCGCCCGATCACTTTCAGGAATCTCCGCGGGGAGAAGTGGCGCAGCGAACGTCGCCGACGAATATCGCAATGATGTTTCTGGCGACGCTGGTGGCGCGGGATCTGGGCTTTGTCGGGATAACGAACTTCGTACGCCGGCTGCGTTACTCGCTGGATACGCTGACCCGCATGCCGCGCTATCGTGGTCACATACTCAACTGGGTCGATACCTCGACCTTGGAGCCGCTCGAGCCCCGCTATGTCTCGACGGTGGATTCGGGCAATCTTGCCGGCGCCCTGATCACGCTGCGCCAGGCATGTCTGGAAATGGATAGGCAGCCGCGCCTGCGCAAAGCACGCTGGCAAGCGCTCGACGACCTCCTCGGCCTTCTGGCGCAAGCAGTATCGAGCCTGCTCGAGAGCGCGAAGCTCGAAGCCCGCGACTTCGTCGACGCCATGCACCGTATGCGCTCTCTGGTCCGCCAGCGGGACCGGTCCAATCTGGGTTACGTTGCGCTCATGGCGCAACTCAAGGATGACGCCTGCCCGCGTTTGGAAAGCGCGCTGCTCGATACGCTTCGCCAGGCACACGGCGGCGAGGCGCTTGCCGATCTGGAGGAGATCGAGACCTGGTCGAAGAATCTGAACGAACAGGTGGAATCCATGCATCTGGAAGCCGAGACATGTTTCCCCCTGGTTGAGCCTCCTCCTTGCCCGGCCCGATTCGCAAGCGCCTCACGAGACCCCCGAGCGGCAGCGCGCCTGGCACGCGCTGCGCGAGGTTGCGCAATCACCGATTCGACTCGCAGATACCCGCGGCACTACGGCGCGCCTGCGTGTTGCGCTGCGCGCCTGGCAAGAGCAGTGGCCCGAGGACCGACCACCCCAGCTCGAGGCATGGACGCAGGCCTTCGAGGCGGCGCTCGACAACGGAGCCGCGGCCTGCACCTCCATTCGCGAGGGCCTGCACGAGGTGGCCAGCGCCTGTGCCCGCGAGCTCGAGGGTATGGACTTTTCACTCTTGTACGACACAAGTCGAAAGCTTTTTCATATCGGCTACAACGTCAGCGAGAACCGCCTGGATCCCCATCACTATGATCTGCTCGCATCGGAAGCCCGGCTCGCGAGCTTTATTGCCATCGCCAGGGGCGTCGCGCCCGCATCCCATTGGTCGCATTTGTCCCGCCCGACCGTGCGCCGGGACGGCACCATCGTGCTGCTGTCGTGGTCGGGAACCATGTTCGAGTATCTGATGCCGCCGCTGCTCATGCACAGCAATCGCCAGACGCTCCTCAGCAGAGGCTGTGCGGCCGCGCTGCAACAGCAGATCGACTACGCCGGAAAGCTCGGCATCCCGTGGGGGATCTCCGAATCGGGCTACTACCGATTCGACCCCGATTTGAAGTATCAGTATCAGGCGTTCGGGGTTCCTGCACTGGGGTTTAAGCGTGGCCTGGATGAAGATCTGGTCGTCGCGCCGTACGCATCCCTGCTGGCGATTTCCGTTCAACCGCAAGCCGTCATGGACAACATTCACCGCCTGAAGGATCTGGGCGCGGTGGGCAAATTCGGATTATACGAAGCCCTGGACTTTACTCCCGCGAGAATGCATGCCGGGCGTCGCCTCCAGATCGTGCGTTCCTACATGGCGCATCATCAGGGCATGATTCTATGCGCTTTGGGCAACTACCTGCACTCCCCTACACTGGTGGAACGCTTTCACGCCGATCCGATGGTGCGTTCCGCGGAATTCCTGCTCAATGAGCGGGTACCGCTGGCGGTAACGACGGAGGACATTCAATCCAGACCGGGTCAGGCGCCGACGCTTGCGCACCTGCCGCCACCGCCGTTGCAGGCCTGGGAGCCCGCCGGCGAAGCGGGCGTTCCGCAGCTCAATGTGCTGTCCAATGGACGCCTCGCGACCCGCATCACGAATTACGGTGGCGGCGATCTCCAATGGTCTGGCTTATCATTGACCCGCTGGAGGCCCGACTCGACGCGCGACCACTGGGGATACTGGATCTACCTGCGCGACGAAGAAAGCCGCCGCTCATGGCCCGTCACCCCGGGTCCGGATGGTGATGGTAGCGAAGAGCACCGCGCCGTTTTCTTTCCCCACAAGGCTGAATTTTCCCGGCGCACGGACGATCTGTTCGTACGGATGGAAATCTGCGTTGCCAGCGGCGATGACGTCGACATTCGCCGACTGGAGATCCAGAACGAGTCGAAGCTCACGCGCCGGATCACCCTGACCAGCTACGCGGAAATCGCCATGGCGGATCCTCGCTCCGACGAGGCGCACCCGGCATTCGAGAAGCTGTTCACACAAGC
>JAQBFV010000113.1:0-2703 GCA_032123035.1 Betaproteobacteria bacterium | reverse complement strand
CACCAGTTCCCATCACCAGTTTCTGGCCGGTCACCGGTCACCGGTCACCGTCGTTTAGGCGCGCCAGTGTGCAAGAAATTCTTTCCAGTGCGTTTCCGTCGACTTGCCCAGCGTCGAGCGAACGAGCTCGCATTCCGTGCGGTGGTGCTCGCGTGTCGCGGCGCCGCGCATCATCTGGAAGCGCAAATAGATGAGATACGTGTTCACCACATCCGTCTCGCAATACTGGCGGATCTCGGCGATCCGGCCGGCCTGGTAGGCGTCCCAGACACCGGCGCCGTCCATCCCCAGCTTTCCCGGTAGCCCCATCAACTGCGCGAGATCGCCGAGCGGCGCATTGGCACGGGGCTGGTAGAGCGCGAGCAGGTCCATCAGGTCCAGATGCCGGCTGTGGTAGCGGCTGATGTAATTGTTCCACTTGAAGTCGCGGTCCTCTTCGCCCAGGTCCCAGTAGCGGCGGGCGCCAACGCTATTTAACAGGCCGCGGTAATGCAGCACCGGCAGGTCGAAGCCGCCCCCGTTCCAGGAGACGAGTTGCGGCGTGTACTTGTCGATGCCGTCGAAAAAGCGCTGGATCAGCTCGCCTTCGCTCTCCCCGCCGGTGCCGAGCGACCACACCCTGAAGCTGTCCCGGTCACGCAGCGCGCAGGAAATCGCGATGACGCGATGCAGATGGAGCGGCAGGAAGTCGTTGCCTGTTGCCTGGCGGCGTAACTGGAACGCCATTTCCGCGACCTCTTTGTCGGAGACCGCGGCATCCACCCCCCGCAGGCGGCGCAACCCCTCGACATCGGGAACCGTCTCAATATCAAAAACGAGGACCGGAATCATGACGAACGGACAGGGGTTACAGAGCGAAACTTGATATCAAAGGCTAATGGACAGGATTTACGTGATTAACAGGAATCAATCAAAACCTTCAATCTTGTAAATCCTGTTAATCCTGTCAATTTGGTCTTAAGGCTTCTTGCCTTCACGAATCCTGTTAATCCTGTCTAATTTCCTTATTTCCGCACCCAGGCCCCACTCGCGTTCTGGTAATACCATCCCCGCTGCGCCCGGCTGATCCAGCGCTGGCCAAAGGTCGCCCGAATATCCGCTTCCCACTCGGGGTGGCCGTTCGCCCTGGAAATTTCCCGGTAGAGCGCGGCGCGGTCCTGGTTCTCGCTCGCGATCAGCGCGTTGACCTGCTGGCGCTGGGCGAGCGGCACGGCACGGGCATCGCGCAGCGCGACGTTGCCGTCGCGCGTAAGGCCGACCGCCCCGCTGGCGTAGAGGGGCGCAAGCTGCGTATGCCGCTGCTGCATGCTGCGCTGCAGGCTGTTAATGGCCGGAGTATTGATATCAAGATTGGCCTGTCCCAGCGCCGGCGCCGGCAGGACTATCGCCAGCATTGCCAACACGGCGATCATGAAGGTCGCTGTCCTCATTTTTTCTCTCCTGGCGCAGTCCCCGGCTGTTCCGCCTTTGGCGCTGCCCCGTCTTTTAGCTGCCACACTTCGTCGATTATGCGGTCGGCCGCCTTCTCCGCGGCCGCCGCGGGAAAATAGATGTTAATGGTGACGCACCCCGCCAGCATCAACGCTCCGGCGAGGATTACGGGTCTGCATGCAACTTTTACCATCGTTCTGCCCCGGTTCTTCATTGCACGATCATACGAGCATTGTCCTGGATCACGCGTTTCAGCCGATCGACCAGCTCGTTCCAGTCTACCGCGCGATTGTAGCCCAACACCGACAGCGCCGGAATGCCGCCGCCCTTGACGATGACGTAGCCCTGGGGTGCGTCCTCGACGCCGCCCATCGTGCACACACCGTGCTTCAGTCGGCAGCGCAGCCCGAGCCGCTCGTATCCGAATTGGTCGAAGAAGCGTAGAAAGGTGCCCTGGATTGCGGCGGCGGCACCCGCACCGCCGAGCGCCGTGATGTTTTGAACCGCGCGCTGGCTGATTTTGCGCGAGTATTCGCCAGCACTGCTCTCCAATTTCGCATCGAATTTGACCGGCCGCCAGTTGGCCAGCTCGAGGCCGTTCACCGCGGCATCGATCCGCCCCGTAATGCTTCCGAAAGAAAGCGCGCGCGTGAGAAGCTCGAGATCGATGTTGCGCGCCTCGACGTCGGCCCCTAACCGCGGCGCCTTGCCGAAGGGCTCGATCAGCGTCACGTTATTCGCCATTACCGTCCCGTCGAATACCTTGAACAACAACGCGCCATCCACCTGCAGCGTTGACCGTGCGTAGCTCACTCTCGGGATCTCGGCCGAGACGGTCCCGTGCATCGTAGGCAGTCCCACGGCTTGAGTGAAACGCTCCATCGAGACCGGCGAGAGGCCGCCGCGAAAAGCCCAGCGCCAGCCCTCTTGCGGCCGCTCCATCGCGAAGCCCTTCATTGTGAGCATGCCGTCGAGCAACGGCATATTGATGGTGTCGAGCTGGAAACGCATTCCGCGCATAGTCAGCGGGAGTTTCACTCTCCCGAACGGCACGCGCAGCAGTTCACCACCCTTCATCTCCAACTCGACCGTAGTCTCCTCCGCACGGTGCCAGGGAATGCGGCCGTTGGCGTCAAACACGGCGAAGCGACGATTCAGGTCTTCGAACGACAGACCGCGCAAACTGAGGTCTACTGAATCCACTCCGCCGTCGCTCCAGCGCGCCGCCAGTTCCGTCTCTCCTTCCACGCGCAGCTCACCGAGCGCGGTGCC
>JAQBFV010000112.1:0-12871 GCA_032123035.1 Betaproteobacteria bacterium | reverse complement strand
CGCCAGCTTTTAAGCTACATCTTCGACCACGATCGCCGCAGCTACGTCTACGTGGACGGGCTGCGGGCCATGGCCTGAGCCCAAAGGCAGAAGTCAGAAGGATGAAGGATGAAGGATGAAGGATGAATTTAGAATCTGTTGGTTAAGCGGGGTTTGCTTCGCCTTCCGCCTTTCGCCTTCCGCCATCCGCCATCCGCCTTTGGGTTCAGTCGGACGCCATCGCGTCTACTTCCCGCTTGAGGCCGTCTGCGCCCTCGAGAAAAGCTGCCGGGGTGATTCCCGAAACCATAACGAATAACGGCGCCTTGAGGCTCTGGCTGTGAGACTGCACGGCGGGGTCCATCGCGGCCGTAAGATTCGTCAGCACGGCCGCACCGCCAAAGGCGACGAGAGACACCGCGGCTGCCACGGTTGCGTGCATGGGCCGGCTCGACCGGGAAGCCAGGCGCAAGTGGCGATAAACAATGCAAGCGAACAGCGCCGCAGCGCCCACGAGGCCCAGGGTTTCCAGCCAGCCCGCGTCGAAGCCGAATGCGAGGTAGCCCACGGTCATCGTCCATAGCTCCAGCGCGAGCACGCCGGCGCACGCCACGAGTCCATGCGCGGCGAAATTGGCGCGGCCTCCTACCGTCCGGCCCACCAACGACCATACCGCGATCCACACGGCACCGGCGGCCGTCGCCAACGCCACCAGGATCACCATGATCGCCTTTTCATCGCGATGGCTCGTCGTGACGTAGGCATCCCATACGAACGTCGCCAACACCACCACGGCAACGATCAGGAACAGGACCGGCTGCCGGTAGGCGGCAGTCTGCAGGATCGGGCGCTCGGCCGCGACCGCGTACGACCGGGGACGAATTCTGAGTTGCGTATGACCGATGCGGACTACGTCTTCCGGCCTGACCTCGACGCAGTTCCTCTTTTCGGGAGAAGGCGGGACGACCATGCCATTGACTGACTGCAGATCCTCGACCTCGAACCCGCCGTTCGGACCTTCGCGGATCTCGAGATGGCCGGCCGCTACGAACGGGTCATCCAATATGACGTCCATCTCGTAGCTGCGCCCGACGCGGCTCGGCCAGCGCCATATGGGGTGGCGCGCCGCCACCTCACCATGCCGCCCCATTACCTCGACGAACGCTAGCGGTTCCAACGGATGGCCTCCAAAAAGCGGCGCGACAGCTCCATCGCGTGTTCGTAGGAGACGCCGTCCATTTGGAGCTCCGAATGCAGCGCCAACGACGAGTCGCCAAGCGTGGCCACTTTCAACACCATGTCGTAGAGCCCGTCGAACAGCTTATAGCGGCGCAGGCACTGCGCCACCTTTGCGCGCACCCCCTGCAACGCAACGATCCTGTCCTGGCAGGCGTAGGCCGTGTGGTGCTTGCGGCTCGTGTAGTCGCTGGACACGGCCGCGCGGAACTGCATCTCCTGTACGTGGGCGAAGCGCAGCGGATCAAGTGCGAGATTGCGCAGGACACGGTGGCGGAACAGGACCATTCCGGTCTGCAGCTTCGGATCCACGTAGAGCCAGGAGAGCGTGTAGCAGTAGTAGCTATTTACATCGTAGGCTTTGTCCCGTTCGCGCTCGGTGCCCGCGGCGCACTGCATGAACGTGCCCATGCGTGCGGGCACGATCAAGGGCCCGAGCTGCTGCGTCGGCAGCGGCGCTTCCAGCGCCTTCTGCAAGGCGCGATCGTGCGCCTTGAGCTGAGCGCGCACGTCGCCGCGGAAGTTGGCGGGGGGCGGGGCCGACATCGCGCGGGCGCGCGCCAGGAGTTTTGTCGCGAACCCCGCAGGGACGAGAAAGCTCACGAGCTGCCCGCGGCGGTGCGTCGCGACATTCACGCCAAACACACGCCCTGCCGAGTCCACGGCCGGGCCGCCGCTCATGCCCGAATTGATCGCGCCGGTAAAGTGAATGCGCTCGTAATAGAGCTCTTCCGACCGGCCGTTGTAGATGCCCTCGACGACAGTGAGGCCCTGGCGCAACGGATACCCGAGCGAGAAACCGCCGTCGCCCTTCGCGAGCGGCCGGGCGCGAAAGCCGAGCGCCTTCACCTGCCCCGTGTCGCCCTTCACGACGGCCAGGTCGTTCAGGACATCGATAGCCACGATCTGAAGGGGACCCCGGCGGCCACCCGGAAGCACGAATTCAAGGCGGTACACGTCTGGCTCGAGCGCCTTGTCCGCGATCACGTGATAGTTGGTGATGATCAGCCCGTCGTCGCCGACGACGAACCCGGTCCCGGTTGCAGCATGCGAATCGCTGCTGCCGAGCAGGACGCGGATCTGCGCAACGCTGCCCCGGATCTGCTCGAAGAGCGAATGCGTCCTGGAGGAAATCTCGGGTTCCTGTGCCACTGCGGGAATGCACACTGCCGCTACGCTGAGACAGAAGACGCCTCGCAGGAGGCTCATCGCAATGGTCATGGTGCAGGTCCGCATCCGTCCCTTATACCACGCACGGCGCGCATTTAAGGCAGGTAATCGCCACGATCGGAACGAAGCGGCCCGACGGAGAAACGTGACTAGGTAACTACGTGACTAGGTGACATACACAGCGACTTAGTTACTTAATTACCTAGTTACCTAGTTACTTAGAGCGCGTAACAAAATGAAGCGGCTGCGCATGACTCCCACCACCCCGTCGCTTCGCGCCACCCCTCCTCGGGCAGGAGGGGAATTCATTTTGTTACCCACCCTTAGTAATTTAGTCACTTGGTCACTTGGTCACTTGGTCACTTAGTTACGACCGCCAAGAATTCGAGCACGAGCCGGTTGAATTCTTCGGGCCGCGTCCTGGAGATCGAGTGTCCGCCCCCTCGCAGGACCACGAGCTTCGCGCCGGGGATGACGCGCCCGAGCGCTTCCGCGTGGTAGCTTGGCGTGATGTAATCGTTGTCGGATGCGAGGATCAACGTGGGAGACTGAATGCGCGCGAGCCCGGCGCGGCGGTCGAACGCGAGCAGCGCGTTGATCCGGCCCGTCGACACTTCCACCGGTGGCGCCCCGGCCACGTTCCGGCGCCGCTCCTCGTCGATCTCGGCATCGTGCGCGTTCACGTAATCGGGCGAATAGAGAAACAGGGGGTGGAACATCGCGTGCAGCTCGGGCCCCGCCTGCTGGTACACGAGACGGCGCGCCTCGAACAGACGCCGGAACCATGGGTCGCAGTGGGTCCAGGTGCTGCAGAGGACGAGCCGGTCGATGCGCCGCGGCCGCTCGATCGCGAGTGTCTGACCAATCGCCCCGCCGGTCGACAGCCCGACGAGGTGCGCGCGCTCGATTTCGAGCGCATCCATGAGACCGGTGAGCTCGGCGGCCATCTGGTCCACGGAAAACTCACGCTGCTGCCGGTCGCTCTCGCCTGTCCCGCGCTGATCGTACGTGATCACGCGAAAGTGGTTGCTGAAAGTTTGGACCTGCGGCTGCCAGTACCGCCCGACGCCGTTCAGGCCGCTGACGAAAATCAGCGGGTGTCCCTGCCCCGTTTCCTCGTAGTGAATCTCCCCGCCTGCAACCGCGACCTTCGGCATGTCGTCCTCTCCCCTGTGTACCGGCAGATACGCTTCTGCGCGACACGTGCCCGGACCTGCGCCCATCGGCTGTTTCGCGCTTACCGGTTACCCGCTACCATAGCGCTCTTTTCAAGGAGACTCCAATATGACACTCACAACGGCGGACGCCTCGGCTGGCGAAAAGGAACTGGCGGGCAAGGTTGCGCTGGTAACCGGTGCGTCGCGTAATATCGGGCGTGCCACGGCCCTTGCGCTAGCGGCCGCGGGTGCAGCCGTAGCCGTCAATACGCTCGCATCACGGGAGGACGCCGACAAGGTCGTCCAGGATATTCGGGCAGCTGGTGGCCAGGCGGAACTTTACATGGCCGACATTGCGGACGGGAATGCGGTGAAGACTATGGTCGACGCCATCGTCAAGCGCTTTGGCCGCCTCGACATTCTTGTGCTGAATGCCTCGGTGCGCAGCGAAAAACCCTTCACCGAACTGACTTACGAGGAGTGGCGGCTGCCGCTCTCGATCACGCTCGACGGTGCATTCTTCTGCTCCCAGGCGTGCATCCCGCATATGCTCAAGGCGGGCGGCGGCAACATCGTCACGCTCGGCGGACAGATGGCGTTATCCGGCGCGAAGAACCGCGTGAACGGCTCGGTCGCCAAGCACGGGCTCGTCGGCATGACGCGCGCGCTGGCGCGTGAATTCGGCGACCGCGGTATCCGGGTGAACTGCGTGTCGCCCGGGACGATGAATACGACCCGCGCCGCCGGACGGTCACCGCGGCCGGACGCCGCCAAGGCGGTACCACTGGGGCGGCCGGGTGAAGCGGAAGAGATCGCCACCACGGTCCGCTTTCTGTGCGGCCCTGGCGCAGGTTTCATCAGCGGCCAGACGATGCACGTGAATGGCGGGCAGATGATGTTTTAGACCAAGTCGGAAGGCGGAAGTAAAAGCCGTTACGTAGTGCTCTTTCGCCTTTCGCCTTTCGCCTTTCGCCTTTCGTCTTTCGCCTTTCGCCTTTCGCCTTTCGCCGTTCGCCTTTCGCCTTTTCGCCTTTCGTCTTTCGCCTTTCGCCTTTCGCCTTTCGCCTTTCGACTTTCGACTTCCGCGAGGCGACGGGCTCAGCGCTGCCCCGCCGCTTCGCGGAAGTAGACGGGCAGATCCATCAACGGCGCGCGGGTTGGCACCTGGAAAAAAAGATCGCCAACGAAACCACGATGGTAGCTCGTGTGATTGACGACGTGGAGCAGGATCTGGCCGCGCGTCATTTCGCCCTCGCTGCTTCCGATCAGCGTGTAGCGCACTTTCTCGTCTAGCGCCGCATCCGGAATCGAGTCGCTCCAGTCGACATACCACTTGTCGACTTCCTGCTGTGCCCGCCACAACTCGGGTAGCGGCGGGTGCCCCGGTGTGTTCCGCGCGGAGTAACCGTGCTCGCGCCCCTCCAGATGCGCCTGCCAGATACGGGCGATCACATAATTGTGGTTAAGCGTGTGCACCATGTTCTTGAAGAGACTCGTGCGCTCTTTCTCGGCCTCGCCGGGAGGAAGAGCCGCCACGGCGTCAAACATGACCTTGTTCGCCCACGCGTTGTAGCGCGCGAGCATGCGAGCGGTGCTGGAAGTGATCACGGACAGTCTCCTCGGTTTGACACGGGCGCGTTCATGCTGTCATGGCGATGCCATGATGTCCGCAGGATGCGCCCGCGGCAGGCGTGTTACTGGGTCTTTGATGCGCCGGGCTTTCTCGCGAGCCTTGAGTCCGTGCCGGGCCGCTTTTGCCAATTGGCGCGGCGAAAGCTCTCTCGGCGCACCTGCACCGGGGGCTGCTTCTCGATGTACTCACGGATGCGCGCGGCAACCGCGGCCCGCACGTCACTCGGCAACCCGTCAGCCACCGCATCGAAGCGCGCAATCACGGGATCGTCCGTGGACGAACCGCCACGCGCCGGTGCGCTGCCAATGATGTCGTCGGCCTCGGACCGGCCGCGAACGCCATCGTGGAAGAAGCCGCGCTGCTGCTGCCACACGAGGGCGCGCTCGCTGGAGTTGATGCCATAACAAAGTTGGAAAGACGTGACTTCGCCGCTCGGCACCTGCCACACGAACAAGTCGAAGTAATCGTCGTGAAACCAGCGGCGCTGCGCCGCAGGGTCTGCCGCCACGCCCAGAATTTCTCGCATCATGATCGTGCACTGCCTCCCTAAAGCCAAGTAGACACCAAGACAGTACTCCCAGCGGACAATGATTTCAACTGGAACCCACCCAAAGGCAGAAGGCGGAAGGCGGAAGGCGGAAGGAAATGCCTGTTAACCACGTTACCCCCGTCTTTCCCCTCTCCTCTCTCGTATTCGGCCTTGCCGGTCACCGGTCACGGGTCACGAGTCACGCTTTCGGACTTCAATTCCTCGATCGCCTCGAGCATGCAGGTGACCCCGTAGGTCAGCACTTTCGCGCCGCAGGGATTGACGCACACCATCAGCGCCTCGGCGATCTCCTCGGGTACAAGACCGAGCTTCAGGCCCTGTTTTATGTGCTGCTTCAGGTGCGGCTGGTTCGGGGGGTTTGACATCTCGACCGCGAGCGCGATGATGTGGAAGAGTTCGTGCATCTTCTGATCGAAGCGCCGCGGCTTGAGCCGAATCACCTCGTCGAGCTCGACCAGGACCTTGACGTAGTCCGGAAACTTTTCCGCGATCCAGGCATGCGCGGGGTAACGCTTCCCGCGCCGTTTCGCCATCTCCTCGGCCAGATTGGCCGCGCTCTGCTTGGTGCGATCTTCGGACATCGACGATCTCCTCGGCGAAGTTGACGGCAGGTGCGGCCACTGGCCCGTGAACCGGACTTGCGCCGCTTCCCGATCACTCCGCCTACTCGCGCTTCAGCCCAACGGCTTGGGCAAGCTTACCTCAACGCCCGATCTCGGCATTGATCAGTCGTACTGGAGCTTGGGGTGCCAATCCGTCCCACGACCGTCGGGTGTCAGGTCGAACAGGTTCCAGATGGGCGAGAGGAGATCGACGTGCCGCGGCCCCTGCCCCGGCTCAGCCGCCCGCAACCACGTATCCCGACGCCGTGCCCAGGACCGTGGTTCGCTCGAGGTGCCGCAGTTGGGCCTCGTCGAAATCGCCGAGCGCCTGGTGCATGATGCATCGGTTGTCCCACGCCACGATGTCGTGCTTCTTCCACTGATGGCGATAAACGAACTCCGGCCGCGTCGCGTGCCGCACCAGGTAATCGATGAGCGGTTTGCTTTCCTCGTCGGTCATGCCGTCAAAGCGCTTCACTTTTTCGCCGACGTAGAGTGCTTTTTTTCCGGTCTCGGGATGCACCCGGACGACAGGCTGCGCCACCGGCGGATTAAGGCGTCTCTGCTCATCCGCGCGTGGAACGCCGCTCTCGCTGTTCGCAATCTTGCGCGTCCCTGAGAGATGGACGCCGTGCAGATTGGCGATCAGCGCCTTCATGCCGTCCGAGAGCGCGTCGTAGGCAACGGACATGTTCGCGAACAGGGTGTCGCCGCCAACTTCGGGAACGGCATAACTGCGCAACAGCGAGCCGAGTGAGGGCGCGGTGGTGAATGACATGTCGGAGTGCCACTGCCGCCCCGTGTACTTCGTATCTGAAGGACTGCCGTCGGGCTTGGGCTCGTTCGTGACCATCAGGAGCTCGGGATAGCGCGGATGCCGGTCCCGCGGCAGCGCATCGTGCCGGTCGAGCTCGCCAAAACGCCGGCTGAATTCGATGTGCTGTTCTCGGGAAATGTCCTGATCGCGAAAGAGCAGGATGCCGTATTGCAGGAAGGCCCGATAGATGTCGCCGAAAAATGCTCCACTCATCGACTTGGAAACATCGATGCCGCAGATCTCCGCGCCGAGCGCGTGCGAAAGGCGGCGAAGCTTGAGCGCCATGCGACTCCTCCTACTTCCCGTCAAAAAACCTTTTTAGCCGCAGATACACGCAGATACACACAGATCTACACATACAAGAAACACGGAACCCCGAACTCAGAACCCGGAACAAGGTTTATTGGCCGCCGATTAAACACCGATAGGCGTTAATAAAAAACAGTTCTGTAATCTATGTCGATTTTTTGTCTGCGTTTATCTGCGTTTATCTGCGGTTAAGTTTTAGGTTCTAAACGAACTCCATTCACCATTCACTATTCACCGGTGTTAAGCGAACAACATCACGGCGCCCAGTGTCGCGAGCAGCGCAAACGCGATGATCGTTGCGACGAGCAAAGCCCGGGTGCGCACGCGCAGGATGCCAACGGCGTCCACCAGCCGTCCGTTCTGCTCAGCCAGCGAGTTAATGAGTTCGGAGGACGTCGCGAGTTCGCGTCTCATCTCGACGAGCTGTGACTCCAGCGCCTGCAAGCGGCCTTCCGGGCTGCCCGGCGCAGGACCAGCCCCCGCCTCGGGCACCTTGTCCCCGACCGAATCCCATAGCTTTTTCGCGCCGCGGGCGACCGCCGGCGCCGCTGCGATCACATCGGCCCACGGTATGATTTTGAATGCCGTTATCCAACCCGCCACCAGCGGCTCTCCTTTCTAACTTCCGTCCCGGCTTGCACGAGCCTAGCACTATTTGTAGCAGGATAGGTGCCGTTATCGTCCCGGTCGGCCCGGTGCACAGGCACCGAGACGACCGCTCGGCGAAAGGTGAGAGGCAAAAGGCGAAAGGAACATCGTCTAACGGTTTTTTCTTCCGCCTTCCTACTTCCGCCTTCCGCCTTGGTTTAAAACATCATCTGCCCGCCACCCGCTGGCACTTGACCGGCCGCTTGTGTAGCATCGCCGCACGCATTGGCTGTCCATGGGGAGCGACGAAATGAGCAACGTGAAGCCTGCAGCACTGTTTCACCTGTCCTTCGCCGTGAACGATCTTGAGCGCGCGCGAGCGTTCTATGGCACCGTGCTGGGATGCTCCGAGGGCCGCCACCTACCAGGGCGCGCGGATTTCAATTTCTTCGGACATCATCTGGTTGCTCACCTCGCCCCGGATGAGGTCATCGGGGAGCAAGGGCGCAAGGTCAACGAGGATCGCAAGACGCCGTTGCGGCATTTCGGCGCCATCGTGACACTCGACGAGTTCGAGAAAACCGCCCGCCGTCTCGAGCAGCACGGCGCGGAGTTCATCAATCGGCCGGAAGTACGACAGAAGGGAACGGTGCGCGAGCAGATGCTGATGACGTGCCGTGACGGCTGCGGCAACGCGATCGAGTTCAAGGGCCTGCGCAACGTCGCCGACGTTTACGCCGCGTCCTAGTGTGCTGTCAGCGGCGGCGGACTTCCCGAATGATCGCGGAGTTGTCGAGTTCGGACGGCACTGTCCCGATCAGGTCGCGCCCGACGATTCCCACCGGTTGCCGGTCCGCGCTCATTGCAAGCTTCCCTCTTCACTCATCACTTATCACTTGTCACCAAAAAAGCTTCACCGCGGAGGACGCAAAGGAAAAGAAAAGCTTCACCGCCAAGAACGCCAAGGCCGCCAAGGGAATACTATATCCATTCAAACCAGAAGGACGCTGAGACAACGCCAAGGGTGGCATACAGGAATAGTCCCTGGTCATCATCCTTCCGCCTTCATCCTTCTGCCTTCATCGTTCAGGCAAACCCGCCCCATCACCCATCACGCATCACGCATCATTCAATCTTGACGCCTGAGGCCTTCACCACTTTCGCCCACTTTGCGATTTCGACGCGAAGATAAGCGATGAACTCCTCGGGCGTATCAGCGATCACTTCCGCGCCCAGGCGGGAAAGTCGGGACCTGAATCGCGGCGTCCGCGCGATCTGGACGATCGCCAGGTTCAGGCGTATGAGCACGTCGTAGGGCGTTCCTGCCGGCGCGAGGACTGCATTCCACGCAGAGGCCTCGTAGCCGGGATAGCCCACTTCGTCGAACGTCGGAACGTCGGGCAGCGCGGGAGCGCGTGTCAGACTTGCCACAGCAAGCGGCCGCAACCGACGGCTGCGAACGTGTGCGATCGCCGGCGGCAGCGTAGACACGATTGCGTGCACATGCCCTCCGAGGACTTCCAGCACGGCCGGATTCATCCCGCGGTAGGGCACATGCAGGACGTGTAATCCGCCGGCCCGGAGCTTGAGCATCTCCACCGCAAGATGCGGCGTGCTGCCGTGGCCGGGCGAGGCGAACACTAGCTCGCCCGGACGTCTCTTCGCGAGCGCGACGAGCTCCGCGAGGCTGGCAGCCGGCACCGAGGGGTGGACGACAAGCACGTTATGCACTGCGGCGACCCGAGTAATCGCCGCGAAATCGCGCAGGGGATCGGGGCCGGTCTTCGCATAGACGCTGATGTTGCTCGCGAAGGCTGCCGGCACGACGATCAATGTCGAACCGTCCGGGGCCGCTTTCGCCGCGAGATGGGCGGCGATGTTGCCCGTCGCGCCAGGACGGTTATCGACGTAAAACTGCTGCTTGAAGAACGCGCTCAGCTCGGGCACGAGCAGCCGCGCGATGATGTCGGTCGTCCCGCCCGGCGAGAATCCGACCAGCAGCCGCACCGGCCCTGTCGGATAGGTCGGCTGGGCCAGCGTCGCCGACGAGAAAAGCACACTGCCGGCAGCCAATGCGATGAGCAAACGGGCGTACACGATATGCGACGGCGCAAGATGAAGGGCGCCCTATTCTACAGGGGCAACGGAGACGGGACCCGTCCCAAGGCAGAAGTCAGAAGGCGGAAGTCGGAAGTCGGAAGTCGGAAGTCGGAAGTCGGAAGTCGGAAGTAAAAAGCTCTTAGGTCATGCTCCTTTCGCCTTTCGTCTTTCGCCTTTCGCCTTGCGTTTGGCTTCTCCGGTCACCAGTCACCAGTCACGCTTTCTGCCTCCGATCGCACGGTTTCCGGGCCGAAATATTGATCTAGAACAAACTTTCCGCCGGCCGACCCAATAGAGTGTCGTTAGGACATTTCGGAAGGAGGATCGGCCATGAAATACGAAGACCCCGCATGCGCGTACTGTCCGCCGACAGTCAGGGCCTGCCGGCAGGGCGAGGCCGCCGAACGCGGGCCCGGCTTCTGCCCGACCAAGGTCGATCCCGAAACACAGGCCGAGGCGCACATCCTTTATGACGACCCCGAAGTGCGCAAGATCTCGCGCGAATCAGCGCTCGTGGAATCCGAAGGCTATTGCAAGTGGACACGCGTCGAGGAAATCGTTCAGTTCGCCAAGCGCATGGGCTACAGGAAAATCGGCATCGCCAACTGCATCAGTTTCGTCGATCACGCCTATGTTCTCAGCGGCATTCTCGAAAGCCACGGCTTTGAAGTGGTGTCGGTCGCGTGCAAGACCGGCAGCATTCCGAAGGAAGACATGGGAATTGCCGACCACGAAAAGGTCCGTCCGGGGCAATTCGAGTCGCTGTGCAATCCCGTTTGCCAGGCCGAACTGCTCAACGCGCACGGTTGCGAGTTCAACGTTGTTCTGGGACTGTGCATCGGACACGACAGCCTCTTTTTCAAGCATGCAAAGGGGCTGACGACAGTACTGGTCGCGAAGGACCGCGTGCTCGGTCACAATCCGGTCGCCGCGCTACAACTTGCCGACACGTATTACAGCCGTCTTTGGGGGCCTCTTAAGCCGGCGAAGCCGCCCAAGATTCCCGTCGCAGGCCGGCGCGACAAGAGCGCCTGAGGCCAGTGACTAAGTAACTAGGTGACTAGGTGATTAGGTGATTAGAACCGGTCTCAAAATACCCGGAAAACCGCAAGATCCTTAACCACGGAATCACACGGAAGAAGACATGAACCTCGAAACAGGCCGTAATGGAACAACAATTTCCGTGTGGTTCCGTGTGATTCCGTGGCTGTGTGGTTTTTGAGATAGCTTCTAGGTAGCTAAGCCAACCGAAGACCAACGGCTGTTCACTTAGTCACTCAGTCGCCTAGTCACTTAGTTACGCGCTTTCAGAATCTGGCGCGCGGCGCGTGTCCCGCTTCGCAGCGCGCCCGCGACCGTTCCATGCTCGCCCTCGAAATCGGTGGCCTCGCCCGCAAAGAACAGCGTGTCGTGCAGTGACGTCGCCAGCGCTTTGCGCGCGCCGTCTCCGCCAACCGTAACGTAACTGTACGCGCCGCGCGCGCAGGGATCCTCTTGCCAATCATGGACCCAGGCCGCTTCCAGTTGTCTCTCGACCCGAGCCCGCTTGCCGAACATCGACTCGAGGCTCATCGTGGCCTGGCGGATGAGGTCGCGCGTCGCGACACCCGACAGACGCTCGGCTCTAGGCCCGCCCGCCCAGGCAACGAGTAACGGCGTGCGCACCGGTAGCGCAGTCCAGAAAGAGGGGAACGGCGCGTCGAACGATCGCAGGAACGCCGCGTCCGCGTAGCGCCCCGCGTCCAGTTCCTCCCAGAATGCAGTGCGAAACCGCATGACGACCTTGATAACCGGGCTTGGCGCGAGTCCCCGCAATGCACGCACCTTTTGCGTCAGCGCTGGGGAAAAACGGACCGCGCCGGGCGCGTCGCGCTGAAGCTGTAGCACGCCGAGGGGTAGCGTCACGATCGCGCGTGCCGCGGTAGCACGAAACGCTTTTCCATCCCCGCGGCCCTCGATCTGCACGTGGCCGCGGCGCCATCGCACTTCGCGCACGACCGTCCGCAGCTGCAGCCGAACACCCGTTCCTGCGAACGTTCGGCTCAGTGAGTCCAGCAGCACGCCATAACCACCGAGCGGCCGGAAGTGCGAAGCGGCGGTCGCTTCGTCTTCGCTCGACCACTCCTCGACGATCGCCCGCGCGCTGGCACGGGCCGGATCCGCCGCATCGTAGCCCTCCACGCGCCGGCGCGCGAACGCACGGGCCCTGGCCGACACGTGCCGCAGTTCGCGGTTGAGAAACGTCTCGAAGGAGACACCCTTCCGGGGCATGCCGCTCTTGCGCAAAGCCGCGTGGATCTCGCCGAAGACATCTCCCGTGAGCTTGAGCCTCCCGCGCTCGACATACCACCCGCTGCCAATACGATCGATCGCGGCAACGCCGGCCCGATCGAGTAGAGAGAATGTCGCCGCGGGACGCCCGTGAATGAATTCGGCACCGAGCTCGATCGGCACCGGCAGGCCGGGAACCTCGAGCGACCAGCAGCGCCCGCCGATGCGGTCACGCGCCTCCAGCACGAGCGCCGAGAGCCCTGCTCGCGCGAGCTCTGCGGCCGCTGCCAGCCCCGCAGCGCCCGCCCCAATGATTACGGCATCGTATGACACTTTTCAAACGTCTCCGTCGTCAACTTGTGGTCGATCGGAATTGGCATCAAACCTGGTGATGAGTACTAGTGATGATTACTGGTGATGATTACTGGTGATAGGAAAGACCAGGCGAAACAGTAACGG
>JAQBFV010000111.1:0-13558 GCA_032123035.1 Betaproteobacteria bacterium | reverse complement strand
CGGCCGGTTGGGTCGGTAGATCTTTTGTTGCCGCGACCAGCTGAGAAGCTGCTGGTAGTAGTCTTGGAACTCCGGCCCGTGGTTGAAATGCCTCAAATGAGCCAGCTCATGGCAGAGCGTATTCACGAGGGGGTCGAGGCGCACCAGCCGGCCGTCCTCGTTGGCGTAGCGATCGCACGCACCGGCCTGGCCCTTGCGAATGCGGCACAAGACGGGACAGGCGTCGCAACGCACGATCTCGCCCGTGGCGTTGCCGGTATCTGGGTTGAGCGCGTCTTCCGGGTCGCGGGGGATCGGATTGTTCATGCGGGGCGACCCGTCACGTAGTGCGCGGGCAGCGTGCGCCGCGCGTTCAGGAAAATGCTCCGCACATCGCGGGCATGCTGCCGGAGCCGGGCGTAACCGGTCAAGCGATATGAATCGTCGAGCGCCATCCGGTGCGGCGGCGCGCGACGCGCCTGAATGCGTGGTTGCGCGCAGGCGTCAAGGTCGATCTCGCGCATTCACGCGGCACCGGAACGTTCGCCGTCTGCCTAACGACGGCGACGGTCCGGCGGGACCGCTGACGGTCAGCTCGCCGGGGTTCGCGCCGCAAGCGCTTGGTGCATGGCGCCGGCCGCACGCTTGCCGGCGCCCGCCGCGAGGATCACCGTCGCCGCGCCGGTGACCGCGTCGCCACCGGCGAACACGAGCGCCTTGGAGGTCAGGCCGGTCTTCTCGTCCGCGATCAGGCAGCCCTTCTGGTTGGTGAGCAGGCCCTCCGTCGTTCGGGTCAGGAGCGGATTCGGCGTCGTGCCGATCGCCAGGATCACGTTATCGACCGGAATCTCGGACTCCGAACCCGGAATCGGGATCGGGCGCGCGCGCCCCGAGGCGTCGGGTTCACCCAGCTTCATCTTCTGGCACTTCAGGCCCGTCGCCCAGCCGTCGGGGTTGCCCAGGATTTCGAGCGGGTTGGTGAGCCAGTGGAACTTCACGCCTTCTTCGATCGCGTGGTGGTACTCCTCGACCCGGGCGCCCATCTCTTTGTCGCTGCGCCGGTAGACGACCATCGCTTCGTCGGCCCCCATGCGCAACGAGGTGCGCGCGGCGTCCATCGCCGTGTTGCCCGCCCCGATCACCGCTACGCGCTTGCCCACGCGCACCGGCGTATCAGCCTCGGGAAACTCGTAGCCGCGCATCAGGTTGATCCGGGTGAGGAACTCGTTGGCCGACATCACGCCGTTCAGGTTCTCGCCCGGGATTCCCAGGAACTGCGGGAGCCCTGCGCCGGTGCCGATGAACACCGCCGCGTAACCCATCTTGTTGAACAGTTCGTCGAGCGTGAGCGTCTTGCCGATGATGACGTTGCAGATGATTTCGACGCCCATCGCCTTCAGCAGGCCGATTTCCCAGTCGAGGATTTCCTTGGGCAGGCGGAACTCCGGAATGCCGTAGCGCAGCACCCCGCCCGGGGCGTGCAGTGCCTCGTAGATCGTGACCGGGTAACCGATCCGGGCGAGCTCGCCGGCGCAGACCAGTCCCGAGGGCCCGGCCCCGATGACGGCGACCTTCTCCTGGCGCGTGATCTTCGCCTCGACCGAGGGCGGCTGTGTGCGCTCCCAGTCGGCGACGAAGCGCTCGAGATGGCCGATCGCCACGGGTTCGAAGCGGTTGGTCATGCTGCAATCGGCCTCGCACTGGGACTCCTGCGGGCAGACGCGCCCGCAGATCGCGGGCAGCGGGTTCGCCGAGCGCAGGATCTTCGCGGCACCGGCCATGTCGCCGATCGCCACGGCGTGGATGAACTCGGGGATCGGGATTTGCACCGGGCAGCCCCCGACGCACACCGGGTCCTGGCAGCGCAGGCAGCGCTCGGCCTCGAATCCCGCGTGGTGCTGCGTGTAGCCCGTATTGACCTCGCGGAAGTCGTGCGCACGCTGCTGCGCGTCGCGCACCGGCATCGGCGTCTTATCTGCGCGTTTGATCGGCATCAGCGGGACTCCCTGGCCGCCATGCAGTCGACCCGGCTGGCGGCCATTTTCTCCTCGGCCACGTACGCCTTGTTGCGGCGCATCGCCACGTCGAAGTCGACTTGGTGGGCGTCGAAGCACGGACCGTCGACGCACGCGAACTGCGCCTTGCCGTTGACGGTGACGCGGCATCCGCCGCACATGCCGGTGCCATCGACCATCAGCGGGTCCATCGAGACGAGTGTTTTCACTTTGGGCCCGCGCGTAGTGTCCGCGACCGCGCGCATCATCGCCATCGGGCCGATCGCGACTACGTGGTCGGGCCGTCCCGGCCCGTCGCCGTCGATAAGCTGCGCGAGGCGTTGCGTGACGAAGCCCTTGAACCCGGCCGAGCCGTCGTCCGTGCATATCTCGACGTTGTCGCACACCTTGCGCAGATCATCGGCCAGGATGATCAGGTCCTTGGTGCGTGCTCCCAGGATCGACGTTGTCCGGTCTCCGCGGGAGGTGAACTCGCGCATCAGGCAAAGCAGCGCGGCCGAGCCGAAGCCGCCGCCCACGCCGCAGACGTGGCCGCCCGGCGCGATGTCGATGTGCCCGCCCATCGGGCCCGCCACGTCGAGTATCTCGTCGCCGGCTTCGAGCGCGCAGACGCGCTTGGTGGTGGCGCCGACTTCCTGCACGACGATGGTGAGCGTGCCGGCCTCGCGGTCGTAGTCGGCGATGGTGATTGGGATGCGCTCTCCGCCCTCGCGTACCCGGAGCATCACGAACTGGCCAGGCCGCGCGGAGGCGGCGATCAGTGGCGCGTCGAGGCGGAAGAGCTTGGTGACCGGGGTCAGCTGGCGGGTTTCGATGATGCGAGCCATATTTTTGTCCTAAAGAATCGGATGCTCGTGCATCGCCTGAAGCCGCTGCCACCGGCGCTCGGTCTCGGCCTGGATGCCTTCGACGATCTCAGCGTTTTCCGGTTTGGTGAGGTGGCGAGTCTTGCCCATGAGGTTCAACCAATCCGCAACGGGGCGGCGGCGGCCGGTCGCGTCCGGGTCGTAGGTGAGCGTCGTGTGGCCGTGCTCGATCTCGTAGAGCGGGAAGAAGCAGCTGTCGATGGCCGCCTGCAGCACGGGCTGGGCAGCGTCATCGGTCGCGCGCCAGTTGAGCGGGCAGTAGGACAGGATCTTGCCGTACACCAGCCCCTCGTTCTTCGCGTACCACTGACCCTTCGCGACCTTGCGCATGAGGTCTTCGGGATAGCCCTCGCTCGCGGTGAACACATACGGCACGTGGCAGGCGGCGAAGATCTGCGCGGTGTCCTTGTGGTGATAGCGCTTGCCCGGCAGCGCCTTGCCGACTTCGCTCGTGGCGGTGCGGTGGCCGAACGGCGTGGAGTACGAGAGCTGGGCGCCGGTGTTCATGTAGCCCTGGTTATCGTACTCGAGGATCATCATGCGGTGATTGCGGTTGGCCGCGCCCACTGCCGGGCCCATGCCGATATCCATGCCGCCGTCGCCGGAGATCATCACGAACGTAATTTCCTCCTTCGAGGCAGGCAACTCCCCGCGCCGGACGCGCTCGTGATACATCTCGACCAGCCCCGAGAGCGTCGCCGCGCCGTTCTGGAACAGGTTGTGAATGTAGTTGATGCGGTGCGCCGTCGTGGGGTAGCCGGTCGTCACGACCATGGCACAGCCCGTCTGGAACAGCACCACCACATCTCCTTCCAACGCGTTGTAGACCTGGTGCAGTGTCGGGAAGGCTCCGCAGCCCGGGCACGCGCCGTGTCCGGGACCGATGCGGTTGGGCACCTCGGTCATCTTCCACAGCGGCTGGAGCTCCACTTTGAGCCGGCCGGTCGCCGGATCGCGCTGAATCTGCGCCATTCCGCGAGGGATTTCCGCGGCCGTGACCGGCGGCAGGCCGGGGCGCGGCCGGCTGTCGGGCCGACCGGCCGTGGCGCCGTAATAGGCAAACGGCTCGTCGACACGCCCCAACTTCGCCGCCGCGATCGCCTGCGCGAAGAACTGCTCGGCATCGGCCCCGTAGAAGTCTTTGCCACCGAGGCCGTAGATGCGCGACAGAACCTGCGTATGGTTCTCCGGGTCGATCTGGATCGCGGCGCGCACTTCAAGCGAGAGGTTGCCGCCGCCGGCGCCGTAGGAATCTGCGCGGTCGCCGATGGTGACGGCCTTCACGCGCTTGAGCGCGCGGCGGAATTCGTCCGCCGGGAACGGCCGCAGGACGTTGGGCGAGAGCACGCCCGCCTTCTCGCCCTTGCCGCGCAATTCGTTCGCCGTTTCCTTCGCCGTCTCGGCGGCCGAGTTAAGCAACACCGTGGCCACCTCCGCGTCATCCATGCAGTAGGCGTCGAGCACCGGGTAGGACCGGCCGGTCAGCTTCTCGATCTCAGCGAGCACCTCGGGAATCACGCGCCGTGCGGCGTCCATCGCCTGCGAGAGCTGGACCTTGTTGTTGATGAGGTCCGGGTCGTTCATGTACGGCCCGAAGGTCGTTGGGTGCTCGATGTCGAGCGGCGTGGGCATCGGCGGCCGCTCGCCGAGGAACCGGCGGACCGGCTCAAGGTCGTCGAACACCTGGATGCGGCGCTTTTGGTGGCTCGTGAAGAACCCGTCGTACGCGACGATTACCGGCAACCGCACATCGCGGTGCTCGCCGATCTTTACGGCGGCGAAGTTGAGGTCGTACACGGCCTGCGGGTCGCGCGCGCAGAGCATGATCCAGCCGGTGTTGAGCGCGTAGTAAATGTCCGAGTGGTCGCCACGGATGTCGAGCGGCCCGGAAATGGCCCGCGCCGCGATGTTGAGCACCATCGGCACGCGCGTGCCGGCCTGGACCGGGAGCTGCTCGAGTGCGTAGAGCAGGCCCTGCGAACTGGTCGCGTTCAACACTCGCCCGCCGCCCAGCGCCGCGCCATAGCAAATACCCGCGGCGCCGTGCTCGCCGTCGCCCGCGACCATCACGATCTCGTGCTCGCCGTCGGCGCGCATCTTCGAGAGGTTCTCGGCGACCTCGGTCGAGGGTGTGATAGGGAAGTAGCCCATCAGATGGAAGCCGATGTCGCGCGCCGCGAGCGCCGCGGCTTCGTTGCCGCTCTTGAACTCAAGTTTCTGCCGCACGACGCCCGCCGGAACGTCCGTCGTGCGGTCTGCAGTGGCCAAGGCCGGGTTCGTCATGGTTTCCCCCATCATCCGATCAGATCCGGGAACAGCGGTACGCGCAGCCGGTCAGCGAGGCCGGGTGTTTCCGTTTCCTTGGTGAGCGCGCCGCTCGGGCACGACTCGATGCAACGCAGGCATCCCTTGCAGTAGCGGTAGTCAATGCCCATCAATTCGCGCTCGAACTTGCCGCCCTCTTCGCCTTTGCCCCAAGTCAAACAGAAGTCCGGGCAGACGAGATCGCACACGCCGCAGTGGATGCATTTCTCGCGATCGAGGACCGGCATGAGTCCGGTACGCGATGCGGAAAGATCGTTCCATGCCATGTTGCCCGGTTCGGGCAAGATGCCGCCGGGAGGCTGCGTTTCGTAACCCCACGCGGGCTCGGAGCGGCCGACCGGCAAATCGCCCTCGGCACAGCCCACGCCTTCGAGAATCTCGAACTCGGCGGCACCGCGTTGAAACGCGCGCGTGTTCGATGCAACGGCCTCCGGGTGCTTGCCCGCGAACTCCTCAGACAGCGTCTCCAAGATTATGTCGGTGTCGAGGAATGGGAACGCGCCGGCCAGCGTGCCCAGCAGGACCGCGTTGGGGCGCGACTTCTCTTCCATGGCGATCCCGAGCGCGTTAATGCGGATGACGCGCGCGGTGCGCGGCAGTGCCGCGAGTTCCTCGGGCACGGGACCCGGCGGGGCGTTGTAGATGAACGTGCCGTTTTTGAGCAGGCCGGCGCGCGTCGCAGGATTGCGCAGCAGCGCGGCGTGGAAGACGACGATGGCGTCGGGCGTCTCGACCGGCGCGCTGGTGCGGATCGGACGCTCCGCGGGCGCCAGCCGCACGAACGAGCGCACGAGCGAGCCCTTCTTCTCCGACCCATACGAGGAGAAGTGGGCGCCATTCAGGCCCATTCTCAGCACGGCGGCGGTCGCCAGCACCTGCCCTGCCGCGTGGGCGCCCAAGCCCCCGATCGACTCGAACCTTACTTCGAAAAAACGGGCCGAGTTGGGCAACGAGACGGCCTGGTCCATTAGACGGCCGTCCGGGTCGATGCGGTCGGTGACATCTCTTCTGCTCTGGCGTACCGCCCCGCGAATAGCACACTGTGGTCGACGATGCGGAAATTCACATCGGTTTTAGCCGGCGCGATGACGGCACGATAATTCGCTTTTCCCGCTTCACGCAGGGCCACGTTCGGTCTGTTCCATTCCATGATTAACACTGCAAAATCATGCCTTTGACGGTCCGTCGTCGCTTGCCTTCATCTTTTGATAATTATTCCAGCGTTCCGTAGAGCCCACTTGATTTGGATCAAGCTTATTGGATGCCATCACCCGCATACGAGACTGGGTTTTCCGGCGGGATCGGGGTTCGGGCCGATCACGATCCGTGTTACACGTCACGCAACATGATTCGAGCGGGACGCGCTGCATCGCAGCAATCGCCGTGCGCCGGCCGGTAACGAAAGCGCGCTTAAAATCTGGCGGGATCGGTCGCGCGCATCCACGACGCGGTCTCGGTCCTGCGCAGCATGGACGGTGAAGACCGGCCGCTGCTCGGCCCCCGCGTCGTGGTCTACGGCGGCGCTCCCTCGCACGCTGATAGAATCCGGGCACCATGCTGGAGCGCGCGCGGCGGGCCGACGCCGCAAAAGCCTGCGTTATCGTTACCGTGATCAGCGGTGGCCTGCTGCTGGATCAGGCACTTGCCGTCTGGGGGCAGGCGCTCACGAACGTCGGGGTCTGGGCGCTGTTTCTATACTGGCTGCGCGGTACGTCGCCGCAGGAACGGGTCGGCCTCACGGCCTGCGTTCTCTACGCGACGCTGGGCGAAGTGTTTCTCTCGCTCATCTGGGGCCTCTACGATTACCGGCTCGGGAACCTGCCGTTGTTCGTGCCGCCGGGGCATGCGCTTCTCTTCGTGCTCGGGGCTTCGCTCGCGGCGCGATCGCGCGACTGGATCGTCTGGTTCGTGCCGGCCGCCGCCGCGCCTTTCGTCTTCGTCCTTGCGTTAAGCGGCGCCGACAGTTTCGGGGCGTTACTGTTCGCGCTCTTTCTGCTCTGTCTGAGGTTTGGCAGAGCGCGCCGGCTCTACGCCGTCATGTTCGTGATCGCGCTGGCGATGGAACTCTACGGAACCTGGCTCGGCAACTGGACGTGGTCGCGCGCGGTCCCCTGGCTCGGACTCTCGACACTCAATCCGCCGCTCGCCGCAGGCGCCTTCTACTGCGTGCTCGACCTGCTGGTGACGGCGACCGTCGCCCGAATGAGCCGTCGCGCTCCAGCGGCAAAAGCGTCCGCGGAACAGACGAGTGCGGCCTAGCCGAAGTAGCCGATTAGGCGCCACCACACGAACTGCAACGGCAGCATCAGTACAATGCCGAAGACCGCCAGCGGGAGCGACAGACGGAGCATCGTCGCGAGGCTCACGCCACCGACCTGCATCCCCACAATCACCGGCGGCACCTGGTACGGCAGCACGAATGTGGTGAAGCCAACGCCAAAAGTCATTAGCGTCGCCTTCAACGGCCAGCCTGTCGCCTCTGCGAAATACGCGGCGAGCGGGCCCAGAACAGCGGGCTGGGCCGGATTGGTGGACAACATCGCCGCGAACGTGGAAAACAGCGACAGCTTGATGAAGTTCAGGAAGTCCGCTCCGCGCTCGAGCGGTAACGCGATCTCGGTCATCTGGCCGAGCATTTGGCTCAGACCCGTCGTCTGGATAACCAAGCCGAGCCCGAGCGTCGCCGCGATGTAAAAATAGGCTCCGAGCTTCACGTCGCCGAACGCGGCAGGAGTCATTACGCCCACACGCGGCAGCAGGCAGACGATGGCAGAGGCCATTCCGATCCAGCCCGCCTTGATCCCGTGCAGGAAGTCGGTTGCCCATAATGCCAGCGAGACAATCAGTATTACCATCATGCGCCGCTGCTCCGGCGTAAGCGGCACCGGCGCACGCGGCTCTTGCACCTGACGAGTCTCCGCGCGAAACAGCCAGTAGACGAATCCCACGATCGCCGATCCCTTGAGCAGGCCCAAGACGGGAAACTGCACCCAGAGATACTCCGCGTAGGTGATCTGGATCTTGTAGAGCGCTTCCGCGGACCCTGCCAGCACGAGATTCGGCGCGTTCGCGGTGAGCACCGTCGTCCCGCACTGGTAGGTCGCCATGATCGCTGCGGTCACGAGACCGTAGTAACCCGTGCTTCCGCGCTCGAAACCCACGCGCTCGGCGAGCGCGGCTGCAATCGGCACGAGCAACAGGGTGCGGCTGATCGTGGCAGGTATCAGGAACGACAGGACGATTGCCAGCACGACCATGGCGGCGACGAGCTGCGCGTAGGAATGCATGAAGCGCTCGAATAATGCGCCCGCAATCTGGTCCGCAAGTCCGCTGCGTTGCACCGCCGCGGCGATTACAAGTCCGCCCAGCACCAGCCAAAGCGTGTTGGAAGCAAAGCCCGAAAAGACCACCTCGGCGGGCGCCACGGCCAGGATCATCGCCAGCGTGAAAAAGATGAGCCCGGTAACGTGCTCGGGCAGCGCGCCAGTTGCCCACAGGCCCACGGTCAGCAAAACCAGGGCGGCTGCGTGCATCGTTTCCACCGGCACGCCGACCGGTGCAGGGGCGAAGTACACGGCGATCGCCGAGGCCACCGCCAGGGCGGTGAGGACGGGCGCGAGCCTCATCCTAATAGTGATGAGTACTGGTGACGAGTACTGGTGATGAGTACTGGTGATGAAAAGCGCATCCTAACTACACTTCCGATTCCCATCACCAATTTTCATCACCATCATTCATCACTGTTTCTCATCACTGGTTATTTGAACTTGGAAGCAAGGGCCTCCGCGCCCCGCGCAAGCATCCCGACGTCGGCGCCGACAGCCACGAACAGGAAACCCATGTCGAGGCAGCGCTTGCCATCGGCCTCGCCCACCAGTATGCCTGGCGCCTTCCCGGCCTTGCGAATGCGCTTTGCGGCGTCTTCCATCGCCTTCCACACGTCGGGGTGCTGCCAGTTACCGAGATGCCCCATGTCGGCCGCCAGGTCGTTGGGACCGATGAACACACCATCCACGCCCTCGACTGCGGCGATCGCATCGAGGTTCTTCAACGACAGGCGCGTCTCGACCTGCACCAGGACGCACAACTCGTCGTGCACGCGCTTGAAATAATCCTTGATACGGCCATAGCCCGTCGCGCGCGTTGCGCCTGCCACACCCCGCACCCCCTGCGGTGGATAACGCGTGTAGCGCACCGCGTTCTGCGCCTCTTCGACGGTCTGCACGTACGGCAGGAGGAGCGTTTGCGCCCCGATGTCGAGAAAACGCTTGATCAGGACCATGTCGTTCCACGCGGGCCGCACGATCGGTGTCGCTGTGCCGCCGGCCATCGCGTGCAGCTGGGACTGCACCATGGGCAGCTCATTCGGCGAGTGCTCGGTGTCGAGCAGAACCCAGTCGAAGCCGGCGCCCCCGAGCACTTCTGCAACGATGTGGCTCGAGAAGCTCGACCAGATACCAATCTGCGGCTTGCCCGCCTTGATCGCGGCCTTGAATTTGTTGTGCGGTAGTTCCACGGTTATCCCTTCAAAGCTGAGACACGAAGGACACAAAGGACACGAGGTTTTCTACATCAAAAACACTTCTTGTTGATATCTTCCTTTGTGTCCTTAGTGTCCTTTGTGTCTATTGTGATTTAAGAATTGGTTTTTCAGTGGTGCACTTCCGGCTCCGGCGTCGGAGCCCCGTGCTGCAGGATATCGAAGTCGCAGCCCTTGTTTGCCTGCATGATGTGCTGCGCGTAGAGCGCGCCGTAGCCGCGCGGGAAATGCGCCGCGCGCGGCTGCCACGCCTTACGCCGCCGCGCGAGCTCCTCATCGCTCACCTTGAGCTCGAGTTTCCGCGCCTCCACGTTGAGCTCGATCAGGTCGCCGTCATACACCAGTGCAAGCGGGCCGCCGACGAACGCCTCCGGCGCGACGTGCAGCACGCAGGTGCCATAGGATGTTCCGCTCATGCGCGCGTCCGAGATGCGCACCATGTCGCGCACGCCTTTCTTGAGGAGCTTTTTCGGGATGGGAAGCTGGCCCCACTCCGGCATACCGGGCGCGCCGAGCGGGCCGGCGTTCTGCAGCACCAGCACGGAATTCTCGTCAACCTTCAGCTGCTCGTCGTCAATGCGCGCCAGGAGATCCTGGTAATCCTTGAACACGACCGCGGGCCCAGTGTGCGCGAGCAGATGCGACTCCGCGGCGAGCGGCTTGATCACGGCGCCATCGGGCGCGAGGTTGCCGCGCAGCACCGCCAGGCCGCCGTTCTGCGCGAGCGCCTTCTCGCGCGTGCGGATCACGTCGGTGTTATAGATTTTCGCCCCGGCGATGTTCTCGCCGAGCGTCTTGCCATTGACAGTTTGGCAGTCGAGATTCAGGTCATTCTTAAGGATTGCGAGCAAAGCACGCAATCCTCCGGCGTAGTAGAAATCCTCC
Organism: Betaproteobacteria bacterium; assembly: GCA_032123035.1. Taxonomy (GTDB): domain Bacteria; phylum Pseudomonadota; class Gammaproteobacteria; order Burkholderiales; family SG8-41; genus SG8-41. Next base: position 2,948 of record JAQBFV010000111.1, on the reverse strand, counting down.
ATCAGGTAGGCGCCGGCCGGACGCAGGTTTGCCAGCACCGGGACATTGCGCGCAAGCTCGTCAAAGCGGTCGAGTCGGAGCTCGATGCCGGCGCGCCCCGCCATCGCGACGAGGTGGATGACGGCGTTGGTCGATCCGGACAGCGCATGCACGACGGTTATTGCATTATCAAATGCCGCGGGTGTCAGGATCTCCGCCGGGCGGAGATCCTCCCACACCATCTCGACAATGCGCCGCCCGCTCGCCGTCGCCATGCGCGGGTGATTTGCGTCCGGGGCCGGGATGGACGCCGCGCCCGGCAACGTGAGGCCGAGCGCCTCGGCAGCCGAGGTCATCGTCGAGGCCGTGCCCATCGTCATGCAGTGCCCATGAGACCGGGCGATGCCGTCCACGGCGTCGTTCCAGTCCTCGTCGCTCAGCTTGCCGGCACGCCGCTCCGCCCAGTACTTCCAGCGGTCGGTGCCGGAGCCGAGCGGCTCGCCATGCCAGTTCCCGCGCAGCATCGGACCGGCGGGCATGTAGATGAACGGCAGGCCCATCGAGGTCGCGCCCATGATGAGCGCGGGCGTCGTCTTGTCGCAGCCGCCCATCAGAACCGCGCCGTCCACGGGGTACGAGCGCAAAAGTTCCTCGGTTTCCATCGCAAGGAAATTCCGGTACAGCATCGTGCTCGGCTTCTGGAACGGTTCGGCCAACGCGATAGCCGGCATCTCGATCGGAAAGCCGCCCGCCTGCCATACGCCGCGCTTCACCTCTTCGGCGCGCGTGCGGAAATGCGCGTGGCAGGGATTGATGTCGCTCCAGGTGTTGATGATCCCGATGACGGGCTTCCCGAGGAAGTCCTCGCGGGCATATCCCATCTGGAGCGTGCGTGAGTGGTGGCCCGTCGCACGCAGGTCGTTGCCACCATACCAGCGGTGGCTGCGCAAGTCTTCCGGGCGACGTCGGGCGCGCGCCAAGGCAGATCCTCCAATGCTTATTATTTGTTCGGCTGGTGCGAGCGCACCCGTTTCGCGACTATTCTACCTCACCGCACGCCGTCAAAACCGCCATTGTTCGGCACGCGGATGCGGGGAACGGCTGGTGTAGAATCGTGGCCCCATCCGGACAATCAGCGCTGCCATCATGAATGCACCCACAGAGAAGCCATCCCTCGCGAAAAACGTAAACTCACTGTCGCGCATCGAGCTGCCCGGCGCGGGCCAGGTCTACGTCGCTGGCAATCACGCTTACGTCGGCCACATCACCAACAAGGAGGGTCTGGGCACGAGCATCCTCGACGTGTCCGACCCGAAGAAGCCAAAGCTTCTGGCGCAGGTTCCCGTCGGCGACCCGACCTCCCACAGCCACAAGGCAAGGGTGATCGGCGACATCATGATCGTGAACGTCGAGCAGAACATGACGGGGATCGGGCGCAAAGCCGACGAGCTGCCAAAGCTGCGCGCCGCGCTGCGCGCTGAGCTCGGGCGCGATCCGACCAATGCGGAGATCGCGGCAAGGTTGGGCGTTAAGGAATCGGATATCCCGGCCGTGGCGGCGGCGGAGAAGGCGGGTTACGACCAGGGCGGGTTCAAGATCTACGACGTCTCAGATCGAACCAAACCCAAGCTCATCACCCATCACAAGACCCACGGGCGTGGCGTTCACCGCTTCGACATGGACGCGAACTATGCCTACATCTCAACCGAGATGCATGGCTACATCGGCAACATCCTCGTGGTCTACGACATCGGCAACCCGGCGAAACCGGAGGAAGTCTCCCGTTGGTGGATGCCGGGACAACACATTGCGGGCGGCGAGAAGCCGACGTGGCCGGGCCGGCAGCATCGCCTGCACCACACGGTTCGCACGGGTGACCGGCTGTTCGCCGGCTGCTGGCATGGTGGCGTGCGCGTGATCGACGTATCCGACATCAGGAAGCCCCGCACCATCGGCGAGTACAACTACCACCCGCCCTTCCCCGAGCCCTCGCACACCTTCATGGGGCTGCCGAAGCCCGTCGCGGGGCGAAGCATCGCAATCGCCATCGACGAGGAAGACCATGCGGACAGCGCCGAAGAACTGGCGAAGCGCCGCGGGCGCCCCCACGGCTGCCTTTGGGTATTCGACATTGGCGATCTCAGGAACATCCAACCGCTCGCGATCTACGAGGTGAGCGAGCTCGATTCACCCTGGAGCCGCGCTGCGCCCGGACGCTTCGGCGCACATCAGTTCCAGGAGCACATGAAAGGCGGCGATACGCTCGTCTACTGCGCGTGGTTCGCGGGCGGGCTGCGCATCGTGGACATCGCCGATCCGACGGCGCCGCAGGAGGTGGGCTACTACATCCCCACGCCTGCGCCCGGCAAAGTTGCTCCGCAGAGCAATGACGTCGATGTAGACGAGCGTGGCCTCATCTACCTTGTGGATAGGTACTCGGGGTTTGACATACTCCAGTTCTCTGGATCGAAATAGTGATGAGAACTGGTGATGGGGAATGGGTAATGGGTAATGAGTGATGGGTCTCGGCGGAGGACGTAAAAAAACGGGCGCGGAATCACGCCCGTTTTTTATTTGGTTGGCCTGAAACCGAAACGAGGGCGTCAGACCGGAACGGCTTACTTTGCGCCGTGAAACAGGTTGAGCGCCGAGCCCGCGCGGAACCACTCGAGCTGTGGCGAGCTAAAGGTATGTGCAAGGCGCAGCGTCTCGACCGATCCGTCAGCGTGACGGACGCGGCACTCGAACGGCTTACCTGGCGCCATGTCGCCCAGGCCGACGAGGCTTAAGCGATCGTCCTCGCGGATGCGGTCATAGTCCGCGGGATCCTGAAAGGTCAGGGCGAGCAGACCCTGCTTCTTCAGGTTCGATTCGTGGATGCGCGCGAAACTCCGCGCGATCACGGCTGCGCCGCCGAGCAGCCGCGGCGAGAGGGCGGCGTGCTCGCGGCTGCTGCCCTCGCCGTAGTT
>JAQBFV010000110.1:0-12569 GCA_032123035.1 Betaproteobacteria bacterium | reverse complement strand
CAAGTTCCAAGTTCCAAGTTCCAGGTTCAAAGTTCGACGTTCCAAGTCGAAGTGCGGTCTTACCTTGGACCTTGAACCTTGCGGCCGCCGTTAGGCGGTGCGCAATTGTTCGACCAAGGCGCTTTCCAGCCGCACGACCGTCTTCGAGTTCTTGAGCCCCGCTCCCGTGACGAGAAACACGTCTTCGGCGCGGGCACCGAGCGTGTTGATCTTCGCGGTGTGCAAATCGATATCGTACGCTGTCAGCACGCGGGCGACGCGGGAAAGTAGTCCCGGCCGGTCACCCGCAATCACGGAGAGTACCCAGTAAACTCCCCTATCGTCAGGCTGAACGTTCACTTCCGGCGAGATCGGAAAGTGGCGCAACTCGCGGCTCAGACGCGGATTGCTGAGCGCCGGCAGCGGCGTCTTGTTCCTGAGACGATCGGCAAGCTCATATTCGATCAGCCCGATGACGTCCCGGTACTGCGGGCGCCGGTTGTCAGGATCCTGGACCTGAAAGGAATCGAGCGCGTAGCCGTGCCGCGTGGTGTAGATCTTGGCCTCGAAAATAGAGTAGCTGATGCTCTCGAAAAAACTGCAGATGCGGGCGAAGAGCTCCTTCTGATCCGGCACATAGATCATCACCTGCAATCCTTCCCCCGCTGGTGACAGGCGAGCCTTGACGATGGGCTCGGGCGAGTCCACACGGTAGTAAAGCGAGCGTGTGTGCCATGCAATCTCCTGAGCCTCGTTACGCAGAAAATAGGTGTCATCGAGTTTCGCCCACAGCTTGCCCTGGGCGTGCTCCGGAACCGCGTAGAGGCGGAGCTTTGCCCGAGCATCCTCCTGACGCATCTGGAGGCTGCTGGCAACCGTAGCGTGGTGGCCGGCGAGGCGCCGGCGCGTTGCGCCGAACAGGTCCTCGAGCAGCTTGGATTTCCACGCGTTCCATACCTTGGGACTGGTTCCGCGAATGTCAGCGACCGTAAGGAGATAGAGAGCAACCAGATGGCGCTCGTCGCGCACGCGCTGGGTGAACGCCGATATCACGTCCGGATCGGCGATGTCCTGCTTCTGCGCGGTGGCGGACATGACGAGGTGGTTTTCGACCAGCCACGGCACGAGCTCGGCATCGTCAGGGCCAAGCGAGTGATCACGACAGAAGCGTCGCGCATCAACCGCGCCTAACTGTGAATGATCACCACCGCGCCCCTTCGCGATGTCGTGAAACAGCGCCGCCGCATACAGCACCTCCGGTCGCTCGAAATTGCTCATGAGGCGGCTGCATAACGGGAACTCGTGCGCCAGCTCCGGGATAGAGAAGCGGCGAAGATTGCGCACGACGCGCAGGATATGTTCGTCCACCGTGTAGACGTGGTAGAGGTCGTGCTGCATTTGGCCGACGATTCGACTAAACCCGGGGAGGTAACCGCCGAGAACTCCGTTTTCGTTCATTTGCCGCAGCGTGCGCTCCACCCGTTCAGGGCTCCTTAAGACCTGCATGAACTGCTGGCGGTTGTGCCGGTCACGACGAAATGCCGTGTTGATGAGGCGTCGTGCCCGCCATAGTGAGCGCAAGGTCGGCGCATTCATGCCCTTTAGCTCGTGATGTTGTTGCAGGAGCACGAAGCTTTCAAGGATTGCGCTGGGAGATCGCCTAAATACCCGCTCGTCGTGCACCTCGAGCCGTTCATCTCTCATTCCGAAACGCTCGTTGATGGGGTGGTATTCCTTGTCGTGCACCGGAGCGACGCGGGCACCCAGGTTCTGCAGCAGTATCGTGTTGAGTTGAGATACCGCCTTGGCCGTTCGGTAATAGCGTTGCATCAACTGTTCGCTCGCCAGACGGTGCGGACGGTCGTGGAATCCAAGCTCCCGAGCCAATGAAGTCTGGTAATCGAAGAGCAGGCGGTCATCCCGCCGCCCGGCCAGATAATGCAAGCGGATCCGGAGTGACTGAAGGAACTGTTCATGCCGCTGGATCTCGCGCGCTTCGCTCAGCGCGATTAGCCCCCGGCGCGAGAGCTCTCGCCAGGAGCTGCCGAGTCCAGCCGCTCGCGAGATCCAGATGATATTCTGAAGGTCGCGCAGTCCGCCCGCGCTCTCCTTGATGTTGGGCTCGAGATTGCTTTCCGCATAGCGCGCATGGCGTTGCTGTTGTTCGAGGAGCTTCGCCTGGAGGAACTCGCCGGGATCCAGCATCTCGCGCATGCGCTTCACGAAGCGGGCAAAGAACTCGCGTTTGCCGGTCAGGAGGCGTGCTTCCAGAAGCGTTGTCTGTACTGAAAGATCGGTTGCGGCCAGCGTGACGCACTCCTCGACGGTGCGTACGCTGTGGCCGACGTCGAGGCCGATGTCCCAGAGAATGCCGACCAAATTTTCCAGCTTGCGTGCGAGCCCGGCGTCCGGCGGCGCGGACAGCAGAATCAGCAGATCGACGTCCGATGAAGGGAAGAGCTGGCCACGGCCGTAGCCGCCCACCGCAGCGAAGGCCGCGTCGCGCGGCATTCCCTGACCGGCCCACACTTCCTTCAGCTGACGATCGATTGCAGCTGAATGCCGGCGCAAGAGTTCCACTGGCGCCTTGCGAGCCTGAAATTCCTGGCGCAGGTGCTGCTTGCGCTCCGCGAGTTTCTCTTTCCAGACGCCAACGCCGGCGTGCAATGATTGCGCCGCCGGGGCGCTCGCGCGCTGCCCGGCCCTCCGATCAGGCATGAAGAGGCGGCTTCTGCGGCGCTTCGGCTGAAAGGGTCAAAACCTCATAGCCGCTATCTGTCACGAGTACCGTATGCTCCCACTGGGCCGACAGGCTATGGTCCTTGGTGACGACCGTCCACCCGTCCGCCAGCTGCCGGATATCCGACTTTCCCGCGTTGATCATGGGTTCGATGGTGAAGGTCATGCCGGCTTCCAGGCGGAGGCCGGCGCCCAGCCGTCCATAATGCAGAACCTGCGGTTCCTCATGGAACTTGCGGCCGATTCCGTGGCCGCAGAACTCCCGAACGACGCTGTAGCCGTGCCGCTCCGCGTGTGTCTGTATCGCGTAGCCGAGATCGCCAAGATAGGCGCCAGGTCGAACTGCCTCGATCCCCAGCCACAGGCACTCGTAGGTGATGTCGCATAAACGCCGAGCCTGGATGGAAGGCTGGTTCACATAGAACATTCGGCTGGTATCACCATGATAGCCGTCTTTAATCACCGTGATGTCGAGATTGACGATGTCGCCAGCCCGCAGCTTCTTTTCGCCGGGCACACCGTGGCAAACGACGTGGTTCACCGATGTGCAGATGGATTTCGGAAAGGGCTGGTAGCCGGGCGGCGCGTAATTGAGTGGCGCAGGCGTCGCACGCTGGACATTCGAGATGTAGTCGTGGCACAGGCGGTCGAGCTCCCCCGTCGTCACGCCAGGGCGCACGTGGGGGGCGATGAAATCGAGCACCTCCCCGCCGAGCTGGCCCGCGATCCGCATCTTGGCAATCTCTTCGGGGGTCTTGATATTGACGGACATGAGCCCGGTTTTGCGCTGCGCGGGGCGCGCCGACTGAGTAGTAAGCGGCTGGTTTTTCAAGGAGAGCGGATTGTAGTCCAGAATGATGTACAAAGCACCGCCAGCCACCCGGGTTGAGGGCAGCAGCTTTTGCGTGCTAAACTAACAAGTTAGCTCTGGGGCAGTTTCGTTGCCTTTTACTTTCCGGAGCAATTCGCACATTCGCCACCGTAAGGGTGGTCGTCGTGCTCGGCGACCTCTCGGCGAATGGAGGCTCAACCCTTACAGGAGAGATGTGTTTTATGTCAGTCACGATGCGTGAAATGCTCGAAGCGGGTGTGCATTTCGGCCACCAGACCCGCTATTGGAACCCGAAGATGGCGCCGTACATCTTCGGTCATCGCAACAAGATTCATATCGTTAACCTCGAACAGACCCTCGCCCTCTACCAGGAGGCGACGAAATTCGTGCGCCAGCTCTGCACCAACAAGGGCACCGTGTTGTTCGTCGGCACCAAGCGGCAGGCACGGGACATCGTCCGTGAGGAGGCCCAGCGCTGCACTTCGCCCTACGTCGATTACCGCTGGCTGGGCGGGATGCTGACCAACTACAAAACGGTCAAGCAATCGATCAAGCGCCTGAAGGACATGGAAGCCATGGTGCAGGACGGCACGCTCGAGAAGCTGCCCAAGAAGGAGGCCCTGGGCTACCAGCGCGAGATCACCAAGCTCGAGCGGAGCCTTGGAGGTATCAAGGACATGAACGGCTTGCCGGATGCAATGTTCGTAATTGACGTGGGCTTCCACAAAGGCGCGGTTGCCGAAGCGCGCAAACTGGGGATCCCCCTGATCGGGGTGGTCGATACCAATCATTCGCCTGAGGGCGTGCACTACGTCATCCCCGGTAACGATGATTCCAATCGCGCGATCAGGCTCTATGTTCGCGGCATTGCGGACGCAGTGCTCGAGGGTCGGCAGGACAGCTTGAAGGAAATTGTCCGTGGCGGGGAAGAATTCGTTGAAGTCGAAGAGAACGAGGGCGGTTGATCCGTCTGGATACGAACCATCTGGGGCGTGAGCCCCTTTTTTTTAACCGGTGAGGACTGGAATGGCGGAGATCACCGCAATCCTGGTGAAAGAGCTGCGCGAGAAGACTGACGCGCCCATGATGGAGTGCAAGAAGGCGCTGGCGGAAGCCGCCGGCGATCTGGGCAAGGCGGAGGAAATCCTGCGGATCAAGCTCGGCAACAAGGCGAGCAAGGCCGCCTCGCGCGTAGCCGCCGAAGGCGTGGTTGCGGCCCATATCGCGGCAGATGGCAAGGCCGGCGCGCTCGTGGAGATCAACTGCGAAACCGATTTCGTCGCGAAAAATGAGGAATTTCTCTCTTTTGCGGGCGCACTGGCTGAACTGGTGGTTGCGCAGAAACCGGCGGACGTCGATGCCTTGTCGCACCTGCCTTTTGACGGGGCTAGCGTGGACGAGGCGCGTAAGTCCCTGGTCGGCAAGATGGGTGAGAACCTGGCGATCAGGCGCTTTGTCCGCATGGCGGCTGACGGCAAGCTGGCGAGCTACATCCATAGCGGCGCAAAAATCGGGGTTCTGGTTGACGTGGCCGGTGGCGATGCGGTTCTCGGCAAGGATCTGGCCATGCACATTGCAGCAAGCAAACCAATCGCCTTGAATGCTGCGGAGGTTCCAGCCACCGTGGTCCAGAAAGAACGCGAGATCGCGACCGCCAAGGCCGCAGAATCGGGCAAACCGGCCAACATCGTGGAAAAAATGGTAGAGGGCTCGGTGCAGAAATTCCTGCGCGAGGTGGCCTTGCTTGGACAACCCTTCGTCAAGAACGACAAGCAGAGCGTCGAGCAACTGCTGAAATCCAAGGGCGCCACGGTCACCGGATTTGCCCTGTACATCGTTGGTGAAGGGATCGAAAAGAAAAAGGACGATTTCGTTTCGGAGGTAATGGCGCAGGTGGGGCAAGCGCGCTAAGCGCGCCGATGTGAGCCCCTCTCGTCGAGACCCAACATGCCACAGACGCCCGCATACAAGCGCGTACTGCTGAAGTTGAGCGGTGAGGCGTTGATGGGTGAGGACAGTTACGGCATCAACCGCGAGACCGTTGACCGAATCGTCGGGGAAATTGCGGAGATCGTTAATTTCGGGGTCGAGGTTGCGATCGTGATCGGCGGCGGCAACATCTTCCGCGGCGTGACACCGGCAGCATCGCACATGGACCGGGCCACAGCGGATTATATGGGCATGCTGGCAACGGTCATGAACGCGCTGGCGCTGCAGGATGCAATGCGGCGCGTGAGTCTGGTAAGCCGTGTGCAATCGGCGCTGAATATAGAGCAAGTCGTGGAGCCCTATATCCGCGGCAAGGCCATGCGTTATCTGGAGGAAGGAAAAATCGTGATCTTTGCGGCGGGTACCGGTAATCCTTTCTTCACAACCGACACGGCGGCCGCGTTACGTGGAATGGAGATGAACGTTGACCTGGTGCTCAAAGCGACACAGGTCGACGGCGTCTACACCGACGATCCCAAAACGCACCCGGATGCCATGCGCTATCAGCGCCTGACCTTTGACGAGGCGATCATCAAGAACCTCAAAGTTATGGACGCCACGGCGTTAACCCTCTGCCGTGACCAGAAACTGCCAATCAACGTTTTCAGCATCCTCAAGCCGTTCGCACTCAGGCGCGTGGTGCTGGGCGAGGACGAGGGAACATTCCTGCAGTTTTGAGTGAGCTTAGCTGACGCGGGGGTATGACCATGATTGCTGGCGTCAAGAAGGCCGCCGAGCAGAAGATGACGAAGACCGTCGAAACGCTCAAAAATGACCTGGCGAAGGTGCGTACCGGCCGTGCGCACCCGGGGCTACTCGACCACATCATGGTGGATTACTACGGTACGCCCACGCCGCTGTCGCAAGTGGCAAACGTCACGCTGATCGACGCCCGTACCATCGGAGTCACGCCATGGGAGAAGAAAATGGCGGGAACCATCGACAAAGCCATTCGCGATTCCGATCTGGGTTTGAATCCCTCAACCAGCGGCGATAGTGTGCGGGTACCAATGCCGGCGCTCACCGAAGAGCGACGCAAGGAATTGATCAAGGTCGTGCGCCACGAGGGCGAGAACGCGCGCGTCGCGGTGCGCAACGTTCGGCGCGACGCGAACCATCATCTGAAGGATCTCCTCAAGCAAAAGAAAGTGGCGGAAGACGAGGAGCGCCGCGCGCAAGATGACGTTCAAAAGCTGACGGACCGCTACATCGCAGATGTCGACAAGCTCCTGCAGCAGAAGGAAGCGGATTTGATGGCGATCTGATGGTCGAGATGGCAAGCACGACACTCCAGATACCGAAAACGCACCGCACTCCGCACCATATCGCCATCATCATGGATGGCAACGGGCGCTGGGCCAAGCAGCGTTTGTTGCCGCGCGTCGCAGGCCACCGGCGCGGGGTGGAGGCTGTGCGCAATGTGGTGCGCGCCTGCGCTGAGCGCGGTGTCGATTACCTGACGCTGTTTGCATTCAGCAGCGAGAACTGGCGGCGGCCGCCCGAAGAAGTGTCCTTTCTCATGCAGCTGTTCGTGTTGGCCTTGGAGCAGGAAATCGACAAGTTGCATGAAAGCGGAGTCCGGTTCAGGGTCATCGGGGAGCTCACGCGATTCGAACCCAGGCTCGTGCAGCTGATCCGCGACGCGGAAGCGCGAACGGCAGCGAACCGAAAGCTGACAATGACCGTTGCCGCGAACTACGGTGGGCGGTGGGACATCCTGCAGGCGGTCAATCGCATGTTACGGGAGCAGCCAGAACTCGCGCGCGGATTCAGCGAGCGGGATCTGACGCCCTATCTGGCATTGGCCGATGCGCCCGAGCCCGACCTTTTTATTCGGACCGGGGGCGAGCAGCGCATCAGCAATTTCATGCTGTGGCAGCTCGCCTATACGGAGCTCTATTTCACGGACATATTGTGGCCGGACTTCGATGCGGCAGCGCTTGATCGCGCGATCATTTCTTATCAGCAGCGGGAGCGCCGTTTCGGGCGGACGAGTGAGCAGCTACCTGTGAACGCCGGCCTCTCGGCTCACCAGGTCCAAGACGTCAACGATGCTGGTTGACGGCGACGCAACGAACTTAATTTATCACCCTCAATGTTCTCTGCGCGACTGGCGACTGCGGCAGCGCTACTGGCCGTCTTCGTATCCGCGTTGCTGACTCTCCCGAACCCATGGTGGAGCGCGTTTCTGATACCGATACTGCTCGGGGCAAGTTGGGAATGGGGTCGCTTAGCGCGATACGCACCGACCGCGCGGTGGGCTTTTTGCGCGCTCGTATTGGGGTCGGCGCTCGCGCTCTGGCTGGGAGCGGGGCTTGGCCTTGGCGCAACCGTGTTTGCGATCAGTTGCGCGTTCTGGCTTCTGGTGGCCCCCCTGTGGCTAGCGATGCGCTGGCGCGTGGATTCACCAGTGGCGCTGACGCTCACAGGGTGGATCGTTCTCGTGCCGACATGGCTGGCACTGGGTCGATTGCAGACGGAACCAGCGCAACTGCTTGCACTCCTTGGCGTCGCGTGGCTGGCGGATACCGGAGCGTATCTTGCCGGCAAGACATGGGGCAAACACAAGCTCGCCGTTGCGATCAGTCCCGGCAAAACGTGGGAGGGAATAGCAGGGGCTGCTGCTGCAGTGGCAGTGTATTATGTGGTCCTGTCCCGCTGGTTGCCCGAGTGGGATTGGTGGAGTGATGGACGAGGCGCTGTTTTGTTCGCTGGTGTGGCAGTGGTCAGCATAGTAGGTGACTTGTTCGAATCGTGGATAAAGCGGCAGGCTGGAACCAAGGACAGCGGGACTTTGCTGCCGGGACATGGCGGGATTCTCGACCGGATCGACAGCATTACATCGAGCATGCCATTTGCTGCCGCGCTATTGCTCTACATGAAGTGAGGCGGGCATCCGGCTCATGACTGACAAACGGCGTTTAACCATCCTCGGCTCAACGGGTAGCGTCGGCGTCAACACGCTGGACGTCGTGGCGCTTCATCCCGGGAAATTCGAGATCGTCGCGCTCACCGCGCGTAACCAGACGCAATTGCTGTTCGAGCAGTGTCTTAAGTTCCACCCGCGTTTTGCCGTGGTTCTGGAGCCCTCAATCGCCGAGGATCTTCGTCGTCGCGTGCGGCAGGCAGGTCTTGGCTGCGAGGTGTTATGTGGAACCGACGCCCTCGAGACAGTGGCAGCGCTGCCAGAGGTCGATACCGTGATGGCGGCGATAGTGGGGATTGCGGGCCTGCGCTCGACGCTGGCAGCGGCACGCGCCGGCAAAAGAGTCCTGCTGGCGAACAAGGAGTCGTTGGTGACAGCCGGTCCGTTGTTAATGGATGCGGTGCGTACCAGCGCAGCTCAGCTGCTGCCGATTGACAGCGAGCACAACGCCATCTTCCAGGCGCTTCCGGCGTCCTACTCGGGCAGCCCTGACGTAGCGGGCGTGCGGCGCATCCTGCTCACTGCGTCGGGTGGACCCTTTCGCTTATTGCCGCTGCACCAGCTCGAAAAAGTCACGCCCGAGCAGGCGTGCGCCCATCCCAACTGGGTAATGGGGCGGAAGATCTCGGTTGACTCGGCGACCATGATGAACAAGGGCCTGGAAGTGATCGAGGCCCACTGGCTGTTCAACGTCGCCCCTGAGCAAATCGAGGTCGTTGTTCATCCGGAGAGCGTAATCCACTCCCTTGTCGAGTACATCGATGGCTCGGTCATCGCGCAACTGGGCAATCCCGACATGCGCACGCCGATTGCTCACGCGCTGGACTTCCCGGAACGCATTGCGGCCGGTGTGCAGTTTCTTGATCTTGCAAGCGTTGGCGCACTGCACTTCGAGAAGCCTGACTTGCAGCGCTTCCCGTGCCTGCACCTCGCCTACCAGGCGCTCGCTGCGGGTGGGGCAGCGCCCACAGTACTCAATGCCGCGAACGAAGTAGCGGTTGCGCATTTCCTCTCGGGAGCACTGAGTTTTTCGCGGATTCCTGAGATCATTGAAGGCGTGTTAGCCGAGACGGATTTCGGCCCCGCACAAGACCTCGACGACATTCTCGCCGCCGATGCCGGCGCGCGAGCTACAGCCGAGCGCCGGCTGGGCCACTCTCGTCTGTTCTCGGCTTCGGGCGCAAAGCGCCGCGCAGTGCGTTCCTGAGCACCGAAGCGCGCGAGACGATCGCCCATCATGGCTCTGCTCATAACCGTCCTCGCGTTCGTGGTCGCGCTCGGCTGTCTGATCGTAGTCCATGAGTTTGGGCATTATCTCGTTGCACGTGCATGCGGCGTAAAGGTGCTGCGCTTCTCGGTAGGGTTCGGCCGGGCTTTATGGTCACGCAGGCTCGGGCGCGACGCGACCGAATGGGTCATAGCCGCCTTTCCGCTCGGTGGCTACGTGAAGATGGTTGACGAACGCGAGGGGGCAGTTGCACCGGAGGACCTGCCGCGAGCCTTCAACCGGCAATCGGTGTGGCGTCGGATTGCGATCGTGGTCGCAGGGCCGTTTGCCAATTTTCTTCTGGCGGTCGCGCTCTACTGGGTCCTGTTCGTTAGCGGCGTGCCCGGAATCAAACCGATGGTCGGCGCACCACCACCTGGGACGCCGGCGTTCGTTGCCGGCTTTTCCGCAGGTGATACGCTGGTGAAGATCGGCAATGAGATGGTAGCGACATGGCAGGATGCGCGCTGGATTCTCCTGCAGCACGCGGTGGAACGAGAACCCGTGAACATTGAAGCGCGCAGCGTCAAAGGTGATGTAAGTCTGCGCCGGCTCGATCTGTCCGGTGTGACGACAGCCGATCTCGACAAGGATTTTCTGCGGGTGCTCGGTCTGGTCAGATACCAGCTCTTGCTCAAACCCATTATAGAAGAAGTCGTGCGAGGCGGGGCTGCCGAGCGCGCGGGGCTGCTGGCCGGTGACGAGATCGTGGCGATCAACAACCAGCGCATCGACAGCTGGCATCAGCTCGTGGCGGCGGTGCGCAGCCACCCGGAGGTGCCGCTTACGGTCGAAATCCGTCGCGCGGGGGCTTTGATACCGGCAATCACAGTCACACCGGCGACCGTGATCGAGGGCGAGCGCAAGATTGGCAGGATCGGAGCCGGGCCTCGGATCGACCAGGCCGCGGTGTCGGAGATGATGGTCGAAGTGCGCTATGGAGTCGTCGGAGCGCTGGCAAGAGCGGTACGCAAAACGTGGAATACATCCGTTTTCAGTCTGCAAATGCTCGGCAAGATGATTATCGGAGAGGTCTCACTGAAGAACCTCTCGGGGCCCATCACGATTGCGGATTATGCCGGACAGTCGGCGCAAAGCGGCCTGGCGTCTTACCTCCTGTTCCTTGCTCTGATCAGCATCAGTCTCGGGGTGCTGAACCTCCTGCCCGTTCCCTTATTGGATGGCGGGCATTTAATGTATTATACGATTGAGATTTTCAAGGGCGCTCCGGTATCCGACCGGGCCATCGAGATCGGTCAGCACGTGGGAATTGCGCTGCTGTTCATCTTGATGGCCTTTGCTCTGTATAACGACATACATCGTCTGATAAGCGGCTGAATTCATGCGCTGGTTTCGTGTTGCGATGCTGCTAATCGCGCTCCACGCAGCCACGGCAGCGGCCATCGACACATTCGTCATCAGGGACATCCGCGTCGAAGGTATCCAGCGCACCGAGGCGGGCACCGTCTTCGGCTACCTGCCGGTCAAGGTCGGGGATACGATGACGGAGGAGAAGGCCGCGCAAGCGATCCGTGCGCTCTTCGCGACCGGCTTCTTCCAGGACGTCACGATCGAGCGGGATGGCAATATTCTCGTCGTTTCGCTGCGGGAGCGCCCCTCGATCGCTCAGATCGACTTCGTGGGCGCCAAGGAGCTCAAAAAGGAGGCGCTTGTCCAGGGTATGGGGCAGATCGGTCTCGCGGAAGGAAGAATCTTCGACCGGGGCGTGCTCGACCGGGCGGAGCAGGAACTCAAACGCCTTTACTTGAGCCAGGGCTACTACGCCATTAGGATCGATACGACTGTCACGCCGCTGGAACGCAACCGGGTGTCCCTCAATTTCAATATCGAGGAGGGCGAGATCGCGAAGATCCGCCAGATCGCAATCATTGGCGCCAAGGCGTTTCCCGAAAAAAAGTTGCTCGGCCAGTTCAAGCTGACGACGCCGGGACTGATGTCATGGTACACGAAAAACGACCAGTACTCGCGCCAGAAGCTCGCCGCCGATCTCGAGACCCTGCGCTCGTACTACCTCGATCGGGGCTACGCCGAGTTCGTGGTCGATTCGACCCAGGTATCGATCACACCGGACAAACAGGACATCTATATCGCCATCAACATCACGGAAGGGCAGAAATACACGGTGGCGGACGTGCAGGTCGCCGGTGAAATGCTGATTCCCGAGGCTGAGGTGCGAAAGCTGATCAAGGTCAAGCCTGGCGATGTCTTCTCACGTGCCCGGCTGACAGAGTCCAGCAAATTGATCACCGACCGGCTCAGCAATGACGGCTATGCCTTTGCCAACGTCAATGCCGTGCCTAAAATCGACAAACAAAAACAGCAGGTGGGATTCACGTTCCTGATCGACCCGGGACGGCGGGTGTATGTACGGCGCGTCAATATCACGGGCAACACCCAAACGCGCGACGAGGTACTCAGGCGCGAGATGCGGCAACTCGAGGGCGCATGGTATTCGGCCGAGAAGATCACCCGTTCTCGCCAGCGAATCAACAGGCTGGGCTACTTCACGGAGGTCAACGTCGAAACGCCCGCGGTCCAGGGCGTGACTGACCAGGTAGATCTCAACGTGGCCGTTGTCGAGAAGCCGACAGGTCGGCTGCTGTTTGGCGCCGGGTTTGGAGACGAGGGGATAACTTTATCCGGCTCGATCGCCCAGGAAAACATCTTCGGGTCCGGACGCCACATCAGGCTCGGAATCAATACGAGCAAGATCAACACGGTCTATTCTTTTGGTTACACCAACCCTTACTTCACGGTGGACGGCGTGAGCGCGGGTTTCGATATTTTTTATAGGAAGCTGGACCCCTCGGACCAAG
>JAQBFV010000109.1:0-22948 GCA_032123035.1 Betaproteobacteria bacterium | reverse complement strand
CCCAACGGCTGCGTTCCGAGGCGGGTGAGGGCGCGCCACGCCCGGCGCAGGTCACCGCGGCGCGCCACGCTATGCGCGAACACCACGGGTATGCCACCGCAGCAAAGGTAGACCTCGCGGACCAGAGTCTGGCGTGCCTGGGCACCGAACAGGAAACGCTCTTCGCGTGTCGCGCGCCGCGGCCCCTGAAACACGAGCTCCACGCGAAACGCCTTGCAGCGGGCACGGATGCGGTCGGTCAATGAGCCGCGATCGATCAGCCAGTCGTGGTAGCGGCCGGCGCCGGCGGCCGGACGGCGGCGCCAGTAGCGGTCGCGTCGAATCGTATTCACCAGGCGAATTGTATTAGACCTTCAGATATTCATGCTTTGCTCCCAGCCAGCGCGCGAGGTGGCGCCGCGCAGCCTGGGGTTTATCACGCAGCAGCACTTCGGCCGCCTTGCGCGCCGCGTCGAGCAGATCGAGGTCCGCATTGAGATCGGCGAATCTGAGCAGCGGCACCCCGCTCTGCCGCGCGCCAAGCAGCTCGCCGGGCCCGCGGAGCACCAGATCCTGGCGCGCGATTTCGAAACCGTCGCGGTTCTCATAAATAACCTTGAGCCGTTCACGCGCCGTTGCCGTCAGCGGACGCGCGTAGAGAAGAATGCAGACGCTCTCATCCGCGCCGCGACCGACCCGGCCGCGCAGCTGGTGCAATTGCGCGAGTCCCATGCGCTCCGCGTTCTCGATCACCATCAGGGTCGCGTTGGGAACGTCCACGCCCACCTCGATGACCGTGGTTGCGACGAGCAGTTGAATCTCCCCGTTCCGGAACGCCTCCATTACCCGGACCTTCTCCTCGCCCTTCAATCGCCCGTGGGCGAGTCCGACCTTGAGCTCGGGAAAGGTCGCGGTGAGCACGGCATGTGTCTCGAGCGCGGTCTTTAACTGAAGCGCCTCGGATTCCTCGATCAACGGACAAACCCAGTAGGCCTGGCTGCCCGCCACGCAGGCGTCGCGCACGCGCTGGATCACCTCGGCCCGGCGCGCTTCCGAAATCAGCTTGGTGGTCACCGGGGCTCGCCCGGGCGGCAGCTCGTCGATCGTCGAGACGTCGAGGTCGGCGTAGTAGCTCATTGCGAGCGTCCGGGGTATCGGGGTCGCGCTCATCATGAGCTGGTGCGGTTGCGCCCCCTGATTCGGACGCGAGCCCTTCAAGCGCAGCGCGAGACGCTGATGCACGCCAAAGCGGTGCTGCTCGTCCACGATCGCGAGCGCCAGATCGGCAAAGGCGACTTCCTCTTCGATAAGCGCATGCGTCCCGACGATGATTTGCGCCACGCCCTGCGCGGCGGCCGTAAGCGCGACACGCTTGTCCTTGCGGCCGAGGCTTCCGGACAACCACGCCACGTCCAGCCCGAGCGGCGCAAGCCACGCAGCGAATTTGCGGTAATGCTGCTCGGCCAGGATCTCGGTCGGCGCCATGACCGCGACTTGCCGCCCGTTCTCGACGCATTGCAAGGCAGCGAGCAAGGCGACCACGGTCTTCCCGCTGCCCACGTCGCCCTGCAGCAGGCGTTGCATCGGATGCGGCTCGCTGAGATCACGTTCGATGTCACGCCAAACCTTGCGCTGCGCTCGCGTCAGCTCGAACGGTAAACGCGCGAGCAAGGCACGGGTTAGCTCCCGGCGTGGGCGCAGGGACGGCGCCCCGGCGCCGCGCCGTCGCTCGTGATGCAGCCGCATCGAGAGTTGCTGCGCGAGCAGCTCGTCGAATTTCACGCGGCGCCACGCGGGATGGCGACGCTCCTGTAACTCCGACTGCGGGATCTGTGGTGGCGGGTTGTGCAGCAGCAGAACCGCGTCACGGAACGAAGGCAACGAGACCCGCGCGAGCAGCGCCGGTGGCAGCGTGTCCGTCAGGTCGCAGTCGTTGAGCGCTCGCGCGATCAGGTACCGCAACGTGTCCTGGGCGAGCCCGGCCGTCGTCGGATACACCGGGGTCAGTGCCGTTGCAACCGGCATCTCCCCGAGAACGACGCGGTAGCGCGGATGCACCATCTCGGGGCCATGGAAGCCGTGCCGGATCTCCCCGTAGGCGCGCACGCGCGTGCCGGCAGCGAGCTGCTTAACCTGGCTCATGTAGAAATTAAAAAATCGCAGGGTGAGTACCCCGCTCCCATCCTCGATATAGCAGACGAGCTGACGCCGGGGGCGGTACTTGATATCGCACTCGACGACAGTGCCCTCGACCAGCGCTGGCCCGCTCGCCGGGGCGTGATTGATCGGGTCGAGCCGCGTCTCGTCGTCGTAACGGAGCGGCAGGTGCAGGACCAGATCGAACTTGCTCGCGATCCCGAGCTTCGCGAGCTTCGCCAGGACTGACCGGCTCAACCCCGACAGGGATGGGTCCGGCGCGATGACTGTCCGGTCAGAGCGCGCCCGCGCCATCCTCGCTCTCATCACTCATCGCACATCGCACATCACACATAACCCGTCACTCGAGATGCATGATGGCGTCGACCTCCACGAGCGCGCCACGCGGAAGACTCGCCACGCCGAGCGTCGCGCGTGCCGGATAAGGCGCCGTAAAGCACGCGGCCATGATTTCGTTTATGCGGCCAAAGTCGCCGAGATCGATGAGGTAGATCGTCAGCCTGACGATGTCGCGCAGATCGCCGCCCGCCGCTTGCGCCACGGCCCTGAGGTTCTCGAAGACGCGACGAGCCTGCGCATCGAGTCCCGGCATGAGCTCCATGGTCGCCGGGTCGAGCCCGATCTGCCCGGCGAGATAGACCGTGTTACCGCAGCGCACCGCTTGCGAGTACGGGCCGATCGCCTTCGGCGCCGCTTCCGAATGAATGATCTGCTTTGGCATATCGGCTTCCTTGATCGTGGAATCGGAGTGAGCGCGCCAATGATGGAACGCCACCGGCAAACTTTCAATGGAGCGCGGTCCCGCGCGCGTCAGCCGGGGAGCCGCAGAACGTACTTTGCCAGAATGTTGCGCTGGATCTCGCTCGAGCCGCCGTAGATCGTGGCCGGCCGTGCATAGTAGAACGGGTTGAGGAAGTCCGCTTCCACACCTGCGATGTCCTGTACGCCCGGCATCACCCCTTGTTCGTCGCCGATTTCGACGAGCAGGTCGGTCAAGCGCTGCCAGGTCTCCATCGCCCAGATCTTCAGAATGGAAACCTCAGGCCCCAATGTCTCACCGCGCTTCGCCTGCTCCACGAACCGGCCGTAGAGCGCGGCGAGATCCTCCAGATCGAGCGTGACCGCAGCGTAACGGTCCACGAACCCCGCGTCGGCGAACAAGCCTTTCGCCCGAGCAATCGCCTCCAGCCGGCGCAATGCATACTGCGGGCGGCGCGGGCTGCCAATGTTGAGCCGCTCGAACGAGAGCAGTGCTTTCGCGATGTTCCACCCGTCGTTCAATTGGCCCACGAGCGCGGCAAGCGGCACGCGAACGTCGTCGAAGAACACCTGGCTGAACTCGTCGTGCCCCGCGAGATTGCGGATCGGGCGGATCGTTATCCCGGGGGTTCGCAGGTCCGCAATGAAGAAGCTGATTCCCGCCTGTTTTTTCGCCTGTCGATCGGTGCGGGCCAGCAGATAAATGTGCGTCGCGTCATCCGCAAGCGATGTCCAGATCTTCTGGCCATTGATGACGTAATCATCGTCCACGCGCGTCGCGGTAGTTTGAAGGCTCGCCAGATCCGACCCCGCGTTGGGCTCGGAGTAGCCCTGGCACCAGATGAACTCGCCCGAGAGCGTGCGCGGCAGGTAGTGCCGTTTCTGTTCCTCGGTGCCGAACTTCATGATGATCGGCCCGACCTGGGTGATGCCCTGGTCCGGCGCGCGCGCGACGCCATGGCGCTCCATCTCCTCGAGCAGGATCACCATCTTTCCCGCCTCGAGTGCCATGCCGCCCTGCTCGCGCGGCCAGTTGGGAGCGATCCAGCCTTTCTCGTAGAGCTTGCGCCACCATTCCTTCATCTCATGCCAGCGGGCGCGGCTCAGGATGTAGCGCAGCGCCGGCGAATACTCGGCCTCGAAAAACGCACGCGCCTCGCGGCGGAAGTCCTCGTCGCTCATCGCGTTCCAGTCAGTCATGCTCCGCTCCGCGCCCGCTGCGTTCAAAGACAGACCCTATGATCAGCAACGGAAACATAGGGAAGGCCACGGAAATCTTTCTCTTGCGCTTATCCTAGGTTTTTTCCGTGTATTTCCGTGTGATTCCGTGGCTAATGTTCTTGAAACGGGTTCCGTGTCTTGCCGTGGCCAAGCTTTTCCATTCACCATTCACGATTCACGCTGCTCAAAGCAACGTAGCGCCGGCGATGCTGCGTGGCATTGCCGAGCCAGGCGGCAAGCACCAGCGCGCGTTTCAAATAGAGTCCGATATCGCAATCGTCCGTGAAGCCGATCGCGCCGTGAAGCTGGATCGCCTCGCGCGTCACCCGGAGCGCGGCGTCCGAGCAGCGCGCCTTGAGCCGGCTCGCGAGCCCGGACCGGGTCGCCGCATCCGGCGCACGGTCAAGCGTCTCGAGCACCTGATCGAGAACGGCCCCAGCCAGCTCTTTCTGAATGTAGAGATCCACCGCGCGGTGCTGGAGCGCCTGAAAGCTGCCGATCGGCTTGCCGAATTGCACGCGGGTCTTCAGGTAATCGAGGCTGATTTCCAACGCCCGCTCCGCCAGGCCGCAAAGTTCCGCGCTCGCGATGGCCACGCCGTAATCGAGCGAGCGCGCCAGCGCGTCGGCCGCGGCAGTTCCTCGGGCAATGACGTGAGCTCGTGAAACCAGCGCATCGGTGAGCGTGAGGGTGCCGAAGTGGCGCCCGTCAGCCAGCAACTCGAGCTCGAGCCTCACGCCGACGGTGTCGCGCGCCACCCAGAACAATACGGGGCTCCCTTCGGCGAGCGCGGATACCAGAAAAACATCCGCTTGTGCCGCGCCGCCGACAAAGCGCTTGACGCCAGTCAATCGATAGCCGCTCTCGAACGGCAGCGCCTGAAGCGCCGGCAAATCGGCGTCCCATGCGCCAGCTGTTTCTTGCCAAGCCAGCACAGGCACGATCTCACCCGCAACGATCCGCGGCAGTTGCTCGCGCTTCAGTGCTTCGCAATCGCCAGCGGCGAGCGCGGTGGTGGCCATCACCGCCGATGCAACCAGCGGCTCGGGCGCCAAGGCGCGCGCAAGGCCCCTGGCCACGATACCCATTTCGGACAAACCAAGCCCCAGACCGCCGTGCGTATCCGGCACGAGGATCCCCAGCCAGCCGAGCTCGGCCATCCGCCGCCAGGACGCGCGATCGTATTCCTCATTCGATCCACGCAAACGGCGTGCCCGCGCAACGTCCGTGCCGCGGCTAGTGAATGCTGCGACACTGTCTGCGAGCAGCGCGCGGTGCGCAGCGTCGGATACGGTTCGCGATACGGATCTTTCCACCATCGCGGCCCTGTCAGCTAAAAAAGTACTGCCCCAGCCACCACGCGATCGCAGCGATGAATGCCGAGCACGGAATCGTTGATATCCAGGCGATGATGCTGCCCGCGATGCCCCATTGCACCGCGGAAACCGACTGTGTCGATGCGGCGCGCGTAATCCTCACAAGCCGTGGCGGTCGCAATAAGGTGCCCTAGCGCGTCGCTTCCCATTACGATCTGCGCGGCATGGGCATTGAACAGATCGAAGAATCGACCCTCTCGGGGCATCAGTTTGTTGAGCATGTTCGTATTGTTATCTTCTTAGGTGTGGCGGGGGTCCCGGAGCGCCCCGGAAGCAGGGCAGCGAGTTCCGGTTCGTCGTATTGTGCCAGAGTCGGCGCGAACGCAATCGGGCTGCCGCCGGCGCTGATCCAGTCCCTCGGTGGACATCCAAAACGAGTCGGGCCAGAAAGACTCTGGCCCGGGAATGAGTGGTGGAGACGAAGGGGATCGAACCCTCGACCTTCGCATTGCGAACGCGACGCTCTCCCAGCTGAGCTACGTCCCCACTTTTTTGCGAGGCGTTATATTACAACGGCTTGGAGCGACACGCCAATCTCTCGGCACGCAGCGGTAAGCCGCGGCACCCCTATAAATATTGCGCACATTGGTGCAACCTCGAGGCGCCCCATGGACATCAATCCGCCTAGCGGTGATGCGGGCAAGACTTTCCTGCCGATGGCCGTGCTCGGGCTGGAAAACCAGCAGAATCTTTTCGTGACGGAGAACGGCAGCTGGGAGGCTGCCGTCTATCTGCCCGCCTACATCCGCCGCTATCCCTTCTGCATGACCCGCGTGACGGTGGACGGCAAGGAGCAGGCCGAGCGCGTCGCCTGCGTGGAGAAGCGCGCGATCAACGACAAGGGCGAAGCGCTCTATGATGCCAAACAACTTCGGCCGGCTGCTGGATCGCCGTAGTGCCACGCCGGCGCCACCGGCCGCCGAGCCCAAGGGCAAGGCCACCTGAGCGGCGCGGCGCAATTCGTTGCCGGGCCGAGTGCCTAGTGTCGGGAGCGGCGCAGGCGCATCAGCTCCTGCGCGCTGGTGAGGGCTTCGGGAGAACGTGCCCGCGCAAGCCAGGCCTCGAGATCCGTTCCGGGTGCAACGAGCGGAGAGACCACGGCAAGAAACCGCGCGCTGATCTCCTCGGCCGTCATCGGGCGCTTGGGTGAGCCCGGCGGCAGCCAGACCGCGTGCTGACGGCGCCGTCCGTCGGTAAGCCGCACGGTCACACGCGCGGGCACAGTTTCGGTCGTGGTCGCGCGTTCGACTTCGGGATCGCGCACGCACACCGTCCGGCGCGAGAGATCGCGCACCCGGGCATCGCTCAGGCTCTGCTCAAAGTCATCCAACGTCAGCACCGGCGGCCATTCGCGCCCCGGCGCGAGCGTTAGCGCCATCGCCACGGCGAAAGGCACGCTCATCTGGGCCTGCTGCAGCTCCGCCGGGTCATTGTCCGTGAGCCGGCCCTCGATCACTTCTGGGATACCCACTTCCACCGCCTCGATCTCCGCTGGCGCTACGCCCTGGCGTGAGAGCTCGCAGGCCGCTTCCACCGCGGCCTGTAGTCGCGCGCTACCCGCATGGGGCTTGAGCGTCAGGTCCGCGATGCGAAAGGCGGTGCCAAGCTGATCCTCGATCACGCGCGCGTCAAAGGCGTCCGCGAGTACGCGCGCGAACCCCTGCTCCCCTTCGATTGCGTCGCGCGGCCCCGTCAAGCCAGCGCGCGCGAGTAACGCCGCTTCGACCCCGCCCGCGGCAGCCTTCCCGGCATGCAGCCGCTTCACTTCGGAACCGGAAACGAAAAACTGCGTGGTCCCACCGGCATAGCTCGCCGCTATCCCGAGCGCGTCACGCGTGCCCTCCACGCCAAGACCCAGCAGCTTCGCCGCCGCCGCCGCCGCGCCAAATACGCCGCAGGTCGGCGTCGACTGGAAGCCGCGCCGGAAGTGGCTCGGCTGCACGCTCAAGCCCACGCGGATCATGGTTTCGTAGCCTGCGACCGCCGCGGCGACGAGGCTCTGTCCGTCCGCCCTCGTCATCTCGCCAACAGCCAGCACGGCCGGCCACACTACGACGCCAGGGTGCAGCATCGCCCCGACATGCGTGTCGTCCCAATCGAGGCTGCCGGCAATGACCCCGTTTAAGTAGGCGGCGCGAACCGGGTCGGTCCGCTGATCGGAGTACAGCACCGCGGCGAGCGGTGCGCCCCCGAGCGGCGCAAGAGCGCCGCGCAGGCGCGCGACCCACGGTGCACCAGCGCCGACCGCGGCCACGCGAAAAAAATCGATCAGAAGCACCCCCATCTGGGTGCGCACCGCCGCCGGCAGATCCTGATACCGCAAGGCCGCGGCAAACTCCGCGAGCCGCTGCGTGGCCGGGAAGACGGCGGCAGCGCACATCGCGGATCAACGCGCCCGATGCGCCCACGCGAGCAGCGCGGCGCCGGCAACGATCATGGGCAGAGACAGCCACTGTCCCATTGACCAGCCGAGTGCGAGCAGCCCGAGGAAGCCGTCGGGCTCGCGGGTGAATTCGACGAGGAAGCGCAACGACCCGTAGCCCACGAGGAACAGCCCGGACACCCTGCCGCGAGCGCGCGGTTTGGACGAGTACCACCATAGCAGCGTGAACAGCACAAACCCTTCCAGCAGGAGCTCGTAGAGCTGCGAGGGATGCCGCGGCACCTGATCCACGTTTGGAAAAATCATGGCCCATGGCGCCATCGCGGGCCGGCCCCACAGCTCCGCGTTGATGAAGTTGCCGAGGCGGCCGGTCGCCAGCCCGATCGGCACGAGCGGGGCAATGAAATCGGTGACGCGCAGCCAGTCCTGCCGGCGGCTCGCGGCAAACCACGCCATGGCGATCACCACGCCAAGAAAGCCGCCGTGAAACGACATCCCCCCTTCCCAGAGGTAAAGGATGCGCCACGGTTCGGCGAGGTAGCCGCCGAACTTGTAGAAAAGCACGTAGCCGAGGCGGCCGCCGACGATCGTCCCGAGAATGCAGTAGAACATCGCGTCGTCCAGGTCCTTCTCGCTCCACACGCTTCCCGGGACGGTGCGGATGCGATAGCGCCCCGCGTACCATGCGAGCGCAAAGCCGACGAGATACATCAGCCCGTACCAGCGCACTGCCAGCGGGCCGAGTTGGAGCGCGATCGGATCGAACTGCGGGTGGACCAGCATGCGGAGGGGCCGTCGCGGATGCGCTAAAATAGGCGCCCTCATTATACGTGTCCTCGCACCGGAGTCGTCCCATGCCAGCCAATCGACGCAGTTCACTCATTACGCAAGGCATCGCGCGCGCGCCCAACCGGTCGATGTTGCGCGCGGTTGGTTTCGGAGACACGGACTTTGAAAAACCGATTGTCGGGGTGGCGAACGGGTACTCGAACATGAACCCCTGCAACGCGGGAATCCAGCCGCTGGTGGACCGGGCCATGTCCGCCCTGAAAGAATCGGGCGCCATGCCGCAGGTATTCGGCGTTCCGACCGTGACCGATGGCATCGGCATGGGCACGGAAGCAATGAAATACTCGCTCGTCTCGCGCGAAGTCATTGCCGATTGCATCGAGACCGCGGTCAACGGGCAGGCGATGGACGGCGTGCTGGTCTGCGGTGGATGCGACAAGAACATGCCAGCCGGCATGATCGCGATGCTGCGCGTGAACGTGCCCGGCATCTACGTCTACGCCGGCACCATCAAGCCCGGCAAGTGGAAAGGCCAGGACCTCACCGTCGTCAGCGCGTTCGAGGCCGTGGGCGCGTATACCGCTGGCAAGATGAGCGATGAGGATTTCATCGGGATCGAAAAAAACGCGTGCCCGACCGTTGGCGCCTGCGGCGGGATGTTTACGGCCAACACCATGTCCTCCTCCTTCGAGGCACTCGGCATGAGCTTGCTCGGCTCCTCGCAGCTCGCTTCACCGGATCCCGAGAAAGCCGATTCTGCGGCCGCGTCGGCGCGTGTGCTGGTCGAGGCGATCCGGAAGAACCTCAAGCCGCGCGATATCGTCACGCGCAAATCCATCGAAAACGCGGCCGCGCTGGTTATGGCCACCGGCGGTTCGACCAACGCCGTGCTGCACTATCTCGCGATCGCACACGCCGCCGATGTCAAGTGGACGATCGACGATTTCGAGCGCGTGCGCAGGAAAGTGCCCGTGCTGTGCGATCTCAAGCCCTCGGGCCGCTACGTGGCGGTGGACTTCCACCGCGCGGGCGGTGTCCCGCAGGTGCTGAAAATGCTGCTCCATCACGGGCTGCTGCACGGTGATTGCATGACGATCACCGGGCGCACACTCGCCGACGAGCTGCGCGGGATTCCCGACGAGCCGCGCGCCGATCAGGACGTCATTCGATCCTGGAACAAACCGCTCTATCCCCATGGCCATCTCGCGATCCTCAAAGGCAACCTCGCGCCCGAGGGCTGTGTCGGCAAGATCACCGGACTCAAGTCGCCCAAGATCACGGGCCCGGCGCGCGTTTTCAACTCCGAGCCGGAATGCATGAAGGCAATCATGGCGAAGAGAATCAAGGCGGGCGACGTGATCGTGATCCGCTATGAAGGCCCCAAGGGCGGCCCCGGCATGCAGGAGATGCTCGCGCCAACCGGGGCGTTGATCGGACAAGGGCTGGGCGAATCCGTAGGGTTGATCACCGATGGCCGGTTCTCGGGTGGAACCTGGGGAATCGTGGTCGGACACGTCGCGCCGGAGGCGTTTGTCGGCGGCACGATCGCGCTGGTCAAGAACGGCGACTCGATCACGATCGATGCGCACAAACGGCTGATCCAGCTCAATGTGCCGGCGAAGGAGCTCGCCGCGCGCCGCAAAAAGTGGAAACAGCCCAGGCCGCGCTATACGCGCGGCGTTCTTGCCAAGTACATCCGGCTCGTTTCGACGGCAAGCAAAGGCGCGGTTACAGATTGATCCCGCGCCCGCCGAACGCGCCGGTCGCGCGTGTGCCAAAATGCGTTGCGAATAGGTCGCCGCGGCCATGTCCAACCGTTTAGCCAGCCAGACTTCACCCTACCTGCAGCAGCACGCCGACAATCCCGTGGACTGGCATCCCTGGGACCAGGAGGCGCTTGCGCTCGCCCGGCGCGAGAACAAACCGATCCTGCTCTCGGTCGGCTACTCTGCGTGTCACTGGTGCCACGTGATGGCCCACGAGTCGTTCGAGGATCCCGAGGTGGCGGCGCAGATGAACCGTCACTTCGTCAACATCAAGGTGGACCGCGAAGAGCGTCCGGACCTCGATCAGATCTACCAGACTGCCCACGCGATGCTCACGCAGCGCAACGGCGGCTGGCCGCTCACCATGTTTCTCATGCCGGATGGCACGCCCTTCTTCGGCGGCACCTATTTCCCGAAGCAGGCGCGCTACGGCATGCCGGGATTTCTCGATCTGCTTCCCAGAGTCGCGGGGGTCTACCACGAGAAGCGTGATGAGATCGGCCGGCAGAGTACCGCGCTACTCGAAGCCCTGGCCCGTACCGTGCCGGCGCCATCATCCGGGCACGAGCTCAAGCGTGCGCCAATTGACGCCGCGGTGCGCGAGCTCGCGCAAATGTTCGACGACGTGGATGGCGGCATCGGGCAGGCGCCAAAATTTCCACATCCCTTCGAGCTCGCATTCTGCTTGCGGCGTCACGCGCTCGAGGGCGGCGAGATTGCGCTCGCCGTTGCGCGCCTTACCCTCACCAAGATGGCCGAGGGCGGAATCTACGACCATCTGGGCGGCGGTTTCTGCCGCTACAGCGTCGACGAGCACTGGAGCATCCCGCATTTTGAGAAGATGCTCTACGACAATGCCGCGCTCGTCACGCTCTACAGCGACGCCTGGCTCGTCACGGGGCAGCCGCTCTTTCGCCAGGTCGTCACCGAAACCGCACAGTGGGTCACGCGCGAGATGCAGTCACCCGAAGGCGGTTACTACTCCTCGCTCGACGCCGACTCGGAGCATGAGGAAGGTAAGTTCTACGTCTGGACGCCGGACGAGGTGCGCGCGCTGCTGTCGCCCGAAGAGTACGCGGTGATCGAGCTCCACTACGGCCTCGACGGGCCGCCGAATTTTGAAGGTCATTTCTGGAACCTGCGCGTGATGAAGCCGCTCGGTGCCGTAGCGCACCAGCTCCGCCTATCGGCTGAGGAGTGCGCGGCGCGCCTGGCGGCGGGGCGCGTCAAGCTGTTGGCGGTCCGTAACCGGCGCGTACACCCGGGCCGCGACGAGAAGGTGCTCACCAGCTGGAACGCGCTCATGGTGCGGGGTATGGCGCACGCTGCGCGCGTCTTCGGCGAGCCGTCGTGGCTTGCGTCGGCGCGAGGGGCGCTCGAATTCATCCGCCGCACCCTGTGGCGCGACGGAAGGCTCATGGCCACCTCCAAAAACGGGCACGCGCATCTCAACGCCTATCTCGACGACTACGCGTTTCTGCTCGACGCCCTGCTCGAGCTCATGCAGGGGGAATTCCGGGCGGAAGACCTGGCGCTGGCGTGTGAGCTTGCGGAGGTCCTTCTCGCGCAATTCGAGGACCGGCAGGCGGGAGGCTTCTATTTCGTCTCCGATGACCACGAGACGTTGATTCACCGACCCAAGCAAGGACACGACGGCGCCACGCCATCGGGAAACGGGATAGCCGCGTACGCCTTGCAGCGGCTCGGGCATCTCACCGGCGAAGCACGCTATCTCGATGCCGCACGCCGCACCCTTGAGCTATTCCATCCCGTGCTCGAGCGCCAGCCAAGCGCCTGCGTGAGCCTCGCCACGGCACTCGAGGAGCACCTCGCTCCGCCGCAGATCGTGATCCTGCGGGGCACACCCGAGCCGATGGCAGAATGGCAGCGCGCCCTGGCGAGCACGTGGCGGCCGGCCAGCCTGATCCTGGGCATACGCTCCGACGCGGGCTCGCTTCCGGCCGCACTCGACAAGCCCGCGCCAGCAACTGCGGTTAGCGCGTGGGTATGCCGCGGCGTCAGCTGCTTGCCGCCGATCGGCGATCGCGACGAGCTCGAGCGCGTGTTATCCGAAGGGTGATCTTTCACGCGCTTTCTGTCGCGTCAGCGCGTCGCGCCGGAGGGGCGAAATTGACAACCCCTCAAGGCTTGCGGATAATGTTTTTTTTCGCAGCAACAATAACTTACCGTTGGAAGGTTGCCGTCATGAACCGACGTGTCTCGGGCACTGGCCTGGCACTCGCGCTCGGAATGCTGCTCGCAGAACAGAACCCCAAGCTTGCGATCACACGGGGCACCGCGGGTAATTGATGGAAAGCGCTACGATCGCACTCATCGACCGCACGCAAGAACTGCTTAACGGGCCGGCGGTGCAGCAAGCCTGTCTGGGTGAATGAACGCACCCGGTCTTACCACCATCACAACCGCGCTCAGGCGCGTGAACGCCGCCAAGCCGGTGCACGGATTTTTCGTAGCGGCGATCGCCGTGGTACTGGCCGCCACACTTGGCTTTCTCTATTACAAGACCCAGCCCACGGAGTTGAATCGGCACAACGAGGTGTTGACGCTGCTGCGCGAGTTGAAGAAGATCGATGCGCGCTGGGATGTCGAGGTGTTCCGCGCGCGCGGCGAGTTGCGCGCGGTTACCGTCCCGAGCGCCGATTACCGGACCGCGGTTGCTCGCATTCAGCAGGAGCTCGTCGCAGCGGCACGCGAGATCGACAGTCCAGTACTGCGGGACGGCCTTCCCGATGTCGGCAACGCGCTCATCCAGAAAGCCGATCTCATAGAAAAATTCAAGAAAGCCAACGTCGCGACCAAGCAAGCGCTTGACCAGGTGCTCCGTGCCGAAAAGGAGTTCCCGGGGCTGGTGCGCGGCGCCTGGCAGGATTTCCGCGATCGCGAGCGTCTGGTCGCGGCCGAGAGCGCGGTGGTGCAGGTGCTGGCGCAGACGCAGCGTTACTACCTGTCGCCGGCCGCCGCACAGCGCAAAAACCTCGACGCGCTGATTGCCGACCTGCAGACCTCGGCATCCCAGCTTCCTCCCGCCCTGAGCGAAGGCATTGCCCGCCTCGAAGGCCATGTGCAGCAATTGCTCGGAGCAAAGCCGATCGAGCAAGAGCTTTTCGCCAAGCTCGCCTTCCTGCCCGCGGGACCGCGCATCGACAGCCTCACCGATGCGTTCTCGCGCGAGCTCGCGACGCGTCTCGACACGACCGAGCTCTACCGCGTCTACCTGGTCGCGTTTGCGGGGGCGCTGTTGATCCTGATTGCCTACCTGATCGCCCGCCTGGCGGTGAGCTACCGGCTGCTCAATGCCGCGAATGTGGCGTTGCAAGCAGCCAACGAAGGGCTGGAACGCCGCGTTGCCGAACGCACGCAGGAGCTCTCTGATGCCCTCCGGCAGTTGAAGGACTCGGAAATGCAGCTTATTCAGACCGAAAAAATGTCCTCTCTCGGCCAGATGGTGGCGGGCGTCGCACATGAGATCAATACCCCGCTCGCGTACGTGAAAAACAGCGTTGGCACCGTGCGGAGCAAGTTGCCCGAGCTCACGCAGCTCGTGTATGAAACGACCAAGCTGCTCGCGCTGCTGCGGGCGGGCGCCAAGGACCCCGATCAGCTCTCCCAGCAGTTTGCGCTGACCCAGAATCTGATCATGCAGTTCCGCGAGCACCGCGTGCTCGACGAGCTGCACGAGCTTGCGAAGGACGGCCTGTACGGCATCGAGCAGATTACGGACATCGTCGCCAATCTCAGAAACTTCGCCCGCCTCGACCGCAGCCGCGTTGCGACCGTCAATCTCAACGACGGGCTCAACAGTACGCTGCTGCTCGCGAAGCATGGGCTGAAGGACCACACGATAAACAAGAACTTCACTGAGATTCCCGTTGTGACGTGCTCTCCCTCGCAGATCAACCAGGTGTTTCTCAACCTCATCAATAACGCCGCCCAATCGATCGAGCCAGGTCCCGGCGTCATCACGCTCACCACCCGTCGCGAGGGGCCCGATCACGTTGCTGTCGAAGTCCAGGACAACGGCAAAGGAATCCCGTCCGAGGTGTTGCCCAAGATCTTCGATCCGTTTTTCACGACCAAGGAAGTGGGCAAAGGCACGGGGCTTGGCCTTTCCATCTGCTACAAAATTGTCCAGCAGCATGGCGGCACAATCAGCGTGGACTCGATCGTCGGCGTTGGCACCAAGTTCACGGTGGTGTTACCGTTGACGCCGCCGGCGTCCGCCGAACTCGCCGCGTGACGTAGGGCGGGCGCCCGGGTAAACAAGAATGAATGTTCCAACCACGATCGGCAAATTCCAGGTACAAGGCGTGCTCGGCCAGGGAGGCATGGGCACGGTCTACAAGGCATTCGATCCGGCAATCCAGCGCACGGTCGCCATCAAAACCGTTTTGAAGTCGGCTCTTGATCCGGCCGATCTGCAATATGCCCTCACCCGCTTCCGGCACGAGGCGCAGGCCGTTGGCCGGCTCAATCATTCGCGCATTGCTGCCATTTACGATTACGGCGAAGACGCCGACATCGCCTATATCGTGATGGAGATCGTGAGCGGGAAGTCCCTGTTCCAGCACCAGCAGAGCAGCGTGCGCTTCGATTTGCGGGAAGTCGGGGAGATCATCCGTCAACTCCTGGACGGGCTCACCTATGCGCACGCCCAGGGCGTTATCCACCGGGACGTTAAGCCCTCCAACGTGCTCGTCACCGAGGAAGGCAGGATCAAGATTACCGATTTCGGTATCGCGCGGCTCGATACTTCCAAACTCACCAACGTGGGCGAAGTGATGGGCTCGCCCGGTTACATGTCGCCCGAGCAGTTTCTGGGAACGGAGGTCGATGCGCGCAGCGATCTCTATTCGGTCGGAATCATCGCCTATGAGCTGCTCGCAGGAAAACGACCCTTCACCGGAAGCGACGCCGAGGTAATGCGGCAGGTGCTGAACGATCGGCCCGCCAATCCCTCAGAGGACAACCCGAAAATTTCGGCGCAGATCGACCAGGCGCTGCAGAAAGTGCTGTCCAAAAAGCGCGACGACCGGTTCCAGAGCGCAAAGGAGTTCGCCGACGCATTCATGAAGGGTGTCGAGGCAAGCATCCGACACAACACCCCGAAAAGCGCATCAGGCGGCATCACGGAGGCGACGACTCAAAGAATGGATCAGGCGCTGGTGCACGCCGCACGCGCGCTGGCTGGTAAACCCTCTACAACCACTGACGTTCCACGCCGCGCGGCGCCACCCGCTGCCGCCCCGGCTGCTGCTCCCGCTGCCGCGACCAAAAAAGCGCGCCTCCTGTTCGTGGATGACGAGGAGCGCATATTAAACGCATTGCGCTCGATCTTCCGGCGCGACTACCACGTATTCACAGCTGTCAACGGCCCGGAAGCCCTCGAGTTCGTGACCAAGTTCAAGCCGCAGGTCGTGGTCAGCGACCAGCGCATGCGCGAGATGACCGGCATCGAGCTTCTGCGCCAGGTGCGGGAAATCTCCCCGAACACGGTTCGCATGCTCCTCACCGGATACTCCGATCTCGCCGCCATCGTGGGCTCCATCAACGATGGCGAGGTATTCCGCTATATCAGCAAGCCGTGGGACAACGAGGACATTCAGAGAATCGTGGCCGAGGCGGTGGCGGTTGCGCTCGAGCTCGGCGATACGCGCGCCGCCCCGGGGATCGTCCCGGATCCCATGACAGCCGGTATTGTGGTGATCGACACCGAGCGGGAAGCACATCGTGCCACTGACAAGCTGTTCGGCACGTTCTGCCCCGTAGTCTGGGCGCGCAGCCTCGATGACGCCTTTAATGTGCTGCAGCGACAGGAGATCGCCCTGATCCTCGCCGATGTCGAGAAAGGTGACGACGAGATCACCACGGCGTTGAAGCTGCTGAAGGAAGTGCACCCGGAGATTCTGACGATCGCTCTGGTCAAGGCCTCGGACTCCGAGCTGGTGATCGAGCTCATCAACGAGGCGCAGGTATTCCGGCTGCTCAACCGGCCCCTCGACCTCACGCTGCTCAAGCAACATGTACAGTCGGCGTTGACGCGCTACCAGGCCTACAAGCAGACGCCACAGCTGCTGCATCAGCACCGCGTGGCACCGGTACGCTTCGCGGACGAGTCGACCTCGCGGCGCATGGTCGAGCGCATGCGCTCGCTCAAGAACTGGCTCGGTTCGGACGCAAAGTAGAAGCCGCTCGGCGGCGCGTTACGCCCAGTCCCGCGCCACCAGGAACTCCCGATAGAGCGCGTCTTCCGGACTGCCCGGCTGCGGCCGCCAGTCGTAGCGCCAGATGACACGCGGCGGCAGCGACATCAGGATCGATTCCGTGCGCCCGCCCGACTGCAGGCCGAAGAGCGTCCCGCGGTCATACACCAGATTAAACTCGACGTAACGGCCGCGGCGATACAGCTGGAACTCGCGTTCGCGCTCACCGTAAGGAATATCCTTGCGGCGCTCCGCGAGGGGCAGGTAGGCTGGCGAGAAATGCTCTGCCACGCTCCGGGTCAGGGCGAAGCACGTCTCGAAATCGGGCTCGCTCAAGTCGTCGAAGAAGACGCCGCCTATCCCCCTGGGCTCGCCCCGGTGCTTCAGGAAGAAATACTCGTCGCACCATTGCTTAAAACGCGGATGGTAGCCGGCGCCAAACGGCGCGAGCGCATCGCGACAGCAGCAGTGAAAGTGGCGCGCGTCCTCGTGGAACCCGTAGTAAGGCGTGAGATCCATTCCGCCGCCAAACCACCACACGGGCTGATCACCGGGCTTCTCTGCCACGAAGAAGCGCGCATTCATGTGCACCGTGGGCACATACGGATTATGCGGATGCAAGACCAGAGAGACGCCCATCGCCTCGAATGACCGGCCGGCGAGCTCGGGCCGGTTAGCTGTGGCCGAGGGCGGAAGGCCTTTACCGTGCACGTGCGAAAAATTGACACCCGCGCGCTCGAACACGCCGCCCTGCTCGAGCAGCTGCGTGATGCCGCCGCCACCTTCGGGTCGGCTCCACTCCTCGTGCAGGAACGGCTTGCCGTCGAGCGCGGCGAGCCGCGTGACGATCGTTTCCTGCAATTCCAGAAAGAACTGCCTGACGGATGCCGAGTCCACAAGCAACGCCGCGCGGCTACCCCGCAAAGATGTCGCGGTCACGCATATAGTCGCGCTGCGACTGCGTGGGGTTACGGTTGACGAATGCGCGCCCCCACATGGGATGCTTCAGGCTGCGCACTTCGTGCTCAATCTCGAAAAGCCGGGCTCCGGTATCGAGGTCGACGATATCCCGGAACCGGTACTGATGGGCATCGCTCTCTTCAGACACCAGGCCACGCTCGACCAGGGAACGGTGCGGCGAAGAGAAGTCTGCAACGTAAACGGCAACGTGATGCCCGTCATAAGACGGAAGCGAGCCACCGGTTTCGCGAAAGATCAGCGACTGCGATGGCCCCACCACGACACTGGCCACCGCGTCGTCATCGATCAGGTGCGCCGGGGCCGCGAAAACCTCGCGGTAGAAACGCACGATGCCGGCAGCTGTTCCTGGCGGTACCGTGAACTCGACATAGGGCACGCCAAGCGTCATGTCGCCGAAGCGCGCATCAGGCGCGTAGCAATGCAACCGGTTGCCCCAGGGGCATGTCACGACCAGGTAATCGCCGCGGTCCTCGACTGCAAAACGCGTCCCAGCCAGTTTCTTGCTCACGCCCGCCAGCCGCTTTTGCAGCGATTTCAGGTCGGGAATCACGACGCCAACGTGGCCGCGCAGCACCTGCGCTCCGCGGGTTGGCGTATGAAACTGCTGCCGGCCTACATTTGCCCACATATTCTCGTCGCCAATCTGCATGTAGGGATCACGGGTAAAACCCATCCCGACGATGTAGAACAACATCGCCAGACGCTGATCCGGTATCGTCACGTTCACGTGCTCGAGCGCAACAATATTGCCGAGGTCGTCCTGGGTTCGGTCAAAGTGCTCTGCCATGGCTCATCCTGTCTTAAGCATTGATTAACGCGCGCCGCCGGACAGGGCCCGGTGACCGATGTCGCGGCGATACTGCATACCCTCGAAGCGCACCCGCTCTGCGATCTCGTAGGCGCGGCGCTGCGCCGCACGCACGTTCGACCCGAGCGCCGTTACACACAAGACCCTGCCGCCGTTGGTGACAATGTCCGCGCCGTTCAGCGCCGTGCCGGAATGGAATACATGATAGTCGTCCTGCGGCGTGGGCAGGCCGTGGATTGCGTCACCCTTGCGCGGCGCCTCGGGATAGCCGTGGGCTGCCAGCACCACACCCAGCGCCACCCGCATGTCCCACTCCGCCTCGACCTGATCGAGTGTGCCGCCGAGAGCGTGCTCGATCAGTCCCACCAGGTCGCTTTTCAGCCGCAGGATGATCGGCTGCGTCTCGGGGTCACCCATGCGGCAGTTGAACTCCAATACCCGGAGCTTGCCGTCGCGGGAGATCATGAGTCCGGCGTAGAGGAAACCGACGTAAGGCGTGCCCTCCCGCTCCATGCCTGCAAGCACTGGCTGGATCACCTCGCGCATTGCCTTCCCGTGAACAGTGGGCGTCACCACCGGCGCAGGGGAGTAAGCACCCATGCCTCCGGTATTGGGGCCGCTGTCGCCATCGAGCAGTCGTTTGTGGTCCTGACTGGTCGCGAGCGCCAAGACGTGCCGGCCATCGCATAGCGCGATGAAGCTCGCCTCCTCTCCCTCAAGATACTCTTCGATGACGACGCGACTTCCGGCCGCGCCCATTTTGTGCTCCGTCAGCATCAGGTCAACCGCCGCATGCGCTTCGTCCGCGGTCGCGGCGACGACCACGCCTTTGCCAGCAGCCAGTCCGTCGGCCTTGATAACAATAGGAGCCCCCTGCTGCTCCACGTAGGCGTGCGCCGGCGCAGCAGCGTCAAAGGCCGCGTAGGCTGCGGTAGGAATGCCATAGCGCGCCATGAAGCTTTTGGCATACTCCTTCGAGCTCTCGAGCCGGGCCGCGGCCTGCTTCGGTCCGAAGATTTTGAGTCCGGCCGCCTGGAATGCATCGACTACCCCTTCGGCGAGCGGCGCCTCGGGGCCGACGACGGTGTAGGCAATGGCCTCTTTCTGCGCAAAATCGATCAGATCGGGAATCGCGGTGAGGGGCACATTCGCCAAGCCGTCCTCGCGCGCAGTGCCGGCGTTGCCAGGCGCGACGAAGACGCAGGAAATACGGGGCGAGCGCGCGAGCTTCCACGCCAGCGCATGCTCTCTGCCACCTGCTCCTATTACGAGAAGCTTCATCGGACCCGTGAATCGTGAATCGTAAATCGTAACCGCCAGCAGCGGCGAGGCAAGAGCACTTACCGTTTACCGTTTACCGTTCACCCTCACGTCGCGAACGTCAGTGACGGAAGTGCCGGAATCCAGTGAACGCCATGACGATGCGATGCTCGTCAGCCGCTGCGATCACTTCTTCATCGCGCAGGCTCCCGCCCGGCTGAATGACGGCCATGGCGCCGGCATTGGCCACCACGTCGACACCGTCGCG
Source organism: Betaproteobacteria bacterium (assembly GCA_032123035.1). GTDB lineage: Bacteria > Pseudomonadota > Gammaproteobacteria > Burkholderiales > SG8-41 > SG8-41. The sequence continues at coordinate 2,980 of JAQBFV010000109.1, read as the reverse complement.
AAACGGGAAGAATGCGTCGGATGCAACCACCGACCCCCGCAATGATAGGCCAGCGCTCTCCGCCTTGATGGCCGCGATGCGCGCCGAGTCGACGCGGCTCATCTGACCCGCACCGACGCCGAGCGTCTGGCCGTCGCGGCAGAAGACAATGGCATTCGACTTCACAAACTTTGCCACGCGCCATGCAAACACGAGATCTGCAATCTGCGTCTCGCTCGGACGCGCTTGGGTCACGAGCCTGAGTTGTCCTGCGTCGACGCGTGCGGTATCCGGGGTCTGCACCAGTAGGCCGCCGCCTACGGTCTTCAACTCTCGCGCGTTCGCGCCGCGCTCCATTGCCACCGTCAGCACGCGGATATTGGTCTTCTGCGCCATGGTGCGCGCGGCATCGTCATCGAGCGACGGCACGATCACCACTTCGACAAACTGTTGTGTCACCGCCGCGGCCGTTTTGCCGTCGAGCTCGCGGTTAAAAGCGATGATACCGCCGAACGCCGAGGTCGGATCGGTCGCGAAAGCCTTTTGATACGCATCGGTCAGCGCACCCGCTACCGCGACCCCGCAGGGATTGGCATGCTTCATGATCACGCAGGCGGGCTGGTCGAAGCTCTTTACGCACTCCCACGCCGCGTCGGCGTCGGCAATGTTGTTATACGAGAGCGCCTTGCCTTGCAATTGGCGGTAGGTGCCGAGGCTGCCAGGTGCGGGCCGGAGGTCCCGGTAGAAAGCGGCTTCCTGGTGCGGGTTTTCGCCATAGCGAAGCGACTCGGCCAGATCGAAGTGCAGATTGAGCCGTTGCGGGAATTGACCCGCTTTGCCCGCGGAATCGATGGCCGTAAGGTAGTTGCTGATGGCGCCATCGTAAGCCGAGGTATGCGAAAACGCCTTCCGCGCAAGGTGAAAGCGCATCTCGCTCCCCACGGCACCTTTCGCCGATGCCATCTCGTTAAGCAATGGCTCGTAGTCTGCGGGGTCTGTCACGACGGCAACGTGCTGATAGTTCTTCGCAGCGCTTCGCACCATTGCAGGCCCGCCGATATCGATATTCTCGATCGCTTCCGACAGGTCGCAGTCAGGCCGCGCAACCGTCGCGCTGAAGGGGTAGAGATTGACGACGACGAGATCAATCGGCTCGATTGCCGCTGCCTGCAGCGCACGCGAGTGCTCCAGGAGGTCGCGACGCGCCAGAATTCCCGCGTGGACTTTGGGATGCAACGTCTTCACGCGCCCGTCCAGCATTTCGGGGAAGCCTGTGTATTCCGCGACCTCGGTCACTTTAAGCCCTGCGTCCCTGAGCATGCGGGCGGTGCCCCCGGTTGAGAGCAACGCGACACCGAGGCGCTCAAGGCCTCGCGCGAAATCCACGATACCGGATTTGTCAGAGACGCTGATCAGCGCCTGCTTGATGACAGCCATGAAGTGGTAAGCGGTAAGTGGTATGTGGTAAGCAGTACGAACCAGCGCCGCCAACCGCTATTCTAACCGCTCGCTGCTCACCGCTCACGCCGTCAGAACTTGAGGCCGTGCACCTTCATCTTTTTGCGCAGGGTGTTGCGGTTGATTCCGAGCATCTCGGCTGCATGAGTCTGGTTCCCGCGCACGCGATGCAAGACGCTTTCCAATAGGGGCTTCTCGACCGAATTGATGACCATGTCGTAAACGCGGCACGGCTTTTGACCGTCAAGATCCCGAAAATAGCCCTCGATTGCACGGCGCACCATGCGCGTCATTTCGGTCTCGTTCATCATGCCGCAGATTCCTCGACGTACGTGAGACGTTGCCCCCGGTCCCCCAGCTGCTCAAAGAAAGTATCGACCGCCGCCAGCTGCTCCGCGCTCGACTCGAGCCGGTTCATGCTGTGGCGAAACGCGGCCGAGCTGGCCAGGCCCTTGGTGTACCAGGAGATATGCTTGCGCGCGACGCGCACCCCGGTGTATTCCCCGTAGAACTCATAAAGATCGTGCAGGTGCGCAACCAGCACGCGGTGGATCTCTGTGACCTCGGGCGGCGGCAACCGCTCGCCGGTTTCGAGGAAGTGCTCGATTTCCCGGAACATCCAGGGTCTGCCCTGCGCAGCGCGGCCGATCATGACGCCATCGGCTTTGGTGTAGCCGAGCACTTCCTGCACGCGCTCCGGTGTGGTGATGTCGCCGTTGGCGATCACCGGTATATCCACCGCGGCCTTGACGGCCGCGATCGTGTCATATTCCGCCTCGCCGGAAAAACCGCAGGCCCGGGTGCGGCCGTGGATCGTGAGCGCCTGAATACCCGCGTCTTCAGCGATGCGCGCGACGCGGACCGCGTTGCGGTTTTCGCGGTCCCATCCTGTTCGGATCTTCAGCGTCACGGGGGCGTTCACCGCGCCAACCACCGCCTCCAGGATCTGCCCCACCAGCCGCTCGTCCTTGAGCAGGGCGGAGCCCGCCATGACGTTGCAGACCTTCTTGGCAGGGCAGCCCATATTGATGTCGATGATCTGGGCGCCGTGGTCGACATTGTAATGGGCCGCATCGGCCAGCATTTGCGGATCAGCGCCGGCGATCTGAACCGAGATGGGGTCGACCTCGCCGTCGTGATTGGCGCGCCGGCGCGTTTTCTCCGAACCCCAGAGCAGCGAGTTGCTCGCAACCATCTCGGAAACCGCCATGCCCGCGCCCATCGTCTTGCACAACTGACGGAACGGCCGGTCGGTGACGCCGGCCATCGGAGCAACGATCAGGTTGTTCTTGAGTTCGTACGGACCAATGTGCATCGGCCGCGCTTCTTTTTTTGGGGAAAGGGCGACATTGTAATCTTTGTGTTCGCGCAAGAAAAGCAAATACGACTGCTTTCTTGACTCGTGTCTCTTCTTGTCGACATGCGCGCCGCGCATTGCGCGCTGCGCGATCAAACCGCGTGTTGAAGTAAGCACTTATTAAAAAAAATTCGAGCAGTGCTTGCGCGAAGACGCGTAACTGCCCATAAGCAAGGGTACGATCAC
>JAQBFV010000108.1:0-4519 GCA_032123035.1 Betaproteobacteria bacterium | reverse complement strand
CTGTGCCTGGGCGAAGGATCACATCCAGGTCAACGCGGTGCTGCCGGGCTGGATCGACACCGAACTGACGATCCGTGCGCGCGAGCAGGTCAAGGGCCTGCACGAGAACGTCCTCAAGCGAACGCCAGAGGGGCGCTGGGGCACGCCCGACGATTTCCGCGGCATCGCGGTGTTCCTGGCGAGCGCTGCGTCGGACTTCCTGACCGGAACGGCGATCGCGGTCGACGGGGGCTATTCGATCCAGGGTTGAGAGACGCCGCTGGCGCGACGTTGGCTCCGAGGTGGGACTTTGTCGGCGGGCGGCACTGCGCGCCATCGCCTGCGCGCAGTCGATGGCGCTACAGAAGGAATCCTTTAACCTTGCAACCGCGGACCTTGCTAACCAACGGCTGGTAGCGTCAGAGGGGGCAGGTCAGGACCGGCGGCGGGAAAACGCTGATCTCACCCGTTATCAGACAAGGGAAATCAAATGACCCAGATCCGACGTCACCGCATACTCGCGGTCAGTCTGTTCGCGAGTGCGTCGCTGCTCATTTCCGCCATGCCCGCCGGCGCGGCCGATTCATCTACTGCGGGCAAATGGGAATTCGACGGCAATCTCTACGCATGGATGCCCGACATTGACATTGGCCTGCAGGGTGGCGGGGAGATCAAAATCCCATTCCACACGATTCTCTCCGATCTCAAAGGGCTCTTCATGGGCGGGCTCGGGGCGAAGAAGGACAAGTGGTCGTTCAAGGCCGACGTCATCTACTTCAAGATAAAAGACGATGTCAGCCGTCTGAAAAGCATACCGTTCGGGCTCCGGGGTCGCCATACCTTGGGCGTCGGGCTCGACGCCGACATTACGATCAAATCGTTGATCGTGACGCCGACCGTCGGCTACAACCTCATCGACACGGAGAAGGGATCGCTCAACCTGATCGGCGGCGCGCGCTATCTCAAGATAGAAGTCCCTATTGGCCTGACGACGACCCTGAGTACGCCGATTCTCGGTTCGACTACCCGGTCCGATTCGCTATCCCCTTCCGGCAGCGTGTGGGACGGTATCGCGGGCGTGAGAGGCCAAGTAAACCTCGCGCCAAAATGGTACGGGCAGTATTACCTGGATGGTGGCGCCGGCCAATCGCAGTCGACCTGGCAGGGATATGTCGGCGTCGGCTACCGCTTCTCGAAGGTTGATGCGGTCGCGGGGTATCGCTATCTGAACTATAAATTCAAGGACAGCAGCGCGTTGCAAGACCTGACGGTCAAGGGTCCCCAACTCGGTATCAAGTGGGTGTTCTGACCCACGCATCGACCTCTCGTGCGATTGCGCATCATGGTCCGTTGCTACCAGATCGGCGCCGCGTCCGAACTGACATTCGTTGCCCCGGAAGCGAATTCGGAAGCCTGCAAGAGCCAAGCCACGATGACCCGGCTCGATCCTGAAGCCTTTAATGCTTCGTCGAGGGGAAATGCATGACCAAGCTACCGGCACTCACACTTGCACTGTCCCTGCTGATGTCCGGTTGCGCGTCCTACGGCGTCATCCAGAACACCCCGAGCAGCGCGTCGGACCCCGCCACGAGCTATTCGCTGCGCAAATGGGGGCAGGCTGAGGCACGGCATACCGGTGTCGTGGCGCTGGATGTCGCCTTCTCCGGAGGCGGAACGCGCGCCGCCGCCTTCTCCTACGGCGTTTTGAAGGCGCTGCGCGACGTCAGCCTGAAGATTGACGGCGGGACGCTGCGGCTGCTGGACGAAGTCGACGCCATTTCCTCAGTGTCGGGCGGAAGCTTTACGTCCGCCTACTACGGCTTGCACGGAGACAAGATCTTCACCGACTTCGAGACTGCCTTCCTCAGGCGCGATATGCAGGACGCGCTGATCTCGATGGTGCTGAATCCATTGCGGTGGTTCAGTAACACAGGGCGCACCGAGTGGGCGGTCCAGCTCTATGAGGAGGAAATTTTCCATGGCGCCACCTTTGCGGACATGGATCAGCCGAACCGCCCCCTCATCGTGATCAATACGTCGGACCTCGGCTACGGGGTGCGGTTCTCCTTTCTGCAGGAATATTTCAACCTACTGTGCTCGGACCTGGCCTCGTTCCCGGTTGCGCGGGCGGTCGCCGCGTCCTCCGCGGTGCCGGTGCTGTTCAACCCGATCGTCCTCGAGAACTATGCGGACTGCCCGTCAGGGCTGCCGGATTGGTTTTTGGCGGCCAAGCGGCGCGCAGCGGGTGACCCGCGGTTGACCCATCTCGTTGACGGGCTGCAAACGTACTTCAATAAGGACCAGCGCAAATACGCCCATTTCGTCGACGGCGGCATTACCGACAACCTGGGCCTGCGCGCGTTATACGACATCATCGAGGTGTCGGGGGGCGTCCAGACTTATCTGAAAAAACTGCGGCGCGAAGCGCCGCGGCGATTGGCCGTCATCATGGTCGATGCCTCCGCGAGTCCCGAACCGGCCATGGACGCGACCAACAAGCAGCCGTCGGCGCTGGAAATGGTGAACGCGATGAGCGACGTCCAATTGCATGCCTACAACGTGGCAACGATCGAATTGACGAAACAGTCTCTGGCCCGTTGGGCAAAAGAGCTCTCGACGCCGGAAAAACCCGTCACGTCCTATTTCATTCAGTTGAGATTCAAAGACCTTGATGATCCTGCCCAGCGGAAATTCATCAACCGGATTCCGACCAGTTTCAAACTGACAGACGAGCAGGTCGACCGCTTGATTGAGGCTGGGGGGCAGTTGTTGCGAGACAACGCCGAGTTCCGCCGCTTGCTGACCGACCTGAACGCGCGCTAGGCAAGCCCGGTCCGGATCGCCATCGCTTCGGTTAGATCGACGCACCGGGCGCGTTTAACACCGCAGGTCTATGGGGCCACGGCCTCGGCTTGACAGCGCTTCAGCGCTTTCTCGATTGCCGGGAAATTCACCGTCCCGTGCTGGCTGATGAACACCCCCCGTGACTGCGGTGGCTCCGTCCCCCATGAGCGGGTCGGCGTCACCGTGGCGCGCCGCGCTGGACCCGCGCAGCGCCGACAATCTCGCCGGCCCGGGCCGCGGCCTCGCGGCGATTCTTGACACCCAGTTTGTCGTACAGGTGTTTCAGATGCGACTTCACCGTTTCCGGCGAAACTAACAGGTGGGCGGCGATTTCCTTGTTCTGAAGGTGATCGACCAAGAGTTTCAGGATTTCGCGCTCCCGATCAGTCAGACGCTCGCCTCTCGGGACTTCGCTGCCCGCGTCCATCTGCGATCGAACGGCGGGCGCGGTCGCCGCCCGCGTGCGCAGGGTTTCCAGCGCATCGAGGACGCGGCGCGCATGATCGCCGGGGCGCTCTCGATCAAACAGCCGTTCCAACATCCGGGCCATGGGCTCGCCCAGTTCGACGAACGGCCGTATCCAACCGCCCGCCGCCGCCATGGCAAGCGCGGCTTGCAGCGCCACCAGCGCCTCCGCGTCGCGCCCCTGCTTGTCGAGCGCCAGCGACTGCAGAACCGTGACCTCGATCGTTTGGTTTGTAAAGTGCCATTTTTCGCTTTGCTGCCGGACCGCGTTGAGCTGCTTTAGGGCAGCGCTCAAGGCTTCCTCGGTCCCCAGTGCAAGCAGCGTCCTGGCGCGCGTGATCGCTGGAACTTCCAGCCAGATGGACAGCTCTCCCGGCGTCGGACTGAGGCCGACCGAGTCCGCCCACCGGGACGCCGGCACCGTTTCGCCGAGAATCAATCGCGTTCGCGCTTGGCAGGCGTACGCGACCAACGCGTACAGCGGCGCGTCCATCTCGGTGGCGAATTCAAACAGCCGCTCGAGCGTTTCGTTTGCGTCGTCCGCTCGCCCCAGGAGCGCTTGGGTGAGCGCGAGTCCGGCAAGCGCGTCGGCCGCAATCCTTGGCAACACCAGGTAGCGGCGCGAGACCGCGATCCTGAAAAAATGCAGCGCCTGATCCAGCTCGTTGGAATGCAGGTGAACGCAGCCGAGCAAATGGTCGGTGTACGCCCGGATGTTCTCCATGCTTTTCGTTTCAGGAACCGCCGCAATCCGCTTCGCCTGCACGCCGACCTGAAACAGTTCGCCGGAGAAAAAGTGCACAAAGAGCACGCCGCCAAAGAGCAACGACCGATAGCTCCCGGGCAACTCGACGTCGCGCAAGAGACCGGTCAATCTTTCGATCGCCTCCTGCTTGCGGCCGAGCATGGCGAGCACAAGTCCGAGGTAAAAGCAGTAGTCGCCTTCGATGTCGCCGGGTTGTACCGGCCGTTCGTCGAGCGCGCGTTCGAGGAACGCCAGGCTCCTGTCGCCATCGCCCTGCCAGTAGTGAATGACCGCCTTTAAGAAGCTAAAATCCCGGGAACCGAAAGGCGCCGCAGTGCGCTCCCCTGGGAGCGCCTCGATGCGTTCGAGAATGGACGGAATCACCGCCAAATCAAATGCGAACTTTGAAACCCATGCCTGCGCCAGAAGCAGACCCGCGCGTTGCTGCTTGAGGTCAGCCGGAAGCATGCTGAGCCAAGACCTTAC
>JAQBFV010000107.1:0-8662 GCA_032123035.1 Betaproteobacteria bacterium | reverse complement strand
GCGAGATCGCAAGGCTCATGCCGTTCACGCTGCTTGGGGTGTTGATCGGGCTTTACCTCTTCGATCGATTCGACCCGCGCACCTTGACCCGGGCGCTTGGCGTTTTTGTCGTGCTCTACGCGTGTTTTGCGCTGATGAGTGCGTCGCGGACAGTGGTCGCGCCGTCACGCCTGCTACGGCCGCTGGGACCGGTGCTGAGCGCGGTGGCCGGCGCGATCGGCACGGTCTTCGGCAGCGGCGCGGGACCGCTTTATGTCATCTACCTGAATTCGCTGCGCCTGGAGAAGGACTGCTTCCGTGTGACGATCACGACCATACTCACGTTCCAGGCGGTGGTTCGGGTGGCGGGTTATGGGCATCTTGGATTCTATGACTGGCCCGTTTTGTACCTGATCGCCGCGGGTTTCCCGATGATGTTGATCGGCGCCCGGCTCGGGCACTATCTCGGCGGCCGCATCGACCAGCGCCGCTTCAATCTGGGTGTCGGCGTGCTGCTGCTGGCAATCGGCACCGGCCTCGTTTTCAAGTAATGGCGCTGCCTGCCGGACTCGGGCCGCCCGAGTTAGTGCTCGCGGCGCTCATGGTTTTCTCCGCATTCACCGTGCGCGGCATGTCTGGATTCGGCGCCGGTATGGTCGGTATACCGCTGCTTGCGTTCGTGATGCCCGTGCACACGGCGGTCCCGATGTTCTCGATACTGGTGCTGACCCTATTCGTTTTCATCAGCATCCGCGACTGGAAGACCGTCGTGCGCGACGAATTGCGGCGGCTGGTCCTGCCGACGCTTCTCGGGGTCGTGATGGGCATCGTGTTGCTGCAAAGACTCGACAACCAGATGCTTCTCAAGCTGCTCGGGGGGCTGCTGATTACCTACGCCAGCTACGCGACGGCGGTGCAGATCTTCGGGCTTCCCCAGCTCAACTGCTCCCAGCGCTGGGCGTTTCCGGTCGGCTTCGTCGGCGCGGTTATCGACACGGTCTTCTCGGGCGGCGGCGGCACGCTCGTCGTCATCTACCTGCACATGCGCGGCGTGGGGCGCCAGCCATTTCGCGCCACGGTAGCCGTGGTCTGGCTGGTTGAAATGGTGGCCCGCATGGCCGGCTACGGCGCGGCGGGCTACTACACAATGGGGACCTTGCTGCTTTGCCTGCTGTTGCTGCCGATGATGTGGGCCGGAACCTATGTCGGTGAGCGCATCGGCAACCGCATCAGCCAGGACACTTTCTCCAAAGTGTTGTCGGCGCTGCTCGCGCTAACGGGTGTAATGCTAATCCTGAAGTAAAGCGGCGTGTAGAGACAGGGGCGGGAGCGAGACATCGCCGGCGAGGCGCCGGGCGCTTCAACGTCCCTGAGAAAATCCGGAGGCGAGTTTATTTCAGGAAGATGACGGCAGGAAAGGTGGCAACAGCGAGAACCAGCACCAGCCATTCGAGGTTATTTCGCTTGAGCCAGCCTGTGAAATGCAGAACGAGTATTACGATGGCGATGACGTAGAAGCCGTAAAAACCCATACTATTTCTCCTGGGACCTTTCCCTCGGTGCTAAGAATAAACCAAAACGTCGCGCCATAACAGCTTAAATTAACGGTAACGTTGCCCTGCGTCATCTTGCCAAAACCGCGCGTTACCTTGAATTAACCCGCCATTGGGGGTGAACTGTCACACATGAGCTTCATACTCGCACTTGACCAGGGCACCACCAGCTCTCGTGCCATCGTCTTCGACCATGACGGTGCCATCAAGGCGGTCGCGCACAAGGAGTTCACGCAGATCTTTCCGCAGCCCGGTTGGGTGGAACACGATCCGGGCGAGATCTGGACGACGCAAACTGCCGTCGCGGCAGAAGCGCTTGCGCTCGCCGGCGTGGGCGCCGCAGACATCGCCGCGATCGGGATTGCCAACCAGCGCGAAACCACCGTGGTGTGGGATCGCGCAACGGGCGCGCCGATCTGTAATGCCATCGTCTGGCAGGACCGTCGCACGGCTGGTTTGTGCGACGCGCTTAAAGCGCGGGGGCTCGAGCCCCGGTTCACGGAGAAGACCGGCCTCGTCGTCGACGCGTATTTTTCCGGGACGAAGATCGTGTGGATGCTGGACAACGTGCCGGGGGCGCGTGCGCGAGCCGATGCGGGCGAGTTGGCCTTTGGCACGGTGGACTCGTGGCTCATCTGGAAGCTCTCGGGCGGGGCGGTACATGTGACGGATGCCACCAACGCCTCGCGCACGCTGCTCTACGACATTCACGAGGGGCGGTGGGACGAGGAGCTCCTGGGGCTGCTCGGTGTGCCGCGGAGCATGCTGCCCGAAGTGGGTCCTTCGAGCGGTGTCGTGGCCGAGACCACTGGCGGTCTTTTTGCGGGGGCGATTCCCGTAGCCGGCATCGCGGGCGATCAGCAGGCGGCGTTGTTTGGCCAGCGCTGCGTTACCCCGGGAATGGTCAAGAACACCTATGGAACCGGTTGCTTCATGCTGATGCACACCGGGCGCGAGCTGATCCGGTCACACTCGAAGCTGGTAACCACGGCGGTTTGCCCCGGCGGACGGGAGCGCGAGTACGCGCTCGAGGGCAGCGTTTTCATCGCCGGCGCAGTCGTGCAGTGGCTGCGCGACGGGCTCGGCATCATCCGTTCTGCCGATGAGATCGAGGCTCTCGCGGGCAGCGTGGCCGACAACGGCGGCGTCTATTTTGTTCCGGCCTTTGCGGGGCTGGGCAGCCCCCATTGGGATCCGTACGCCCGGGGCGCAATTCTGGGGCTGACGAGAGGCACGGGTGCGGGGCATCTGGCGCGCGCGGCGCTGGAAGGCATCGCGTATCAGACAGCCGATGTCCTGTGTGCGATGGAAGGCGACTCGGGCCTGCGGCTGAGCGAGTTGCGGGTGGACGGTGGCGCGACCCGAAACGACGCGCTCATGCAGTTTCAGGCGGACGTGATAGGCGTGCCGGTCGTGCGGCCGCGCGTTCAGGAAACCACCGCCCTGGGGGCGGCCTACCTCGCCGGGCTCGGCGTCGGGTTTTGGAAGAGTCCCGCCGAACTCGACACCCAGTGGCAAGCGGAGCGTGTCTTCGAACCCACGATGGACCGGTCACGGGCTGCGGACCTGCTCGCCGGTTGGCACCGCGCCGTCGAGCGGGCAAAGCGATGGGCCCAACCGGGGTAACCTGTCGCGTATTGCGGGCAACAGGCTGCGCGGACACTTAAGGTGTCATGGAAACTTATCTTGCCAACTGACTGATTGATATAGTAGCCTGAATGTGCCTTTTGTAGGGGAAGGGGCACGAGTGGGGCGAATTGCGGTCTTCAATCAAAAAGGAGGCGTCGGCAAGACCACGACGACGCTCAATCTCGCTGCGCTCCTCGCGAAGCGTGGGGCGGATCCTCTGGTCATCGACCTCGACCCCCAAGCACACGTAACCGGAATAGCCGGAGCCGACGTTGCAGCGCCCGAGCGTAGCCTGTACGGATTCTATTGCAACGGTGCATCGCTCGCCGGGCTGATCAAGTTTGCGCAGACCGGCTGGAAGATCATCCCCTCGCATCTCGAGCTGTCCAAGGTAGATACCCAGTTCGGTAAGGGGCCGAACATCCTCAACCGGCTGAGGGCCGGCATTAACAAGGAGAATCTCAACACGGACCGCCCGATCCTGATGGATGTGTGCCCGATGCTGGGCGTGCTGTCCCTTAGCAGCATCTTCGCGGCGGACCGGGTTCTGGTTCCCATTTCGGCGGACTACCTGGCGATCCGGGGCGCAAGCCGGATGGAACGCACACTGCGGGCCCTCGAGCATGTCCTGAACAAGCGTGTCGAGCGCCGCTACGTGATCACGCGCTTCGATACCCGGCGCAACATGTCGTGGAAAATAGACCGGCTGCTGCGCGAGCAGTATGGCGGCGAGGTCTGCGAGACGCGCATCGCCGAGAACGTGAGCCTCGCGGAAAGCCCCGAGTCGAACCGCGACGTCTTCGAGCACGCGCCCAACAGTCGCGGCGCCCGGGATTACTCGGCACTGCTGGCCGAACTTGAGGCTTGCGGTTTCCTGCAGTGATTTCCGGATCCCGCGTCCGGCGTCCTAGGGCTTTTTCTCTTCCTGTTTGTTGATGAGCGAGATCATGCTCTCGAGGTCGAGCCCGTCTCCCTTCAGGTGCGGGTCGAGCTCCTGGCACTCGACGATCTTGCAAAGGTGGTAGACCTGGTTGACCTTGTGCTCGGCTTCCGTGCGGTCACGCGCCTGCACGTTGAGGTTCTCGACGATCATGCCGGTGCGGGTGCGGATCCTGAAGCTGTATTTATTCATCGAAGAATCAGGTCAGCTTCGCTGCCCTGATTCTTTAATGATACAGCCCGATGCAGTGGGCCGACCAGGGGCCGTCGCAAGCCTGGTGTTCGAAGGAATGTGGTTCAGGACCTGATAGCCAGCGGCTATCATTCAGAAATTCCGCCGCTACGTTTCATCGCGGCGGAATTCCTCCCGATAGCGCCTGAATTTCTGCACGTAATGGTCGGCGGCCGAGTGAATTCTCCGGATTTCCTCTTCCGAGAGCTGTCGGACCACCTTCCCAGGCGATCCGATTACCAGCGAGCCGTCCGGAATTTCCTTGCCTTCAGCAATCAGGGAGTTGGCCCCGATCAGGCAGTTCCTGCCGATCCTGGCGCCGTTGAGAATCACCGCCTTGATACCGATCAGCGTTCCATCCCCGACGGTGCAGCCGTGCAGCATCGCCATGTGGCCGACGCTGACGTTCCTGCCGATCGTTATCGGGAAACCCGGATCGACGTGCAGCACGCAGTTGTCCTGGAGCTGGGAGTTCTCCCCGAGGGTCACGGTGTCGTTATCGCCGCGCACCACGCAATTGAACCAGACGCTGGCGTTGTTCTCGAGCACCACCGAGCCGATCACCGTCGCGTTCGGCGCGATCCAGTAGTCGCCTTTGCAGACGACTTTGCGATCCTCGAAGCTGTATTTCATGTAGAGAATCCTAAGCCACAGAGAACACAGAGATCACAGAGAAAAATATAACAACCGACAACAAGCATTAATTCTCTTGCCCCTTCACTCTCTGTGTCCTCTGTGGCTAATTGACTCTAAAGCATCGGCACGATCAGCAACGCCACGATGTTGATGATCTTGATGAGCGGGTTGATCGCGGGGCCGGCCGTGTCCTTGTAGGGGTCGCCCACCGTGTCGCCGGTCACGGCGGCTTTGTGCGCGTCGGAGCCCTTGCCGCCGTGATTGCCGTCCTCGATGTACTTCTTGGCGTTGTCCCACGCGCCGCCGCCCGTCGTCATCGAGATGGCAACGAAGAGGCCGGTGACGATCGTGCCCACGAGCACGCCCCCGAGCGCTTTTACGCCGGCGCCGGGTCCCATCAGCCAGTTCATGACCAGCGCCACGACGATCGGCACCAGCACGGGGAGCAGCGAGGGCACGATCATCTCCTTGATCGCGGAACGAGTCAGCATATCCACCGCGCGGGAGTAATCGGGTTTCGCCGTTCCTTCCATGATGCCGGGAATTTCCTTGAACTGGCGGCGCACTTCGACCACGACCGAGCCGGCAGCGCGGCCGACCGCTTCCATCGCCATGGAGCCGAAGAGGTAGGGCACCAGGCCGCCGATGAAGAGCCCGATCAGAACGGCAGGATCGGACAGGTCGAAGCTCACGGCCTTGCCGGCGGATTCCAGCGCATGCGTGTAGTCGGCAAAGAGCACGAGCGCCGCCAGTCCAGCCGAGCCGATCGCATATCCCTTGGTCACCGCCTTGGTCGTATTGCCTACCGCGTCGAGGGGGTCGGTGATGGCCCGCACTTCCTTCGGCAGGTCCGCCATTTCCGCGATGCCGCCCGCGTTGTCGGTAATCGGGCCGTAGGCATCAAGCGCCACGATGATGCCGGTCATGGAGAGCATGGCGGTCGCAGCGATTGCGATGCCGTAGAGGCCCGCCAAGGTGTAGGCCGCGTAAATGCTCGCGCACACAGCGATCACCGGCCACGCCGTCGCTTTCATCGAGACCCCGAGCCCCGCGATGATGTTGGTCGCGTGACCCGTCGTCGAGGCGCTGGCAATGTGGCGCACCGGGGCAAACTCGGTACCCGTGTAGTACTCGGTGATCACCACCATGAGGCCAGTCAACACGAGGCCCACGAGCGCGGCCCCGAGGAGCTTGAGGGGTGTCAGCTCGGGATAGTGCTGTGAGATGTCGCCCATCATCCAGTAGGTGACTGCGACAAAGCCGATTGCCGCAAGCACGCCGGCGACGATGAGGCCGCGATAGAGCGCTGCCATGATCTTCCCGCCGCTTTTTGCCTTCACGAAGTAGCAGCCGATGATCGAGGCAATGATCGAGACGCCGCCCAGCACGAGCGGGTAGGTCGCGGCCAGCGACGCGACGGCCGGCTTCGACAGCAGCAGCGTACCGAGCAGCATGGTCGCGATAATGGTCACCGCGTAGGTCTCGAACAGGTCGGCCGCCATGCCAGCGCAATCGCCGACATTGTCGCCGACGTTATCGGCAATCACGGCCGGATTGCGCGGATCATCCTCGGGAATGCCTGCTTCCACCTTGCCGACCAGGTCGGCGCCGACGTCCGCGCCTTTGGTGAAGATGCCGCCTCCCAGCCGGGCGAAGATCGAGATAAGGGAGCCGCCGAATGCGAGGCCGATGAGCGGGTGCGTGATGTCCTTGATCGAGGCGCCGTGCGGCGCGCTGCCGAGCAGCGACCAGTAGAAGAGCGTTACCCCAAGGAGGCCGAGCCCGACCACGAGCATGCCCGTGACCGCCCCGCCGCGAAACGCGAGGGCGAGCGCCTCGTTGAGTCCCTTGCGCGCCGCTTCGGCCGTCCGCACGTTCGCGCGCACGGACACGTTCATTCCGATTGCGCCCGCGGCTCCCGAGAGCACTGCGCCGATCAGGAAACCTAGGGCCGTGGACCACGAGCCGAGCCCGATGCCGATCAGGAAAAAGAGCACGACGCCGACGATGGCGATGGCTTTGTATTGCCGCCACAGGTACGCGACCGCGCCCTGCTGCACCGCCGCGGCGATCTCGCGCATGCGATCATTGCCGGCGGGCTGGGCGAGGATCGACTTGATCCAGATGGCCCCGAAGAATAGGCCCACTAGAGAGCAGATGAGCGCGAACAACAGATCGTATGACATGAGATTCCCTTTGGTAACAAAGTTATTCAGTTTCCGTCATTCGCGGGATCTGGCGCCAGGCCGCGCTCGAAGCGTGTGCCGGGCCTGAACCCGAATATTCAGTGAACGGTAATCGGTGAACGGTAAACGGAAAGAACATTCAGCACTACCACCGTAGCAACCGTTCCCCGTTCACTGTTCATGGGTTGTTCAGATGTTGAAGGTGGTGGCGAGTTTCTTCGGGACCGGCGCGTTCTTGAGCTTCACGTAGACCGGTAGCCCGTTCCGGTAGGGCGGATAATCCTCGCCTTGCACCAGCGGCGCCAAATACTGCCGGCACTTCGCCGTGATGTGAAACCCATCCTCGGTGATGTAGTCGCGCGGCATCATTTTTTCGTGGTTGGCAACGTCCTTCAGATCAGCCACCCCGATCGTCCAGCGGTACGGCCGAGCCGACTTTCTCACGATGACGGGCATCACCCCGCTGCGCCCCTTGACGGCCAGCTCGACGGCGGCCTTTCCGACCGCATACGATTGCAAGACGTCGGTCTTCGAAGCGATGTGGCGGGCCGAGCGCTGCAGGTAGTCGGCGACCGCCCAATGGTACTTTTGCTTGAGCTTGTCGCGGACCAGCTGCGCGATGAGCGGGGCGACGCCGCCGAGCTGCGCGTGGCCGAAGGCGTCCCGCAGGCCCGATTCCGACAAAAACTTCCCGTCGGGCCAGCGCAGGCCTTCCGACACGCCGATTATGCAGTAGCCATGCCGGCGAATGGTGTCATCCACTTTGGCGAGGAAGCGGTCCTGATCGAACGGGATTTCAGGAAACAGCAGGATATGGGGCCCGTCGCCTTCCTGTTCCGCGGCGAGACCGCAGGCAGCGGTGATCCAGCCCGCGTGCCGGCCCATCACTTCCAGGACGAACACGCGCGTGGACGTGCGCGCCATCGACGCGACGTCGAATCCAGCCTCGCGAATGCTGGTCGCCACGTACTTGGCCACGGAGCCGAAGCCTGGGCAGCAGTCCGTCACGGCAAGATCGTTGTCCACGGTCTTGGGAATGCCGATACAGACAAGGGGGTAGCCCATTTTGGCGGCGATCTGCGAGACCTTGTACGAGGTGTCGGCCGAATCGTTGCCCCCGTTGTAGAAGAAGTAGCCGATGTCGTGCGCTTTGAAGACTTCGATCAGGCGCTCGTACTGGGCCTGGTTTTCTTCGAGGCTTTTCAGCTTGTAGCGGGCCGAGCCGAAGGCGCCGCCGGGCGTATGGCGCAGGGCACGGATCGCCGCCACCGAATCCTTCGAGGTGTCGATGAGGTCTTCGGTGAGCGCGCCGAGAATCCCGTCGCGGCCGGCGTAGACTTTAGCGATGTGGCGGCGGTGCTTGCGTGCGGTCTCGATTACGCCGCAGGCGGTGGCGTTGATGGTGGCGGTGACACCGCCGGACTGGGCGTAAAAGGCGTTTTTCTTGGCCATAGGTCAATCAGCAGCCACAGAGAACACAGAGGTCACAGAGGTCACAGAGGTCACAG
>JAQBFV010000106.1:0-4920 GCA_032123035.1 Betaproteobacteria bacterium | reverse complement strand
CGCGAGCGGCCCGTGGCCCTGCTTGCCATATACCTCCAGGCCGCTCCAGCACGCGCCGATCAAGCTCAGCAACAGTGCAACAATCATCCAGCCGCCGATGGATGCCGATCACTGCACGTGAATCGTGAGTCGTTCCTGATCCCTCATCCCTCAGGCGAGCCCTTCATCCTTCTGCGTTCGGGAAAGAAAATGTGGTCTGTCCCCATTACTGCGTAGACTCAAGCCCGCTTCTTGCTCATGGATCCCGCGCTGTCGTTGGCCAGCTGTAATTTCGACGACAATAATAAAAGGGGCCAGGCTCGATTTTTCATAATTTGAGTCTGGCCCCTTTAATCCTCTTTAATCTTAGATCAGGCGGCGTTGCTCCTGACAAACAACCGGTCTCTCGCCGCCTCGGTGATGGCGACGACGCAGGGATGCTTCACGCGCCGCTCCACCGAAATCGCGAAGAACTCCTCGACGATCTCCTGCGTTCGGCCCAGCGTTTTCACCCCGTACTGCGTTTCGATTTCCGATTCGAGAGCGGTCGGTCCAATGAACACGCCCGCGTCGCGCTGCCCGAACGCCTTCATGAGCGCGCTGTCGTCGAACTCTCCGACTACCCGGGGATGGAGTTTGTTCGCTTGGAACCACCGGTCTAGGCGAGATCTCACTGCCGTGTCGACGCCGGGAACCAGCATCGGCGCGCCGGTCAGGCAGGCGGGAAACTTCCCCTTGAGGCGCTTGAGGATCCGGGCGGATGCAAAAAAACTCACCCCTGATTCGCCGAGCCGGTGGTTGTATGCACGCACACTGACCGTGGGCGGAATCACGGAGCCGGCGATGACGAGATCCAGCCGATGGGCGGCGAGTTCCGCCAGGAGGCCTTCGAGTTTCGATTCGCGGCATACGATGCGCACCGGGTCGCGGAGACGGGTCGCCGGTTCGATCAGGCGATAGGCGATCGTCTTCGGGATGGCATCGGCAACGCCGATCCGGAAGTTAATCGGTCGGCCCTCCACCGGGTAGTTCCGAAGGGACTCCTCCAGTTCGGAGCCGAGGGCGAAAATGTCCTGCGCGAAGCCAAGCGCGAGCCGCCCCGCGTCCGTCAGCTCGAGGTTGCGGCCGCGCTTGGCGAACAGAGGCGTTCCCAAGTCTTCCTCGAGCAGCCCGATCTGCCCGCTGATGGTCTGCGGCGTCAGATGCAGCTGCTCGCTCGCGCGCGCGACGCCGCCTGATTTGGCGACCTGCCAGAAGTAGTGCAGGTGCTTGAAGTTCATCGCGCCAATACTTCGGTTTATTCGACTAATAATTAATAATAAATCGATTATACACGAAGCCACAGCGTCTCTACACTTGCCACCACAGTGCATTGACCGGCAAGGAGAGAACTCAACATGTCCAGAACCCGCAGAACCGATCGCCGGAACAGCCCGGAAGCCGCCGCGCGTGTGATCGCGGCATTGATCGCCCTCGACGGGCGGCTCGACTGGCGCGAGCTCGAGTTTCTCGACGGCGCCGGCACACTGCAGATACTCGGCATTGAGCGCGGGCGCTTCATGGTGGTGCTCTCGCGCGACCTAAGCGGGTGGCTGGGCGGCATGGCGGCCGGGCGCAGCGCAAGCGCCGGGCGATTCGATGCGGAGCTCGACGCGATCGACGACCGTACCACGCAGCTCATCGTGGGCGCGCTGCTACTCTACCTTGCCGAAATCGACGGCGTTCAAGCCGAGGAGCGCGAGCTTGTGCGGCGCGCGTGGGAACGCTGGAACGTGACGCCGCAGATCCTCGAGCGCGAGATGAAGATCCCGCTTGCGCGCTCGGGCGCGGTGTACGAGCCAGCTGCCGCCGCCTGACCATGGCCCGTCATTGCGACCATCACCTATGAGCGCGGCCGTCGGCACGCTGCCCGGCTGGCGCGGGCCGCTCGCACGCCGAATCGAGTCGCCGCACGCGCAGGCTGCGCTGATCGCGCTCATCCTCGTCAACGCCGTGATCCTCGGCCTCGAAACGAGCGAGGCAATCATGGCGGAGTGGGGTGCGGTGCTGGTCGCCGCCGACCGCACGATTCTTGCCGTGTTCGTGGTGGAGATCGGGCTGCGGCTCGCCGTCTGGCGGGGCGGCTTCTTTCGCGACCCGTGGAGCGTGTTCGATTTTGTCGTGGTCGGCGTCGCGCTCCTGCCGGCGACCGGCCCGCTGGCGGGGTTGCGGGCGCTGCGTGTGCTGCGGGTGCTGCGCCTCATCTCGACGGTGCCGAGCATGCGGCGGGTGGCGGGGGGGCTTCTGGCCGCGATACCCGGCCTCGGCTCGGTGATCGGCATCATCGCGGTGATTCTCTACGTGTTCGCCGTGATCGCGACCAAGCTCTTCGCGGAGCGCTTCCCGCAGTGGTTCGGCACGTTGGGCGAAAGCGCGTACACCTTGTTCCAGGTGATGACTCTGGAGGGTTGGTCGAATTCGATCGTGCGTCCGTTGATGGACGTCTACCCGCTCGCGTGGCTGTTCTTCATCGTGTTCATCCTAGTTTCGACGTTCACCATGCTCAATCTGTTCATCGCTGTAGTGGTGACTTCGATGCAGACCGAGCACGCGCGCGAGATCGAGACCGAGCGCGCCGACGCACCGCCCGAGGCCGACTTGCAGCGAGAGCTCGCCGCGCTGCGCGACGAAATACGCGTACTGCGTGAGCTGCTCCAGCAGCGCGTAAGCGAAACGCACCAACCGGGGCCGGAGGCGTCAGATAGCCATGCGCGCGATCGCCTCGCGCGGCCCACACTGCCCGCTTTGGTGAGCCGCCAGAAGTAGTGCATGTGCTCAGAATTCAGCGCGCCAATACTTCGGTTTATCCGACTAATAGTTCTGTATAAATCGACTTTATACGGCGTCACAGCGTCTCTATACTCGGCGCCACTGTGCATTGACCGGCAAGGAGAGGCCAAGCATGCAAATCGACATCCAGGGCCCGGAATTTCTGCCCACCGCGGCGCTTTTGGACGATACCGAGCGGCGGCTGCGCTTCTCGCTTACCCGAACCAGCGCCCGGATCAAGCGAGTAGTGGTCCGGTTGGGCGATCGCAACGGTCCCGCGGCAGCGAGGACAAGTTTTCCAGAATACAGGTGTTGCTTTCTTGTAAATGGAGCGAATCAAATCATGATGATC
This sequence comes from Betaproteobacteria bacterium, assembly GCA_032123035.1. Classification (GTDB taxonomy): domain Bacteria; phylum Pseudomonadota; class Gammaproteobacteria; order Burkholderiales; family SG8-41; genus SG8-41. Next base: position 1,781 of record JAQBFV010000106.1, on the reverse strand, counting down.
GGCGATGCCATAGATAATGCCAGGAGTGAAACCGAGATTTATTTCTTGCTGACGTCTTACATCGAGTCCGTGCAATACTGTAGGAGATTGAACAAGCTACCCGGGCACTTTCTGCATTTGCCAATGACCGGCATGGCTGATGTGAGGATGCGGCTCGACGGCCTCAGTCTCGAGTTCGACCAGCTGTCACAGAGCGCGGACCACGAGCAACGCGTGAGAATCGGCGAGGCGGTGGAAATTTTCGCCGCAGCTTTAAGTCGTCTCCGCCGGCTCGATCAAGGCACGGGTCAGCCGCTCGGCGCGGAGCGTTCTGCCGGATTGCTCGAAGCAGCATGAGCCACGCTGGCTCATCCCTGCCGGGTGACCGGCGTCATTCCGGGATCCGGGCATTTCCCGATAACGCCCCGTCAACCCAGAGGAAGAAGCGGCTGTGCCACGGCACGACGCCCGCGGTGAGGGTAGGGAAGCTTCGGCAATTGCCTCGTGGATCTGGAGTATGTGCCGCCCGTCCTGAACTGGAAATTGCGAGGAACTGAAAATTGGAATTGTTATCCCCTGAGTTTTTCTCCGCGCTGTTCGCGATCATCGTCATCGATCTCGTGCTGGCAGGCGATAACGCGATCGTGATCGCACTGGCCGCGCGCAACGTGCCCAAACACTTGCAGAAGCGGGCGATTGTCTGGGGCGCGGTCGGCGCAATCATGGTGCGCATCTTGGCCACCGTTGTTGTGGTCTGGCTGCTCAGAATTCCGGGCCTGCTGTTCGTCGGCGGCGCACTGCTGATCTGGATCGCCTACAAGCTGCTGCTGCCCGAGGAAGCCGGGAACGGTGAGGGGAAGATCACTGCCGCAGCGGGCTTCTGGGGGGCCATCCAGACGATTGTAGTTGCTGACATGGTAATGGGCCTCGACAACGTTCTCGCCGTGGCGGGTGCAGCGCACGGCAGTTACCTGCTGGTTGTGCTTGGCCTGCTAATCAGCGTCCCGATCGTGGTTTGGGGCAGCAGCCTGCTGCTTGGGTTCGTGGAACGGTTTCCCGCCATTGTCTATCTCGGAGCGGGGGTCCTCGCCTGGACCGCGGCGAAAATGATCACCGCCGAGCCGCACCTCGCGGATGCCTTTGCCGCCTACCGATTCACCATCCCGCTAACGTTTACAGTGATCGTGTTCGGCGTGTTGTGGGCGGGTTTCACCAGGAATCACCGCAGGCTCGAGTCCAGGATCAGCGCGAGACTCGCCGACTTTGCGCGCCAGCGTGGTACACACCCAGCAGTCTCGCAGCCCATAGGAGATAATGCCATGTTAAGGATACTTGTCCCAGTCGACGGTTCCCGCAGCTCGCATTTTGTGGTCCCGCACATCATTCGGGAGTTTCAGAAGAACCGGGCGCTGAAGATTCACCTGCTGAACGTCCAGCCGCTGTTCTCGTGGCACATTGCGCAGTTCGTCGCCAAGAAGAACCGCGAGGACTTCCACCGCGACCAGGCCGAAAAGGCGCTGCTGCCGGTTACGAAGGCGCTGAATGGCTTCGGAGTGCCTTACTCGGTACACGTCGAGGTGGGGAACAAGGGCGTACTGATTGCTGACACGGCGCGCCGTCTTGGCTGCGACCACATCGTGATGAGCACCGCACGCAAGAATTCCCTGACCCGGATGCTCGAAGCCTCGGTCACCAACAAGGTGCTCGAGCTGACCACCGTGCCGGTGGAGATAATCGCTGGCGACGCAATCTCACGTTGGGAGCGTTACGCCGTTCCTGCTGCTGGCCTGGGCGCAGCGGCG
>JAQBFV010000105.1:0-6448 GCA_032123035.1 Betaproteobacteria bacterium | reverse complement strand
TTCACGTTTCACGTTTCACGACTCACGCGCTCCGATTCTGCCCCGCAGCGCTTCGAAGGTGACCGGCTGCGTCGTCTGATAGATCTCCGTCCGGCCCAGATCCTGCGGAAAGTCATCGACCATGATCACCTTCCGCCGCAGCATCCGTGCGCGCTCCATCGCGGCCTTTTCATCCAGCGTGATGACGCCCTTATTGAAAGCCTCTTCCATGATTTCGTCGGGGAAACGGCCAGCGATCACGCCCTGCTCGCGCGCGTCCCGAATCTTGGACCCGATCGGCTCGGTGGCAATGACCGCGTGCAGCGCGGCTTCCAACGCCGCAATCGGTTCGCTCTCGTCCTGCGGCATGAACACGCCCGCCGTGAGCCGCTCGCGCGCAGGGGAAGGCTCGAGCAGCAGACCGACCACACGATGGCCCAGCTCGTCGGATGGCGGCGGGAATTGCCGCCCGTACGGAAACAGCAGCCACTTGACGCCCAACGCCACGATTCGGTTGGGCAGGTTTGCGAAAAGCCCGTAGAACGCGTCTTCCACGCGATTGAGCGCATCCTGCACCGACCAGTGCAGCAATGGCAGATCGTCGTGCGGCCGGCCGCTGTCATCGTAGCGCTTGAGTGCGGCGCACGCGAGATAGAGATTGCTGAGGATGTCGCCGAGCCTGGCGGAGAGCCGCTCGCGGCGCTTGAGCGCGCCGCCGAGCAGGAACATGGAAACATCCGCCATGAGCGCAAACCCAGCGGACAGCCGCGTGATTTTCTGAAAATAGCGGCGCATGTGCCGGTCGCCCGGTGCCGGCATCAAGCGGGCGCCAGTCAGCCCCAGCCAGATTGCGCGCGCCTTGTTCGAAGCGATGAACAGGAGATGGCCGAAAAACGCTGCGTCCAGGTCGCGCACGGCCTGTTCGGGATCGCTCTCCTGCGTCGCCGCAATTTCCCTGAGCACGTAGGGGTGCCCCCGGATTGCGCCCTGCCCGAAGATGATCATCGAGCGCGTGAGGATATTGGCCCCTTCGACCGTGATCGCGATCGGGGTCTGCTGATAGCCCCGCGCAAGATAGTTGTTCGGGCCCATGCAGATGCCCTTGCCACCGTGCACGTCCATTGCATCATTGATCGTCTGCCGTGCGCGTTCGGTCAGATGGTACTTGACGATGGCGGAGACGACCGCGGGCTTCTCGCCGAGGTCCACCGCACCAGCGGTCATCACGCGGGCTGCCTCCATGAGATAGGCATTGCCGCCGATGCGCGCGATGGCCTCCTCGACGCCTTCGAATCGCCCGATAGAAACACGGAACTGCTGACGGACACGCCCATAGGCCCCGGTCGTCAACGCGCACATCTTGGCGGTGCCACAGCTATTGGCGGGCAGCGAGATCGAGCGGCCGGCCGCGAGGGCGTTCATGAGCATTTTCCAGCCCTGGCCGACGTAATCCACGCCCCCGATCACGTGATCCATAGGCACGAACACGTCCTTGCCCCACGTCGGGCCGTTCATGAACGCGGCGTCGAGCGGCAGGTGCCGTCGTCCCACCCGCACGCCGGGCGTGTCCGTGGGAATCAGCGCGAGCGTGATGCCGAGGTCCTCCTGCTCGCCAAGAACGTGGTCCGGATCGTAGAGCTGGAAGGCAAGGCCGAGGAGCGTTGCCACGGGCGCGAGTGTGATGTAGCGCTTTTCCCAGGTGAGACGAATGCCGAGGACATCCGTGCGCCCCTCCCACTCGCCGCGGCACACGATACCGAAATCAGGAATGGCGCCCGCGTCCGAGCCCGCTTCGGGATTGGTCAGTGCAAAGCACGGGACCTCGAGACCTTGCGCGAGCCGTGGCAGGTAGTAGTCCTTCTGCGCCGTTGTTCCGTAATGCAGCAGCAGCTCCGCGGGCCCGAGTGAGTTGGGCACCATGACGGTGATGGCCGCGGTACTCGCGCGGGTGGTGAGCTTCATGACGATCTCGGAGTGCGCCAGTGCGGAGAAACCGAGCCCGCCGTACTGCTTCGGGATGATCAGGCCGATGAAACCCTTCTCCCTGATGAACTGCCACGCCTGCGGCGGCAGGTCGCGAAGCTCGTGGGTCACTTGCCAGTCGTTCAACATCCGGCATAGTTCTTCGACCGGCCCGTCGAGAAAAGCCTGCTCATCCGCCGAGAGCGTGGGCTTCGGATAGCCGAGCAGCTTGTTCCAGTCCGGGTTGCCGCTGAAAAGCTCCCCGTCCCACCACACTGTCCCGGCTTCGAGCGCATCCTGCTCCGTCTGCGACACCTGCGGCAGGATGCGCCGGAACACCGCCAACAGTGGCCGGCTGATTCGCTCGCGCCGCAGCCGCGTAGGATTGCCGAACAGTGCGCCCGCGATGAAAACGACCCAAAGCGCCGCGAGCAATACCGGCGACCAGCCGGAGTAGGCAGTCAACAAAAAAAGGCCAATCGTGATCGCGATCGTCCAGGCGAGCGCGGGCAGGCGGTGGTAAGCGAGAAATCCGAGCAGTCCCACTGCGGCGAGAATAATGAACAGCGTGCTCATGCTTGTCCTTGTTTTTCCGTTTCCAGCACCGAGCGCAATGTGAAGCCGCAGCGCATGACGCCGCCAGCATACACGCGGCTACCCGTGGCAAGCAACCAGTTCGTCCCCATAACCCGTTGAGTTACCGACGTTTTACGATTAGCCTCCGGAATGGGTTATAGCCATAAGCTTTACGCGTCGGTTATCGTCGCGGATGACCGCGAGGATGGGTGCGCCGTCTGGGATAACGGGTTAACGGCTAGAATAAAACCAAACAACGAGGGCCGAGCACCGCCTTCGCGTCACCAGTGACTGAAACGTGTCTCAAAAAAAGAAAAACACTATTCGCCGCGGATAAACACAGATGAACGCGGACAGAAAACCTACAACAATCAATACACTTCTTTCTGATCGGCGTCCATCGGCGTTCATGGGCGGCTCCATTTTGGGTTTTTGAGATGGCTGCTAACCATCCTGTTGTCTCGTTCGCCAAGACCACGCGGCCGAGTCTCTCCGGCATCATCCCGCGCGAGCGCTTGTTTCACCTGCTCGACCAGGCGCGCAACAGCGCCATCGTGTGGATCACGGGTCCCCCCGGCTGCGGCAAGACAGCGCTCGCTGCGAGCTACCTCGAGCATCGCAAGCTGCCCGCGCTTTGGTACCAGCTGGACGAGGGCGAGACCGACGTCGCTTCCTTCTTCTATTATCTCGACGTTGCCACGGCCGAGCTGGCCAAGCGCAAGACACCGCGCCTGCCCCAGCTCGCGCCCGAATACCACGCCGGACTGCCCGTCTTCACGCGCCGTTATTTCCAGGCGCTTTATCAACGCCTGGGGACCCCTTTCGCCATCGTCTTCGACGGCTACCACGAGGTGCCGGCCCAGTCCGCGTTTCATGAGGTCATGCGCATCGCACTGGGGGAAGTCCCGCCCGGTGGATCGGTCGTCCTCATCAGCCGCAGCGATCCGCCCGCCTCGATGGCGCGGCTGCGCGCAAACCGCGCGATGGAGGTCATTGGCTGGCGGGAGTTGCGTCTCACGCAGGAGGAGTCCAACGCGATCGTGGCGCAACGCGGCTTGCAGCTTGCGCCCGAGGCGCTCGTCGAATTCTATGAAAGGACGCAGGGCTGGGCTGCAGGGCTGGTGCTAATGATGCAGCAGGCGCCCACCTACGGATCGCTCGCGGCGCCACCCGACCTGTCCACGCCGCAACTTGTTTTCGACTACCTCGCAGGCGAGATCTTTCAAAAGACGGATGCGAACACCCGCGAGCTCATGCTGACGACCGCGTACCTGCCACAAATGACCGCGGCAATGGCGCAGGAACTGACCGGAAACGCGAATAGCGGCTCGATTCTCGCCGAGCTCTATCGCAACAATTACTTCATGGCTCTGAAGCAGGCGCGGCCAGAGCCTATTTATGAGTACCACCCGCTCATGCGCGAGTTTCTCCTCGCGCGCGCCAACGAGGTCCTCGACAAAGATCATCGCACGCGGCTGATGCGACAGTCGGCGGAACTGCTTCTCACCGAGCAGCGGCTCGCCGAGGCCGTGGCGCTGCTGCGGGAGAACGGCGACTGGCAGCGCGTCGTCTCGATCATCGAAACGCATGCCGGCACCATGCTCGACCGCGGCATGGGCGAGACCCTTGCCCAGTGGATCAACGTTCTGCCCAAGGAAGTACAGCATCAGCATCCGTGGACGGTGTACTGGCTCGCCGTGATCCGCGTCTCGATCTCGCCGCGGGAAAGCCGGCTTCTCCATGAACAAGCCTACGACCTTTTTCGCGCGCAGCGCGAGCCGGACCTCAAGGGGTTGCTGCTGACCTGCTTGGGCGCAATGGATGCGATCCTGTACGAGATCGATGACTTCTCGCTGCTTGACCGCTGGATCGCGTACACAGTCGAGATCCTCCGCGAGCACCCCGAGCTGCTGTCGGGCGCGCTCGAGGCCCGCGTCGCGAGCAGCCTGTCCGCCTCGATGATCGTGCGGCAGTCACAGCACCCCGACATCCAGCGCTGGGTCGAGCGGGCCTACGCCGCCTCGATTACGCAGCCCGATCCGAATCTGAGGCTGCACGTCGAAACCCGCGTCGCGCTCGGCATCATGTGGTCCGGTCATTTTCCCAAAGCCTGGTCGGTGATCCAGGGCATGCAGGCCATCGTAGCGCAGCACGAGGTCTCGCCCTTTCAGCTCGGCATGCTCAAGCTCACCGAGGCGCACTACTACACGCTGACGGCCCAAACTGAAGCCTGCCTGCGATCGGTCAAGGAAGGGCTCGAGATCGAGCGCGCTACCGGCGCGCACGTGGTGACGCACCAGCTCCTCGCTTATGGCGCGGGCGGCGCTCTCATGACGGGCGACACCGAGACCGCGCAAAAGATGTTGGACGAGTCGACATCGTTGCCCACGCCACGGGCGCGCTTCGACACGTGCCTGCATCAGCTGTTCGCGACCTGGCTCGCGTTGCTCAAGCGCGACAGGATGAAGGCTTACCAGCATCAGCGGCTTGCAATCACGGCGGCGGTAGAGGTCGGCAGTCCGCATTTCGAGGCGTTGTGCCGCATGGCCGCGGCCCACGTGCTCTACGAGGGCGACGAGGTCCGCAATGCGCTCTCGCACTACCAACAGGTCTACGACATCGCGCGGCACATTAACAACCATCTGCTCGAGTTCACGGGGCTGATGACCTACGCCTATGTCGGCCTCGAAAGCGACCGCCGCCCACGCTCGGGCTTGCGCGCGCTCAAGCTGGCCCTCGAGCTGGGCAAGCCGCGCCATTTCGTGAGCTTTCTGCTGTGGCGGCCGGACATGCTGGCGCGGCTGTGCAGCCATGCCCTCGAAGCCGGCATCGAGCGCGAGTTCGTGTCCGTCATCATTCGCACGCACGGCCTGGCCCTCGATGCATCGCAGCAGGCGTTGGGCGATTGGCCGTGGCCGATCCGCGTAAACACCTTTGGCGCATTCCGGCTCCTGCGCGCCGGCACTCCGCTCACGTTCGCCGGCAAGGCGCAAAAGCGTCCGCTCGATTTCCTCAAAGTCGTGATCGCGCGCGGCGGCCGTGAGGTGAGCGAGGAGCGCATAACCGAAGCGCTCTGGCCCCGCATCGATGGCGACTCCGCGCACCGCTCGTTCACGAGCACCCTGCACCGGCTGCGCAAGCTCCTCGGCGAGGACCGGGTTCTGGTGCTGTCCGAGGGCAAGGTCACGCTCGACGGGCATTTCGTCTGGGTCGACACGTGGGCGTTCGAACAAACTGCCGCGCGTATCGAACAGGAACTCCGGCGCCCTCGCGAGCACGTCGACCGGGACCACCTCATGAAATTCTGCGAGCGGCTGATCGCGCTCTACCAGGGGGCCTTTCTCGGCAACGAGCCCGATGAGCCGTGGAGTCTGCCGCTGCGCGAGCGGGCGCGGCATCGCTTCTCGCGCGCCGTCGGCGAAGCGTGCCGCTATCTGCTGCAGGCGGAAGTACCCGAGCGCGCGGTGGATCTCCTCGAACGCGCTCTCGAGGCCGACAGCGTCGCCGAAGGCCTCTACCGCAGTCTGATGCAGTGCTACGCCCAGCTCGGCCGCACCGCTGAAGCCGCGGAAACCTACAACCGTTGCCGCCGGGCACTGCAAGCGGCATTGAGCGTGGAACCCTCGCCCGAAACGCGCGCGATCTACGACAAAATCTCGCAACCTTCCTGAGCGCTAGCCGGCGCCTGCGCGACGCCATCGTCATCGCCTTTTCCCCTGCGCCGCCCAAGCATTTCCGGCGACCGGTGCGATCAACCTCTCCCGAGTCCCTTTCACTCTAGCCTGGCGCTGTTCCAACCCGGCGCCCGCAACATTCGTTTTATGCCCCGCACAGCCTGATTCTCTCCAGTCGAGAATCTCCGACGTTGGCTTCACCGGCTATCCGAGTCGGCACGAGCACGCCCTTTCTGGCCGGCCCTGCGTAAACGGCG
>JAQBFV010000104.1:0-11331 GCA_032123035.1 Betaproteobacteria bacterium | reverse complement strand
GGTAAGCGGTAAGCGGTAAGCGGTAAGCGGTAAGCGGTAAGCGGTAAGCGGTAAGCGGTAAGCAGTAAGCGGTAAGCAGTAAGCGGTAAGCGGTAAGCGGTAAGCAGTAAGCAGTAAGCAGTAAGCGGTAAGCGGTAAGCGGTCAACAGCAACCAGGGAGATTTTTCTACATGCTCTACGGTTTTTCCGCTCACCACTCACCGCTCACCGCTCACGGATCATGGTCATGAACTGGGAAACGGTCATCGGCATTGAGACGCACGCCCAGCTCTCGACGAGGTCCAAGATCTTCTCGAGTGCGGCCACCACGTTCGGCGCGGCGCCGAACACGCAGGCGTGCGCGGTGGACATCGCTTTGCCGGGCGTGCTGCCGGTGGTGAATCGGGAGGTGATCGCCAGGGCGGTGCGCTTCGGGCTCGCGGTCGGCGCGAGCATCAATCGCCGCTCGATCTTCGCGCGCAAGAATTACTTCTACCCTGACCTTCCGAAGGGCTACCAGATCAGCCAGTACGAAATGCCGATCGTCCAGGGTGGGTCGATCGGCATTCACCTGGACGGCAAAGAAAAGACCATCCGGCTGACACGGGCGCACCTGGAGGAAGATGCCGGCAAGTCCCTGCACGAGGGCCTCCACGATTTCACCGGCATCGATCTGAACCGCGCGGGTACGCCGCTGCTCGAGATCGTCTCCGAGCCCGATATGCGCTCGGCACAGGAGGCGGTTGAATATGCCAAAGTGCTGCACAAGTTGGTCGTAGAAGATATCCAGATCTGCGACGGCAACATGCAGGAGGGCTCGTTCCGCTGCGACGCCAACGTTTCTGTCCGGCCGGCGGGGTCCGACCAGCTTGGCACACGCTGCGAGATCAAGAACCTGAACTCCTTCCGTTTCCTTGAGCGGGCGATTGAGTTCGAGGTGAAGCGCCAGATCGGGATTCTCGAGGACGGCGGCAAGGTCGAGCAGGAGACCCGGCTCTACGATGCCAGCAACGATGAGACGCGTTCGATGCGCAGCAAGGAGGACGCGCACGATTACCGCTATTTTCCCGACCCAGACCTGCTGCCGCTGATGGTGTCTGAGGACTGGATAGAAGAAATTAGGGCATCGATGCCAAAAACAACGCTTGAGGACGAGCGCGCTGAACTTCTCAAGATTGGCGTTCCGTCTTACCAGGCAGAGCAATTGACGGGCGATCGGGCGACTTCAACCTTTGCTTTGGGGACTGTAAGCGGCACGTTGCCGGCGCAAGTGCCAATACTCTCAAGTCTCATTTTGGGCCCGCTCAGAGCAAAGCTTAATGAGGAAAATCTCGACATCGGACAAACCAAAGTGTCTTCAGATCAGCTCAGACAATTGTCCCAACGCGTGGTTGACGGAACGGTTTCCATCACAGCGGCAAGTTCCGTGGTGCTGCCCGCAATCTGGGCCGGCGAGGGCGGCCCAGATGAGATCATCGAGAAGCGCGGCCTGAAGCAGATTTCGGACAGTGGTGAGCTCGAAAAGATTTGCGACGATGTAATCGCCGCAAATCCTAGGCAGGTCGAAGACTACCGCGCCGGCAAGGACAAGGCGTTCAACTCGCTGGTGGGTCAGGTGATGAAGGCGACCAAGGGCAAGGGGAACCCACAGCAGGTAAGCGAAATCCTGAAGCGGAAGCTTGCCGGCTAGTAGGTTCTGCCCGGGGCGCTCGACGCGCCTTCGCTATTCTTCAGCCTGCGAAAGCGCTGCTTCTGCTCGTCGAAGCGCAAGCGGATGGCCTGCATATCTTTCTCCCGGCTGGCGATGCGCGCTTGCAACCGGCGCTGCTCCGCGCCAGTTGTTTCCAGTTCCTCCCGCAATGCCGGCAACGCCTTTGCCAGCCCCTCGTTCTTCTCTGCTAACTGGCGCCGCCTCTCGATCTCGCTGTGGCGCTCGTTCGCATTCCTGAGCGTCACGTCGAGCGATTCGATCTGGGCTTCCACCTGCCCGAGCTCACGGTCGCGCCGATCGTCGATTTCCTGTTCGTTTGAGTAGATCGCGAGGAGTGCGCGGTCCTGGCGCTGCTGCTCGGCAAGGCGCTTGCGTTCCTCGGCCCGCTTCCTGGCAAGCTCTTGCTTCTCCGCTCGCAGCCGCGCGGCCTCTTCCGTCGTTACCGTCGTCTTGCGTGTGACGCCCTGCCTGTCGAGTTCCTTGGTGGCACCCCCCTGGAATTCCGGCGGCACCCTGTCGCCGCAGCCCACGACCTTGCCGCTCTCGTCTTTCCAGCAAATGATCCTGCCCGCCGCGCGTGCATCGGCTGCAGTGGCGGAAACCGCGATGAATACCGCCACCGCGGCAGCGGTGGCAGGCAGCCCTGAGCGTTTGTCAAACATCCGCCGTCACTCCGTAAGAATCACGGTAACGGCCGACCGCGACAAGGTCGCGCGCGCGCCGCGGATCGGCCCTCAAGTACCCAATCAGATCGTCAAGCGTGGCAATACTGATCACGGGAATATTATAGCTGGCGCGTACCTCCTGGGCCGCGGACAAATTACCGCTCCCGCGCTCCATCCGGTCAAGGGCGATCACCACCCCGCAGGGTGCGGCGCCGCCAACTCGGATGAGCTCGACGGATTCGCGCACCGAGGTGCCCGCCGATATGACATCGTCCACGATCAAAACGCGGCCCGCGAGCGGCGCCCCGATTACCCTGCCGCCCTCGCCGTGGTCCTTCGCTTCCTTGCGGTTGAAGCTGTAGGGCGCATTACATCCGGTATCTGCCAGCGCGATCGCCGTGGCTGCGACCAGCGGAATGCCCTTGTACGCCGGCCCGAAGAGCATGTCGAATTCGATGCCGCCGGTAAGAATGGCCTTCGCGTAGAATTGGGCGAGCCGTTTCAGCGCCGCGCCGTCATGAAACAGGCCGGCATCGAAAAAATAAGGCGACAAGCGCCCCGCCTTGGTTTTGTATTCGCCAAAGCGCAGCACGTTCTGCTCGATCGTGAACCGAATGAACTCCTGCCGGAAGTCGGTTGCCATGTGTGGAACCTTGCTCGCTGGTGGTAAATTGACCGGCGCGCGCAGCGCGCCCGGTCGAATGAGCCGCCCATGCACCTCGCTGGTTTGAAACCATGAGAATTATAACGTTGAACCTCAACGGCATCCGCTCAGCCAGCCGCCGAGGGGTTTTCCCGTGGCTCAAGCGCCAGCGCGCGGACGTGGTCTGCGTACAGGAGATCAAGGCTCAAGCCGCGGACCTGACACCGGAAATGGGCAAATCCGGAGGCCTCACCGGATTCTTCCACTTCGCGAAGAAGAAGGGTTACAGCGGCGTCGGGCTCTACTGCCGGCGCGCGCCGGACCGCGTCATCGAAGGGATCGGGCGCCGCGACATCGACAGCGAGGGGCGTTACCTCCGCGCCGATTTCGGCCGGCTCTCCGTGATCTCCGTCTACCTACCCTCTGGCTCCAGCGGCCCGCACCGCCAGGCAGCCAAATTTCGTTTTATGGATCATTGTTTTCCAATTTTGAAGAATCTCGTGGCCGAAGGCCGGGAGATTCTTCTGTGCGGGGACTGGAACATCGCGCACAAGGAAATCGATCTCAAGAACTGGCGAGGCAATCGGAAGAATTCCGGCTTCCTGCCCGAGGAGCGCGCCTGGTTGACGCGCGTGCTCGACGAGCTCGGATGGGTGGACGTCTTCCGGCGCGTCGACCCTCGTCCCGACCAGTACACCTGGTGGTCCAACCGTGGCCAGGCGTGGGCCAAGAACGTGGGGTGGCGCATCGACTATCAAATCGCCACGCCGCGGCTCGCAGCCGCCGCCAAGCGCGTGGCGATTTACAAGAAGCACCGGTTTTCCGACCACGCGCCGCTCACGATCGACTACGATTACACGCCATAGGAGGTCGCATGAAGCAGGAGATCTTCGGTCTCGACGCCTTCTCGCCGACGCAGGTGGCGCGGCGCGTGGAATCCGTCGGCGTTACCAAGGCGCGGCTGCCCTTGCTGTCGATGTGCATGCTGGGCATTCTCGCCGGCGGGTTCATCGGGCTCGGCGCGTTGTATGCGGTGCTGGTCATGAGTGACGCCTCGCTCGGTTTTGGCCTTTCGCGCCTCCTGGGCGGCATCACCTTTTCGATGGGGCTCATTCTCGTCGTGGTAGCGGGGGCGGAGCTTTTCACCGGAAATAATCTGCTCGCGATGGCGTGGGCGGACGGGCGGATTTCGACCGGAGCGGTGCTCTACAACTGGACTGTCGTGGCCGTGTCTAATTTTGCCGGCGCAGCCGGCCTCGCGCTGATCGTCTACTGGTCGCGCCATCCGGAGATGAATGATGGCGCCGTTGCTGCCCAATACGTGGCGATCGCGGCCGCGAAATGCTCGATGCCGTTCTGGGAGGCGTTCTTCAAGGGCGTGCTCTGCAACTTTCTTGTTTGCATGGCAGTATGGATGGCAATGGCGGGCCGGTCGGTCACAGACAAGGTCCTCGCCATCGTGTTCCCGATCTCGGCCTTCGTCGCCGCCGGCTTCGAGCACAGCATTGCGAACATGTACCTCATTCCGCTCGCGATGCTTCTGCGTGACGGGCTGGCGCTGCCGGTCGCCGGGTCCGAGGCGATCGGCTGGGCCGGATTCGCGCGCAACCTGGTGCCGGTCATTTTGGGCAACCTGGTCGGGGGGAGCGTCCTGGTGGCGCTCGTCTACCATGTCATCTACCGGCGGGGCTCGCGGGGAGAGCGCGCGTGACCGGCGCGGTGCGGCCCATCGACTATTTAAAGGTCTTTACCAACCGCCGCATCGCGGCGGTGCTGCTGCTCGGCTTCTCCTCGGGACTTCCGCTGGCGCTCACGGCGGGCACGCTCCAAGCCTGGCTTGCCGTGGAGAATGTCGACATCACCACGATCGGTTTGTTCACGTTGGCGGGCCAGCCCTACATCTACAAATTTCTTTGGGCGCCGTTCATGGACCGTTTTGCGCCGCCGATTTTCGGGCGCAGGCGGGGCTGGATCATACTCGCGCAGCTCGCGCTGCTCGTGACGATTGCTTTCATGGGAACGCTTTCGCCGAGCGAGACACCCTGGCTGCTGGGAGGGGCGGCGCTCCTGGTGGCCTTTCTTTCCGCCTCGCAGGACATCGTGGTCGACGCTTACCGCGCCGACGTGCTCGAGGATTCCGAGCGCGGAGCCGGCGCCGCGATTTCGGTAATGGGCTATCGCATCGCCATGCTCGTCTCGGGTGGGCTCGCACTCGTGCTTGCGGACCAGTTTCTCGGCTGGGGTGGCATGTACTTTCTCATGGCAGCGCTGATGGTGGTGGGCATGGTGGCGACCTGGTTCGCGCCGGAGCCCGAGGAGGCGGGGCGCGCCCCCGCCACGCTCGGGGCGGCGTTCGTCGAGCCGCTGCGCGAATTTTTCGCACGCAACGGCGCGTGGCTGCTTCTATTGTTGATCGTGCTCTACAAGCTGGGCGATGCCTTTGCCGGCACGCTTACCACCGCGTTCCTCATCCGCGGAGCCGGTTTTTCAGCGACCGAGGTGGGCGCAATCAACAAGGCGCTCGGGCTTGTCGCGACGATCGCGGGGGCGCTCATTGGAGGGGCCTGGATGGCAAGGCTGGGCCTTTACCGCGCGCTCATGATCTTCGGCGTTCTGCAGGCCGTGACCAACCTCGGGTTCATGGCGCTCGCCATGGCGGGAAAGAGCTATCCGCTCATGGTCGGCGTGATCGCCGCGGAGAATTTGTGCGGCGGCATGGGGACGGCGGCATTTGTGGCGCTCCTGATGTCGCTGTGCAATCACCGCTTCTCCGCGACCCAGTATGCGTTGCTCTCGGCGCTTTCGGCAGTCGGCCGCGTCTACGTCGGTCCGGCTTCGGGCTTTCTCGTCGTGGCAATCGGCTGGGCGCCCTTCTTCTTCTTCACGTTCCTGATCGCGCTGCCGGGGCTATGGCTGCTTTGGCGGCTTCGCGCCCGGCTTGAACCGGCCCCGCCGGCCGTGGCTGCATCGTAATGTTCATCGATTCAACGAAAGGAGCAGACATGGGTGATATGGACAATGCCGGTCCCCTGAGCGTGCACACCGGCGGAACCGAGATGCTGCTGCCAAAGGATTTCCGCTGGCCTGGCGGCAGGCGCATCGGGGTCTTTCTCAGGATGGCGTTCGAGAAGGTAATCGAGATCGCGAAGAAATCGAAGGACGTCTGGATCGGCACGCGCGCCGAGGGCGCGGCCCACGTCCAGAAAACGCTCAAAAAATCGTAGCCGGCATCGCGCAGGTTCCAAGCGGGATCGGTTCATTGCGGGCGTGCGGACGGCCGCATGAAGAATTACCATTCACCATTCACGAATCACCATTCACGGATTCTAAGGGGAGGATGAAATGCGACTCGTGACGTTTTCACCGCAAGCGGGCGGCGCATCGCGCGTAGGGATGCTGCGCGATGGCGACGAGGTAATCGACCTTACGCATGTGGGCGGCAATCCGCCGTTCGATCCGGCCGACATGGTTTCTCTCATCGCCGCGGGAGGGAAGGCGCTATCGTGGCTGCGGGATGTCGCGTCGAAGGGCAAGGATATCGTGGCGCTTGACCAGGTGCGGCTGCATGCGCCGGTCCCGCGCCCGCCCAAGAACGTCTACTGCGTCGGCTGGAATTACCTCGATCATTTCCAGGAAGGCGCAAAGGCGCGCACGCAGAAAGTTGACCTTCCCGACCACCCCGCGTTCTTTTCCAAGGCCGCAACGTCGGTGACGGGGCCCCACGACACGATTCCTTTCGATGCCAACGTGTCAAAACAGATCGACTGGGAAGTCGAGCTCGGGCTCGTCATCGGACCGGGCGGCAAGAACATCCCCGAGGCCGAGGCCATGAAACACCTCTTCGGCTATACCGTTATCAACGACGTTTCCGCGCGCGATATCCAGCGCAGGCACAACCAGTGGTTCAAGGGCAAGAGCCTGGACGGCTCATGCCCGATGGGCCCGTGGATCATCACGGCCGACGCGGTGAAGGATCCTGACAACCTGCGCCTGAGAACGCGAGTAAACGGCGCCGTCAAGCAGGATTCGAGCACGAGTTATCTCTACTTCAAGTTGCCGCGCATCATTGCAGAGCTCTCGCTCGGATTGACGCTGGAGGCGGGGGACATCATCGCCACCGGCACGCCGTCCGGAGTTGGTTACGCGCGCACGCCGCCCGAGTTCCTGAAGCCGGGGGATGTGCTGGAGACCGAGATCGAAGGGATCGGGCTGCTCCGCAACACGATCGGAGCCTAGCGTCCGATCCGGTGAGAGAAGTGATGATTAGTGGTGATGAATGATGGTGATGAATAATGGTGATGAAAAACCGTAAACGGTTGTACATCACCAGTAATCATCACCATTTCTCATCACCATTTTGTAGTCTCGCGTGGGCGATCACGCCCTTTGAAATCGGTAGACGGCCAGTGCCCCGAGGAGATTGGGCAGGATCGAGACCGCGCTGCCGTTGGTGATCACGGTACGCTGGAGGATGCGCACGCCGCGCGCTCCGCAGAAGTCTTCAAAGTCGGTGATCGTGCAAAGGTGAATGTTGGGCGTGTCGTGCCACTGGAAGGGCAGGTCGTCGGAGACGGGCATCTTGCCGCCCAGGACTTGCAAGCGGTTTTTCCAGTAGCCGAAGTTCGGGAACGTCACGATGCCCTCGCGTCCCACGCGCAGCATCTCGCGCACGATGCGCTCGCTGTGACGCACGGCCTGCAGCGTCTGCGACAGGATCACATAGTCGAAAGCGCGGTCCTCGAAGTCGGACAGCCCGCTCTCCAGATCGCTCTGAATCACGTTCACGCCGTTCTTGACGCAAGCCAGCACGCCCGCGTCATCGATCTCGACGCCGTACCCGGACGCATTGCGCTCGCGCCAAAGATATCTGAGGAGCGTGCCGTCGCCGCAGCCCAGGTCGAGGACGCGCGCGCCGGGCCGCACCCAGTCGGCGATTGCCGCGAAATCCGGCCGCTGCATCCCGTTGCCGCTGGGCTTCATCGCGTCGTCGCCTCTTCGTGAATGCGATCGAAGTAGGCCGTGACCAGGGCATGGTAGCGCGCATCGTCGAGCAGGAACGCATCATGGCCGTGCGGCGCTTCGATCTCCGCGTAGGTGACCTCGCGCCGGTTGTGGAGCAGCGCCCTGACGATTTCGCGTGAGCGTTCCGGCGAGAAGCGCCAATCGGTCGTGAACGAGACGACAAGGTAGGCCGCTTGCGCCGGCGCGAGCGCTCTCGCGAGGTTGCCGCCGTGTTCGAAGCCGGGATCGAAGTAGTCGAGCACCTTGGTGATGCGAAGATAAGTGTTCGCATCGAAGTAGCCGGCGAATTTCGTCCCCTGGTGGCCGAGGTAGGACTCGATCTCGAATTCCGGCTCGAACGAGTACTGCAGCTGGCCGTGCTTCAACTGTCGGCCGAACTTGTCTGCCATCACGTCGTCCGAAAGGTAGGTGATATGACCCACCATGCGCGCGACGCGCAGCCCCCGCATCGGGCGGGTGTTGTGCTCGTAGTAGTGCCCGCCGTGGAAATCGGGATCGGTGATGATCGCCTGGCGCGCAACCTCGTTGAAGGCGATATTCTGGGCCGATAGGTTTGGCGTGCACGCAATCGCGAGGGCATGTCCCACGCGTTCGGGGTAGCTCACCGTCCACTGCAGCGCCTGCATCGCGCCGAGACTGCCGCCCATGACCGCTGCAAAGCGCTTGATGCCGAGATGATCGGCGAGCCGCGCCTGGGTCGTGACCCAGTCCTCCACCGTGACCAGCGGGAAGTCCGCACCCCAGGCTTTGCCGGTGCGGGGGTTGATGCTCTGGGGACCCGTGGAGCCGTGGCAGCCGCCGAGGTTGTTCACGCCGACGACGAAGAAGCGGTCGGTATCCACCGGTTTGCCCGGCCCGATCATGTTGTCCCACCAGCCGACGTTGTCGGGATCGTCGGCATAACGGCCGGCGACATGGTGCGCGGCGTTGAGCGCATGGCACACCAGCACCGCGTTGCTGCGGTCGGCGTTGAGCTTCCCGTAGGTCTCGTAGACGAGGTCGTACTGGTCCATCACCGCCCCGCACTTGAGCGGGACCGGCTCGCTGAACTTCGCGAGCTGCGGCGTGACAATGCCGACCGATTTTGATGTAAGCGCGCTGTCCATGTCCCAAAAAGCAAAACCCGGCGAGCTTGCGCTGGCCGGGTCCGGAAAAAACTTGTAGCGTTTTCTCTTTAGCCGGATTTGTAACGCGCCCGCAAGCTGAACATCAAATCGGCGCGACCGAAGCGGATGGAACGTTACCCGCCTGCGCCCGGAAAGTCAAATTCCCGCCGGGCGGGTTTCAATGTTCAAGGTTCAAGGTTCGGGATTCGGTGATTGGAATGCGACTTACAACACAACTGCGCTCGGAACCTGGAACCTGGAACCTGGAACTTTGAACCCGGAACGCGCGGTTCAGGCGTTCAGCTTCGCGAGCAGCGCCTTGAGCTTCTCCGGGTCCGACGTGCGCAGCATCCTCATCGCGCGCGGCTTCAGTTGCGCGAGGTTGGATTTGAGGATCACCTGTTTTACGTCCGGCAGGTGGGCAGAGTGCATTGAAAACTGGCGCAGCCCGAACGCGAGCAGCATTCGCGTGAGGCTGACATCGCCTGCCATTTCGCCACAGAGCGCCACCGGGACCTTGGCCTTGTTGGCGGTCCGAATGATGCCGGAGATGAGCCCGAGCACCGCCGGGTGCAGCGGATCGTAGAGATGCGCGACCGCGTCGTCAGTGCGGTCGATCGCGAGTGTGTACTGGATAAGGTCATTGGTGCCGATCGAGAGGAAGTCCAGCTTGCGCGTGAAGAGCTGGAGCGCGAGGGCTGCTGCCGGCACCTCGATCATGCCGCCTACCTGGATGCCCCGGTCGTAGGGGAGGCCTTGCTCGTCAAGGCTCTGCCTGGCCTGGCGGATGAGCCCCAGCGCCTGGTCCACTTCGCTCGCAGTGGCCAGCATCGGAAGGAGGATGTTGATCTTGCCATAGTGCGATGCCCGCAAAAGGGCGCGTAGCTGGATCAGGAAGCGCTTCGGCTCGATCAGGCACAGGCGGATCGCGCGCAATCCGAGCGCTGGGTTGGGTGTGTGCCGCTGCAGCTCGTCGCTGGGGTTCTAATCGGCTTCGCCTGACAGATGTCATCCAGCCTTTAAGAAATTTCTCAGCAGAACCCTTGTAAAGATAATCCCAGAATCCTTCGAACTCATCCTTTAATATCCATGCTCGATGTATTCGACGATTACTTTTCCGAAGTCCATTTAACAAGCGGGTTTGTGATTTTTTTCTGTTACTTGAATGTTTAAACAAAAGCCAGCGTAAACCTTTCAAGAACTTTTTCTCATCACCATCAACGTTTCGCCACTCGACTTTTCGGACGCTATCAACTGCTTCATTCAAAGCTTTAACAACATGAAATTTATCAATAACGAGAATGGCGTTTTTACAGTAATCCTTTATGGCACCAATGTATGTCCTTGCCATATCACAACTACCATATTGAATCTGATTTCTTTGGTATTCCGATAGCTCATTCTCAAAAAATTTATCTATAGTCTCTCTTCCCTTGCCCTTACTCACCCAGACAACACAGCCCCTGTCCATATCATAAACAACAGTGGCATATTTCTTTCCTTTGCAATATGAAATTTCATCAATGCCTATACTTTTCAAATTTCGAATTCTATGCCCATCCCGGATTCGCTCAATACTGCGATGGAGAATGTCTGAAAAGGTTGATTTTGGAATATTTAACAATTTGGCAGCTGCTTTCTGTGTCATAATCTGAGAATAGGCAAGTACTAAAAATTCCAAACGATAGGATACTCTGCTATATGCCTCTGCCCAGGGAATTTTCTCTTGACTTCTGCCATGAGTCGGGCAATCTATCTCTCGAAGACGAAAATGGAAGAAAACGGAAGTTCCACTTACCACCAAATCCCTCCAACTTCGTTCTTCATCCATTTCCCGGACAATTTTGCACCTTCTTCCGCATTCGGGACACTGAGCACCACATTTATGTGGACGGACATGGAGGTGAAGTTCTTTATTATAGTTTTCAAAATTGACTTTTTTAACTATTACATCTCGCAAATGGAATAGTTTTCTGATAAATTTACTCTGGGTCATAGGTTCTCCTTTCTTTGAGAGGAAAAAGTTTTTGTCAACTGAACCTATGATCTTATAATTTTCTTCCTTTTTTTGCTAATTTCCCCGGTTTACTTGAATGGATTTACTTTGAGAATCTCGGATAGAGCCATAATTCCAGATATAACTCAACATAGGTTCAAAGGAAAAAAAATTATTGAGCTTTCCATAGATGAGTTCCCCATAAAACC
>JAQBFV010000103.1:0-4004 GCA_032123035.1 Betaproteobacteria bacterium | reverse complement strand
ACCGCGCAGCACGTTTACATGCCCGCGGAATGCCGTCACTAAGCCGATAGCAACTCGAGCCGGTCTTCCGGTCCGGGTCCGAAGAAACCCCTCGCAAGAGGGGTTTCTTTTTGTACGAATCGCCGCGCGTCGACGGGACGTCGCTTTCCAGTGGCCCGATTTTCTACCTTTTTTTTCGAGCAGGCGAATGTCCTGTAGCCGCATGCCGCGATCCATAGCCTTGCACCTGTCGTAGATCGTGAGCAGGGTCGTTGCAACGGCGGCCAGCGCTCGAAATCGAGCGGCGCGCATCCCATGTCGTGATGCCCGGTTGAGCCCGCCGTCGAAAGCGGACACCGCCTCTTGGATCAGTCGCCCGCGGCCACGCCTCTCAGCACCAGTCACCAATCACGGGTCATTGGTCACGGCTCTTAGTGGCCAGCGGCGGCCTGCACGCCCGGCCGGTCGGCCAGCGCCCTGAAATCGTCAATATAGCCCTGCAGCCGATGCACGGCCATCGCGCGTTGCTGCGGAGTCAGTGAGCGGTCTACCGCGAGCAGCATAGCGATATTCTGGTCGCGCCATCGGGCCCAGGCCCGTTTGTACTCGGGTGAGCGGCCCGCTTCCCAGTAAAGGAGCCAGAGCCGCAATTTCTCCCTGAAAACCGGGGGCTCGCCTCGCAGCTGCATCAACTGCAGGAACTCGCGCTGGCGGCGCAACCGGTCCTGGTGCCGCAGCGGGCCGATCGTTTCCATCGTCTCGACGCTTGCTCGGATCAGGCGCTCCTGATCGATGCTCAGGCTGCCGAACCAGTCGCGAAAGCGCTTTATGGATCGTTGTGAGCTTGCTTGCCGCTGCTCCTCGAGGCTCGAATCCAGCCGGTTATCGCTCACAAAACGCCGGTTGAGTTTTTCCCAGCGTTCCTGCACAAAATCGAGCTGGTGGGGCGCGATGGTTAGCAAAAACGCCGCCGCGTCGCCCGCTCCGCGGTTCACGATGATCGCGTAGCGCTGCTTGATGCCTTCCAGGAACCAGTGAACGTCCCCGGCGTTGAGCGCGCGCTCCAGCCGCGCCTTGGCCAGCGCGAGAAACTCCGCATAATCCAAGAGCTGCTCGTAGCGGTGCCATTCATGCAGGCGGCGAAAGCGCGTCCTGAACGCTTTCTTCTGCTGCTCGTCGAGGTCGAAGTAGCGATCGGTCGTCCACACCGCGATGGTATCGAGCTGGCTGTAGCCGACGCGCACGGTGCTGCATCCCGCGAGCACCGCGAGGCCGCATGCCAGGATGGTTGCGCGCAGCAGCGTCAAAGCTGGTCCAGATATTCCGCCATGCGGCGGCGGGTCGCGGTGTCGGGCAGACGCCCCATTCCGGCCTGCAGATTGTCCCGCAGATGCCGCGTACGACTGGTTCCGGGTATCACACAGGTTACTGCCGAATGGCCCAACAGGTATTTCAGGAAAAATTGCGCCCAACTCTGACAATCAAACTCGGCTGCCCAGGGGGGCAGCGTTTTGCCCCGGACCTGGCCGAACAGGTCCGCCTGGGAAAACGGCCGGTTGATGAGCACCGCGGTTCCGCTCTCGGCGCACGCCGGGAGCAGGCGGGACTCCGCGGCGCGGTCGTCAATCGAGTAGTTGAATTGCACGAAGTCGTATTCGCGCGTCTTTACCAGCCGCTCGAGCTCCGCGAAGGCGCCGGAGTGGTAATGCGTAATGCCGATGTAGCGAATGCGACCGGCCGCCTTCCATTCCTTCAGGGTCTTGGTATGCGTCGCCACGTCGACTAGATTGTGCACCTGCATGAGGTCCATGCGGTCGGTGCGCATGAGCCGGAACGATTCTTCCATCTGCCGGATCCCGGCATTGCGGCCGCTGGTCCAGACCTTGGTGGCGAAGAAAAGCCGCTCACGCAGCCGGGCTTCGGCGCTCAGGTCACCCACGACGCGCTCCGCTTGGCCGTACATCGGCGAGGAGTCGACGACGCTGCCACCCAGCTCGGCGAGCAGCTGCAGAACCTGCATGAGCTCCGGGCGTTGCGGCGAGCCGGGGTCCACATCGAAGGTCTGCCACGTGCCGAGGCCGACGATCGGGAGCGGCTCCCCGCTGCGCGGAATGGCGCGCTTTTGCAAGGCGGTGGACGCGGAGAGTGCGCTTTTCGGTGCGCTAGGGGATATCGCCATGGCTGCGGCCGCTTTCAATATCAGGCGTCTTCCGTTATTCATGACACCGTTTCCGTTGCTCAGTATAGAACGGGTGCGCCGGAATTCGTTTCCTGCGAGCGGTCCACATTCCGAAACCGGGGCGAGAGCCGGACGCTGTATACTCGGACGCCCATTATTGGAGGAGGCGATGATGATATACGAACTGCGCGTCTACCATGCCATGCCCGGCAAGCTTCCCGCTCTCGTGGACCGCTTCCGCAAGACCACGGTGCGCATCTGGGAAAAGCACGACATTCGCCCGATGGGATTCTGGACTGTGGACATCGGCGAGAGCACCAACGATCTCTACTACCTCCTGCAGTGGGACGACATGACGCACCGCGGGCGCGCGACGGCCGCATTCCAGAAGGACGCCGAGTGGATCGCGGCCCGCGACCAGAGCGAAGCGGCAGGACCGCTCGTCGCTTCGATCACACGGACGATCCTTCAGCCCACCGATTTCTCCAAAATGCGCTGAAATCTAACCGGTGAGCGGTGAACGGTGAACGGTTAATGGGTGAGCAGTAAGCACTAAGTACTAAGAGTGTGAAACAGAATGACGCTCGCGCAACCCCACCCCCATCCCAACCTTCCCCCTGAGGGGGAAGGAGGTACTTCGTGTTGGTTGGCGGGAAAGAATTTCTGGATCGAATCGGCAGACTTAATCCGGCGCGGAGCGTCCGGATTAAGTTGAGTTAGACTATAGTTCTTCGAAAACATTCGCGCTGCTGTTTTCATATGCTGGTAACCGACGGTCTGGTGGTCTTCTCCAAACGCGCGTGCCCGACGTGCTTGCTCGTCGAGCCGGTGATGCAGCAGGCTGCGCGCGCCTTGCCAGCATTCCAGGTGGTGTCCCAGGACGACCCGGGATTTCCACGCGAGGTCGCCAATATCGTCGATGACCGCGAGCTCGACCGGTCCTGGCTCAACAACATCGAGGCGACACCGACTCTTGTGCGTTTCTCGCAAGGCCGCGAGGCCGAGCGCGTGGTCGGATGGGACCGGGACGGCTGGCGGCGCCTGACGGGCATTCGTGATCTGGGCGAGGGACTGCCCGTGTTCCAACCCGGGTGAGGCTCGCTCTCCCTCGAGCCCGGGGTGGCCGAGCGGCTGGAGGCGAAGCACCGGGGCGACGTGCTGCTCGCTGCGCGCAAGATCGAGTACGGCGACAACGACGACCCTGAGGAAGTCTGCTTTCTGCGCGGCTGGACCGACGGGCTGCCCGTCACGCCGCCGACCGACGCGCGGGTGATGCGCATGTTGACTGGCACAGAGCGCCGCCCGGATGAAATCGTCGGCAAGATTCCGCCTTACCTCGCTGAGTGCACGGTCGAGAAGGTCGCGATCAACGCCGTGATGGCGGGGTGCAAGCCGGAGTATCTGCCGGTGCTTCTCGCGGCGCTGGAGGCGGCGCTCGAGCCGGTCTTTACGCTGCACGGCGTGCTGGCGACCACCTACTTCTCGAGCCCGATCATCATCGTGAACGGGCCCGTTGCTAAGCGCATCGGGATGAATTCCGGCATGAACGCGTTGGGGCAGGGCAACCGCGCTAATGCCACGATCGGGCGCGCCCTTAATCTCATCGTGCAAAACGTCGGCGGCGGCCGCCCGGGCGAGGCCGATCGCGCCGCGCTGGGCGCGCCAAGCAAGTACACCCTGTGCTTCGCCGAGGACGAATCGGATCCCGAGTGGGAGCCGCTGTCGGTCGCGCGGGGTTTCCCGCGCGACGCATCCACGGTGACGCTGTTCCAGGGCCATGGCGTGGAGGGCTTCGTCGACCAGAAGTCGCGCACGCCTGAAGGACTCTCGCGATCGATCGGAATGT
>JAQBFV010000102.1:0-14096 GCA_032123035.1 Betaproteobacteria bacterium | reverse complement strand
GGCGAGTGGCTGGGCGCTCAAACAGATTACCTGGACCGAGCCCATTGGGCCGCCCGTCTCCGTGAGTCTCATCCAGGGCAACGTGGCCCAGGACCTCAAATGGCGCGGGGATCGGGTCCGGCCGACCTTGGAGGCCTACCGCGGACTGGTCGAGCGCTCCCGCAGCCGGCTCATTGTTCTGCCCGAGACCGCGCTGCCGCTCTTCTTGCAGCAGGTGCCGCAGGACTACCTCGCGGAACTTGCCACGCATGCGCGGCGCAACGGCGGCGATCTTCTCATCGGCGTGGCTGAAAGATCGTCCAACGGAGAATATTTCAACAGTGTCGTCAGCTACGGCACCGCCTCGACGCAGCGTTACCGCAAATCCCATCTTGTGCCATTCGGGGAGTTCATACCTCTGCGGCCGGTGCTGGCCTGGATCGTGAACGTGCTCGCCATCCCGTTGCAGGATTTTTCGCGCGGGCGTGAAGATCAGCGTCCGCTGGCGGTGGCGGGGCAGCGCGTCGCCGTCAACATCTGCTACGAAGACGTCTTTGGCGAGGAAATCATCCGGCAGCTCCCGGAGGCGACGCTGCTGGTGAACGTCAGCAACGTCGCGTGGTTCGGGCGCTCGATCGCACCGCAACAGCACCTGCAGATCTCGCAGGCGCGCGCGCTCGAGACCGGTCGCTATATGCTGCGCGCGACCAATACCGGCGTCACGGCCATCATCGACCCGCGCGGTGAGGTCCTCGCGAGCGCACCCGAATTTACCACCGCGACCGTCAGCCGCAGGGTGCAAGGCTACGCGGGATCGACCCCGTACCTGCGCTGGGGCAACTACGCCGTTCTCGTCCTCTGTGCCGTGATGGCGGCGGGCGCGATCATTCTCGGCAGAAAGGGTGTCAGCCGCGGCTGAATTCAGCCGCGGCGGGTCACAGTCCCGCGTCAGGAAACCGATGCAGCGTCGTATCGAGCAGCTCGAACGGGAACTCGCGCAAGCGAGAGGAAATCGATAGCCCGGCAATCTGGTAAGGGCGCGAGCTTGAACTTGCGCGCTGCGCTCGCGGCACGCAGCACGCTCGACGTTTCTGAAGTCCACGGAACGCTGTAACATTCGAGGCTTACAAGCGGCGGCGCGCAATGCTGACCTTTCAGCAGATCATTCTCAAGCTCAACCAGTACTGGGACCGGCACGGTTGTGTGCTGCTGCAGCCCTACGACATGGAAATGGGCGCGGGAACCTTTCATACGGCAACGTTCCTGCGGGCGATCGGCCCCGAGCCCTGGAATGCGGCTTACGTGCAGCCCTCGCGCCGCCCGAAGGACGGGCGCTACGGGGACAATCCCAATCGGTTGCAGCACTACTACCAGTACCAGGTCGTGCTCAAGCCTTCGCCGGACGATCTGCAGGATCTCTACCTGGGCTCGCTGCAGTCGCTTGGCATCGACCCGCGGAAAAATGATATCCGTTTCGTCGAGGACGATTGGGAGTCGCCCACGCTGGGTGCGTGGGGGCTCGGCTGGGAAGTCTGGCTGAACGGCATGGAGATCACGCAGTTCACCTATTTCCAGCAAGTCGGCGGGCTTGACTGCAAGCCGGTCCTCGGCGAGCTCACCTATGGACTCGAGCGCCTCGCCATGTACCTGCAGGGCAAGGAGAGCATCTTCGACCTGGTCTGGGTCGATGGCGTCACCTACGGCAACGTCTACCATCAGAACGAGGTTGAGCAGTCGCGCTACAACTTCGAACTCGCCAACACCGAGATGCTGTTCCAGCAGTTCGGCCAATTCGAGTCCGAGGCGAAACGGTTGATGGAGGCGCAGTGCGCGCTTCCGGCTTACGAGATGGTGCTCCGCTGCTCCCACACGTTCAATCTGCTCGATGCGCGCGGCGCGATCTCGGTCACGGAACGGGCCGCCTACATCGGGCGTGTGCGCAATCTCGCGCGGCTGGTGGCGCAAGCGTACTTTGAGTCCCGCGAACGGCTCGGCTTCCCGTTGCTCAAGCCGCCGGGCGGAAAAAAGAAAGCGCGAAGCTGAGCATGGCGCGACGTAAAACCGCACATCCCGCGCCGGCGAGTCTGCTCGTCGAGCTGCTTACAGAGGAGCTTCCGCCCAAGGCGCTAAAGCGCCTGAGCGAGACATTCGCAAGCACGCTCGTGGAGGATCTCAGGCGGGATGATTTTCTTGGCGCCGATAGCGTTGTCGAATCGTTTGCGACTCCGCGCCGTTTTGCGGTCGTGATCACGCACGTGCGGGAGCGCGCGCCGGACAGGCCTGTCGACCAATCCGGGCCAAGCGTCAAAGTCGGCCTGGATGCAGGCGGCAAGCCGACCCCGGCACTGCTCGGGTTTGCCCGCAAGCACGGCGTTGACGTAGGGCAGCTCACCCGGCGCGAGACCCCTAAGGGAGAATTCTTTTTCTATCAGGCCATCGCGCAAGGCGGCCATCTGGACGCCAACCTCGCGCGAAAGGTCGAGACCGCGCTCAAAAAACTGCCAGCCCCCAAAATCATGCGCTGGGGCTCGGGCGACACTGAATTCGTGCGGCCGGTGCACGGCCTGATCATGCTGCACGGTTCCCGGGTTGTCGCGGGCACCGTGCTGGGCGCGCCAAGCTCGAACCGGACTCTCGGCCACCGCTTCCTCTCGCGGGACCCGGTCATCATCAAGCGCGCCGATGACTATGAGAAAGTCCTGCGCGACAAAGGCCGAGTGACGGCACGGTTCGCTGCGCGCCGCGAAGAGATCGTCAAAGCGTTGGGCAAGGCGGGCGGCAAAGGCGCCGCCCTCGTGGCCGGAGACGGCCTCCTCGACGAGATCACAGCCCTGGTGGAATTCCCGGCCGTGTTCGCCGGTGAATTCAGCCCCCGATTCCTGGACGTGCCGCAGGAGTGCCTGATCCTGTCGATGCAGCAGCACCAGAAATACATCCCGCTGAGCGACAAGGCGACCGGAAAGCTGCTGCCACGCTTTCTGTTCGTGTCCAATCTCGCGCCAAACGATCCGCGTGAGATCGTACACGGCAACGAGCGCGTACTGCACGCGCGTTTGTCCGACGCGAAGTTCTTCTTCGATCAGGACCGCAAGGCCCGGCTCGGGACGCGGGTGCCGCGGCTCGCCAACGTCGTCTATCACAACAAGCTCGGCACGCAACTCGAACGGATCGAGCGCATCCAGCTTCTCGCGGGGCGTATTGCGCGCACCATCGGCGCCGACGGCCTTCTCGCGGAGCGCGCAGCCTGGCTGTCGAAAGCCGATCTTCTGACCGAAATGGTTGGCGAGTTTCCCGAGCTGCAGGGGATCATGGGCGGTTACTACGCGCGGCATGACGGGGAACCGAAGGAAGTCGCGGATGCGATCAGCTCGCATTACCGTCCGCGGTTCGCAGGGGACGCCCTGCCCGAGGGTCGGGTTGGCATGGCCGTAGCGCTGGCCGATAAGCTCGACACGCTCGCCGGACTCTTCAGCATAGGGGAGCAGCCGACCGGCGACAGAGATCCGTTCGCGCTTCGCCGAGGGGCTCTGGGCGTCATCAGAATCGTTGTTGAAAACCAGGTTCCGTTGTCGCTATCGGATGCGTTGGACGCAGCATTCGAGCCGTTCAAGAACAAGGCACAGACGGATCTTGAGATGTTTTTCACCGAGCGGATGCGCAGCTATTTCCAGGAGCGCGGGTATACGGCGAATGAGGTCGAGGCCGTTCTCAGCGTCAGCCACGCTGCGGCGAACCTCATACCCAAGCAGCTTGAAGCGGTCCGTGCGTTTGCCAAGCTCCCCGAAGCGGAAAGCCTTGCGGCCGCGAACAAGCGCGTCGCGAACATTCTGAAACAAGCCCGGGCCAAGGGCGAATCATTCTCCAATGCCGAGATCGACGAGCTGAAAGAGCCGGCCGAACGGGCGCTTCACGAGGCCCTTCAGATCGCGTCTCGTCAAGCCACACCGCTGTTCAAGCAGGGTGACTTCACGGGTTATCTGAAGACGTTCGCTGTGCTGAAGACCCCGGTCGACGCCTTTTTCGATACTGTTATGGTTATGGTGGAGGACGCAAAGCTGCGGCAGAACCGGCTCGCGCTGCTTGCCGATTTGCGCCAAGCGATGAACCGCGTCGCCGACATCTCGAAGCTCGCCACTTGACCTTCGTGAAACGTGAATCGTGAATCGTCAATCGAAGAGACCCTCATGGTTTTGACAGCAAACATCTACGTTTCACGTTTCACGTTTCACGTTTCACGATGAAACTGGTCATCCTAGATCGCGACGGCGTCATCAACCACGACAGCGACGCCTACATCAAGAGTCCCGACGAATGGAAACCCATCGCCGGAAGCCTGGAGGCCATCGCGAAGCTCACGCAATCGGGCTTCCACGTTGTCGTGGCCACCAATCAGGCGGGGGTTGGGCGCGGCCTGTTCGAGATGGCGACCCTCAATGCCATCCATGACAAGATGCACCGGGCCGTGGGCCAGGCCGGCGGTCGCATCGACGCCGTGTTCTATTGCCCGCATGCACAGGATGCCAACTGCGGCTGCCGCAAGCCGAAACCCGGACTTCTCGAGGAGATCGGGCATCGCTTCAACACCAGCCTCAAGGGCCTGCCGTGCATTGGTGACGCCTTGCGCGACCTCGAGGCGGCGGCGGCGGTGGGTGCCCAGCCGATCCTGGTGCTAACGGGCAAGGGAAAGAAAACCCGGCTTGAGACACTACCCGCCGATACCTTGGTCTTTGCCAATCTCGCCGAAGCTGCGAAGTCCCTCGTGCAATGAGCGTTGTCATTCGCTCGTCGCTGTTGGCGCTCTTCCAGATGCTTATCACTCTGCCGTTCGCGCTCCTGGCGCTCCTCACCTTTCCGCTGGCGCCGCCCATCCGTTACCGCCTCATCAGCGCCTGGTCGCGGCTCATCATGGCCGGCGCGGAGAAGATCTGCGGCATCCGCTACCGCGTGCTCGGCGCCGACCACATTCCGTCGCCGCCGTTCATCGTGCTCGCAAAGCACCAGTCCGCCTGGGAAACACTCGCCTTCCAGACGATCTTCCCGCCCCAGACGTGGGTCGTGAAACGGGAGCTGTTGTGGATTCCGTTTTTCGGTTGGGGACTGGCGATGCTCTCGCCGATCGCCATCGACCGGGCGGCCGGAGCGCAAGCCTTGCGCCAGCTCCTCGATCAGGGACGCGAGCGCCTGGCCCGGGGCCTTTGCATTGTCATTTTCCCGGAGGGCACGAGAATGCCGCCCGGGGCGCGCGGCCCCTACCAGGCCGGCGGCGCCTGGCTTGCGACCCAGACCGCCGCGCCCGTGATTCCGGTGGCGCATAACGCCGGGACCCTGTGGCGGCGCAAGGCGTTCCTCAAGTATCCCGGGCTTATCACCGTGAGTGTGGGCGCCCCGATCGACTCGCGGGGCCTCACGCATCAGGAGCTCAATCGCCGGGTGGAAGACTGGATTGAGGCGGAAATGCAACGGCTGGAAGATTGAGCGATCGCCTAGAAGTTATCTCAAAAACAAACACAGCCACGGAACCACACGGAAGCACACGGAAATTGTTGTTCCATTACAGCGCACTTCCCAGTTCAAGTCTTGGTCCGTGTATTTCCGTGTGATTCCGTGGTTAATGATCTTCTGGTTTCAGGGGGTTTTTGAGACCGGTTCTAATGATACGGTGCGCTCGAGTGCACCTGTGCTACTATTTTTTATCCTCATCCGCCACGGACCATGCGCGCTCCTCTCACGCTGATCGTCCTGGCCGCGCTGCTCGTGGCGTGCGGCTACAAGGGCCCCCTCTATCTGCCCTCGCCGGAGAAGCCTGAGGCGCAGAACCCCGCCCCGCAGCCCGCACCGGAAAACGAGAACAAGAAACCACCCTCATAGTGAATCACTTCGCCTACCACGGCGGCGAGCTCTACGCGGAGCAGGTACCCCTGCGGCGGATTGCCGAGCGCTACGGCACGCCCTGCTACGTCTATTCCCGCGCCGCCGTGGAGCAGACGTATCGCGCATTCGAGGCGGCCTTTGCCGGTTGCGATCACCTGATCTGCTACGCGGTCAAGGCCAACTCCACGCTGGCGATGCTCAACTTGCTGACCCGCCTGGGCAGCGGGTTCGACATCGTGTCGGGCGGCGAGCTGCAGCGCGTCCTCGCTGCCGGCGGCGACCCGGGCCGGACCGTGTTCTCCGGCGTCGGCAAGACCGCCGAGGAAATACGGCAGGCCCTCGCCGCGGGCATCCTCTGCTTCAACGTCGAGTCAGAGCCGGAACTGCTGCGTCTGGATCGCGTCGCGGCGACGGCTGGCGCGACTGCGACAATCAGCGTGCGCGTGAACCCCGACGTGGATCCGCGTACCCATCCCTACATCGCGACCGGGCTCGAGCAGAACAAGTTCGGAGTGGCTTATCCGGACGCCCTTCGGCTGTACCGCCTGGCGCGCGACATGCGCCATCTCGCCATCGCCGGCATCGGCTGCCACATTGGCTCGCAGCTCACCGAACTCGATCCGTTTGTTGCAGCGCTGGACCGCGTCCTCGAGCTGGCGGACCAGCTCCGCGCCGAAGGTGTCGCGCTAACGCACGTCGATGTTGGCGGCGGGCTCGGGATCCGCTACCGGGATGAGTCGCCGCCAGCCTTCGCCGACTATGCGCGGGCTCTGACGGCCCGGGTCGGCGCGCGCCCCGTCAGGCTCCTACTCGAGCCGGGCCGCGCCCTCGTCGGCAACGCGGGCATTCTGCTGGCGCGCGTCGAGTACTTGAAGCAAGGCGCCGCGCGGAATTTCGCGGTGGTGGATGCTGCGATGAACGACCTCATGCGGCCCGCGCTCTACGACGCTTATCATGAGGTCCGGCCGGTCGCGGCCGCAAACGGCGGTGGCGCAACCTACGAGATCGTGGGGCCGGTGTGCGAGAGCGGCGACTTCCTCGCCCGCGCGCGTGAACTTTCCCTGCGCGAGAACGATCTGCTCGCGATCATGTCGGCCGGTGCGTACGGCATGAGCATGAGCTCGAACTACAACACTCGACCGCGCGCGGCAGAAGTGATGGTCGACAAAGAGGAGGCGCACCTCATCCGAAAACGCGAGACGATCGCCGAACTGATGGCACCCGAATGCTTGCTGCCGTAACGTGGCGACGCATCGATCGCGCGAATTCCTGCGTCATAAGCGGCCCTTTTGCACAGTTTTGGGCGATCGAGTTGTTGCAGCAAACGCACAACACGTTATCTCGTTGTCAACCTGTTTTCACAAAAGTGTTGCATTTATTTTTGTGTGTAGCATAGAATTGACACACCAAGCATAAGTTTCCGGTGTTTTTTTTGGAAACGAGCGCTGCGCAGTCATGTGTATCGTTCGAATTATGCGATGGTGGTGCGGACCGCAAGCCGCACTTAACGATGCCTAAGTCAACTTTAAAGGAGACGTGTAATGGCAAAGAAAAAAGCGAAGAAAGCTGCTAAGAAAAAAGCCAAGAAGAAATAGTTTGAGTACTGCTACGGGGGCTGGGTAACCCCCGGCTCCCGTAATTTCCCCCCTTCATCGCGACCGCAGAAGTCCGCGCCGCTCGCCGCAAGAACCCCTCTGGCTCGATCGCAGTTGACGATCCTATCGCACACGGATCGTGTTCGTTAGTCTATTCTAATCAGTACTTTAGGAACAAGGTTCCGGTGTAGGCGTAAAGCGCTGAGGGTGCGGCTAGCCGACACTCGGCCGCGCCGCGCCGTACGGGCGCTTCAAGGATTGAGTTGCCGATAGACGGCGGTTGCCACGCGCAGCAACGCCGGCTTGTCGATTTCTCCCGACAGCGCGTAACCGAGTCCGCCATCGATCCAGTAGAACACGCCGACTTCGCGTTCGCGCGAAAAGCGAAACGCAGTTTCACGCCGTTTGTTCGCGTCGCGGCGCACGTAGAGCGTCAAGCGCTGACCCTTGCCATCCTGGTACATGAACTGCGCGATCGGACCGCGGTCACCGGGCAGCAGGCGCCCTCCGACCAGCGAATACCCCACATCCCCCAAATGAGGGGCCTTGACGGAGGCGCCCAAGCGCTTCGACAGCCACCGCACCAGATGGCCCTCCTCCGCCGCACCGACCTCCACGGCGTGGCGCTTTTCGGGGCTGTACACCACGTGCGCGACCGCTGCGCGCCGGGCCCACGTAGTCGCTTCGAACTGACCCACGGCGCGGTACTCGTGCAGGTGCCACCCCGCCACGCCACCCAGCGCAAGCCACGCCACAACGGCGGCATAACGGAGCACCGCGCGCGCCCATACCGGGCGCGGCACTTCAAGGCGCTGCGGCAAAGGCTCGTCCAGTGTCGGATCGAACACGCGGTGCAACGCCGCGGTTTGTTCGCAATAAGATGCGATTCGAACGGCGTCTTCCGGGTGCTCGGCCAGGTAGGCCTCGATCTGGGCCGCGCTTTCGGCTGGCAGGGCGCCATCCACGTAGGCGTGCAGATCGGCTTCAGTTACGGGCAACTGAGTCATTTAACGACCTTTAGGGGACTCACATTGGGTTCGCCTGCGAGCACTGCACGCAGGCGCTCACGGCCGCGCGATAAACGCGACATGACGGTTCCGATCGGGATCTGCAGGACTCGCGCAGCCTCCTCGTAAGTAAATTGCTCCAATCCAACCAGCAGCAACACGGTGCGCTGCTCGTGCGGCAATTGCGCGAGAGCGCTGTCGAGATCCCGCAGTTCAAGCCATTCCGGCTCGCTCACCCGCATTGCCTCGCCCGCGGCATCAGACTCGAGCGCTTCGTGTTGATGCCGCAGTCGCGACCGCACCTGGTTGACGAAGATGTTATGCATGATGGTGAAGAGCCACGCTCGCAGGTCGCTGCCGTGGCGCCACAGGTGGAAACGGCTCAGCCCGCGCTCCAGCGTGTCCTGCACGAGATCGTCAGCCAAGCTGCGGTCACCCGTCAGCGCGCGTGCGTAGCGGCGCAATCTCGGAATCTGCTCCTCGATGAGCGCACGCAGCTCGGCCACGGTCTAATACCCGCCCATCGACCCGCCCGGCTCCTTGACGACGTGCCACACTTTGGCGACACCATCCCCGGTGCGATCTCCAGGTTTCTTGTCCTTCACCCAGAGGTAGAGCGGCTTGCCATCGTACGCCCATTGCCTGGACGCGTCGTTCCGGGTAACGACCGTGTATTTCCCGCTGGGCTTGGCCTCCGTGGAGGCTTTCAATGGCGGCCACTTCACCGCGCATTTGCCATTGCACACGCTGCGGCCCGATCCGGCCTTGTCCTTATCAAACGTATAGAGCGTCATGCCCTTCGAATCGGTCAATACGCCTCCATTGAATTGTGTCGGGGCTGTCGCGCAGCCGGCAACCAGCAGCATTGCGCCGAGGGCGGCGCCAATTTTCCCACGGTCAAGCATCGTCTCTCTCCTCCCAGTGTGAGCGGCAGTCGCTCACCGGGTAAACAGGCAGCCCCGCCCCTCTATTCCCGGCGCCCGTGGGTGCCTTACGCCAGAACGCGGTGGCGTGCAGTTTCTGCATCCGTTAGTACTGGCCTGGTCCGCGATCTAAACCAGAAACACCGTGGCCAGACCGAGGAAGATGAAGAAACCCCCGCTATCGGTAATGGCCGTAATCATCACGCTCGATCCCAGCGCCGGGTCCCGGCCCAGCCGTTGCAAGGCCAGCGGAATCGCCACGCCCATGACGGCCGCCAACAGAAGCGAGAGCACCATGGCGCCTGTCATCACGATGCCCAGCTGCCAATTGTGGTAGATGAGGAACGCGAACATCCCGACCATGCTGCCCCAGATAAGGCCATTGACCGCGCTGACGCCAATCTCCTTGGCAAAGAGTTTACGCGCGCTGGTAGCCGTGATCTGGCCGAGGGCGAGCGCCCGCACGATCATCGTAATGGTCTGGTTCCCGGAATTGCCGCTGATGCCGGCAATGATGGGCATCAGGGCCGCCAGGGCCACCAGGCGCGCGATGGAGTCCTCGAACAGCCCGATGACCCGCGACGCGATGAACGCGGTCACGAGATTGACGGCAAGCCACGTCCAGCGGTTCCTCACGCTCTTCCAAACGGAGGCGAAGAGATCCTCGTCCTCGCTCAGGCCGCCCGCCGAGAGCCTGTCGCTGTCGGTCTCCTCCCGGATATAGTCCACCACGGCGTTCACGGTTACCCGTCCGATGAGCTTCCCCGCATCGTCGACCACCGGGGCAGACACGAGGTCATAACGCTCGAACGCATTCGCCGCCTCCTGCGCCTTCTGCTGGGGCCGCAATCGGACCGCCGCGGGCTGCATCACGCCTGCCACGGTGGTGTCGGCATCTGTGACGAGCAGGCGGTTGACGGCCAGCAGACCCTTGAAGACGTCGGTGCGGTCGACAACGAAAAGCTGGTCAGTGTGATCCGGCAGCTCGTCCAGCCGTCGCAGGTAGCGCAAAACGACCTCGATCGTGACATCGTCCCGGATGCTGATCATGTCGAAATCCATCAGCGCACCGACGGTGTCCTCCGGGTAGGACAGCGCCGCGCGCAGCTGCTCGCGCTCTTCCGGCGAGAGCGAGCGGAAGACGTCCTGGATCACTTCACGCGGGAGATCCGGTGCGAGGTCGGCGATCTCGTCGGTGTCGAGCTGCTCGGCCGCCGCCACCAGCTCTTCCTCGTCCATGTGCGCGATCAACGTCTCGCGCACCGCGTCCGTGACCTCGAGCAGAATCTCGCCCTCGCGATCGGCCCTCACGAGGTCCCACACCATCAGGCGCTGCTTGACCGGCAGCGATTCGAGGATGTCCGCGACGTCCGCCGGGTGCAGCGGCTCGAGCACCCGTTGCAGCTCCACCAGGTGCGCCTTGTGCACCAGGCTCTCGACGAGATCGTGCCGCGGGCCTTCCTGCCGGTGTACGAGGTTCTCGACCCGCTCGTGCTTTTGCAGGAGCTCGGTCACGCGCCGAAGGCTGTCCCTCAGGTCGGAGCGGTTTTCGTCTCGTTCGGACATGCGTTATGAAGTCGCGGGTGAGTACGGCCGAGCGTTATCGGTGGGTCGGTGCCCGATTCTAAGAAGATCGGAGCAGGCTGTCTAAGCCTTTCTCCACGGCACGTCGTTACGCTGACGGAGTACTCGTCGCATCCAGCGCAGGCGCTGCCGGCCGCCTCCGGGCTTTCGTGCCGGCCGTCATCACGTATATGATTGGCGGCGATCCATTGCGTGGCACGCATCTCCGTCTGTGTCTTCCTTCATTAATCGCAAGCTCAAGCAAGCTCAGGAACTTCTGCAAAGCGGAAACCTGGTGGCTGCCCGGCGCCTGTGCGAGGAAGTCGTCGAGCGCGCGCCGCGCAACCCCGAAGCACTGTGCCTGCTCGGCATCGCGCGCCTTACCGCCGGCGACGCCGGGGAGGCTCTGCCGCTGTTGGAACAGGCGGCTGCGAGCCAGCGTGGATACGGACTCGCGCTCGAGCATCTCGGGCTAGCCCATCTCATGCTCGGCCGCTTCGCCGACGCCGAGCGCGCGCTGCGCGATGCCGCGGCCTTGCCGGGGGCGCCGGCCTCGGTGCGCATGCGGCTGGGCATCGCGCTGCTGAACCAGGATCGGCCGCGCGAGGCGCTCACCGAACTGCAAGAGGCGCTCGCCCTGGCGCCAGAGGACCCCGATTGCCATTTGAATCTGGCCCACGCCTACGCGCAACAAGGCGACATCGCAGCGGCGCGCAATCACCTGGGGTCGGTCCTGCGGCTGGATCCGGACCACCTCGAGGCACGCTTCAACCTGGGCGTGCTTGCGCTGCAGGGCGACGAGCTGGACACGGCGCGACAGTGGTTCGAGCGCACGCTCGAGCGCGCGCCACAGTACGTCGATGCGTTGGTCAACCTGGGCGTCGTGCTGCAAAGGCAATCGCTGGCCGAAAACGCGACCCAGTGCTTTCGCCGCGCGCTCGAGATCGATCCGGGTCATGCCGTTGCCAACAAGAACCTCGCGGACACCTTGTCTTCCCAGGGCCGCCCGGAGGATGCGCGCGATCGCTACCTGGCCGCCCTTCAATCAGCCGAGAATTTCCTCGAGGCGCGAGAAGGGCTCGCGGCCGCCCTTGTGGCGCTCGGCCGTTTCCGGGAAGCCATCGCATCGCTCCAGGAAGTGCTGCGCCTCGACCCCGGGCACAAGGGGGCCTGGCCTGGCCTGGCAGACGCATTCTTCCAATGCGGCGAGCTTGCCAATGCAGAGTCGGCAGCGCGGCGGGCAAGAGAGATCGATCCCGGTCTCGCCGGGTCGTATTCGGTTCTGGCGCTGGTTCATATCGTGCGCGGAGAGCTGGATCACGCGATCGCGACGCTCGAAGAGGGATTCGAGCGGACCGGCTCCGGTGGCCTGCTTGGCATGCTCGCCCATCAGCTCCGCCGCGTGTGCGATTGGGAGAAGCGGCGCGAAGTCTGGGCTGAGCTGAAGCGCCGTCTGGGCCAGGAGACGGACCTGGGAAGCCCGTTCTGGCTGCTGATCGAGGACACGACGCCGGAGGAGCAGCTCGATTACACGCGACGTTGGGCCGAGGCGCAATTCGGGACCGACGCTCGCGCCGGCGCCGGCCGCGTTGCCAAGGCCGCTCCCTCTGCCGGCCAGCGCGTTCGCATCGGCTATCTTTCGTCCGAGTTCCACGAGCATGCAATTGCCTATCTGTTCGCGGGTGTGCTGGAACGCCACGATCGCACCCGCTTCGAGATCTTTGCCTACTCGTATGGACCTGAGGACGAGAGTGCGATGCGCGCGCGGCTGCGCGCGGGTGCCGAGCACTTCGTCGAGGTCGCGTGGGACCCGGATGACATCGTAGTGCGCCGTATTCAGGACGATGCCCTGGACATCCTGGTGGATCTGAAGGGCTACACGATGGGCGCCCGCACCTCGATCCTCGCGCGCCGGCCATGCCCGGTGCAGGTGAACTGGCTGGGGTACCCGGGAACCCTGGGCGCCCCCTTCATCGACTACCTCATCACCGACCGCGTCATCGTTCCGCCGGGCAGCGAGTCGGCGTACTCGGAGAAAATCGAGCACCTCGATCATTGCTGGCAATGTAACGATCGCTCCCGTCCATTACCAGAGCCGCTGACGCGCGCGGAGTACGGTCTGCCTGCGGACGCCTTTGTCTTCTGCTGCTTTACCCAGTCGGCGAAGATCTCGCCGGAGATCTTCGCGCGCTGGATGAACGTCCTGCGCGACGTGCCGGGGAGCGTGCTCTGGCTCGCCGAAGACAATCAGTGGGCAAGCGCCAACCTGACACGGGCCGCACAGGCGCAGGGCATCTCCCCGGAGCGGCTCGTCTTCTCGCCGCGAATACCGTTCGCCCAGCATCTGGCGCGCTACCGCGTAGCCGATCTCGCGCTCGATACGTTTCCCTACACGTCACACTCCACGGCAAGCGATGCCCTGTGGGCCGGCTGCCCGGTCGTGGCGCTTTGCGGAAACACCTTTGCCGCGCGCGTGTCGGGCAGCATCCTGACGTATGCAGCCCTGCCGGAATTGATCACGGGCTCGTTAGCCGACTATGAGCAGTTAGCCCGGCGACTCGCGACCGACCCCGGACAACTGGCCGAAATACGCTCGCGGGTATCAGCCGCCAAGTCGAGCTCACTGTTTGACGCTGACGCCTTTACGCGCGATCTCGAGCGCGTGTACCTCAAGATCCGTAAATCGTAAATCGTGAATCGGAAAACCGAAACACTTAGCCGCAGATAAACGCAGATAAACGCAGATCTATATATACAAGAAACCCGGAACCCCGAACTCAGAACCTAGAACAAGGTTTATTAGCCGCCGATGGACGCCGATAAACGCCGATCATTATCCGTAAATCGTGAATCGTGAATCGGGTCGCTGCCCCGAATTCTTATTTGGAGAGCGCGAACTCGTGCCTCTCTTTCGACATGGCGAGCCGAGAGCTGTAAAGCTCCGGTTGCGCGGTGATTGGGTGTGTAATACAATTACGACAGTTCTGTCATACAGCCTTGGTCATGCCGATCTCCGTTCGCCTTCCGCCGCGCGTCGAGC
The DNA here is from genome assembly GCA_032123035.1 of Betaproteobacteria bacterium. Classification (GTDB taxonomy): domain Bacteria; phylum Pseudomonadota; class Gammaproteobacteria; order Burkholderiales; family SG8-41; genus SG8-41. The sequence goes on along the minus strand of JAQBFV010000102.1, from coordinate 118 downwards.
AGAAGCTCGCGGATTACTGCGTCTCGCACAAGGTCAGCAAGAGCGAGGCCGTAAAGCGCGCACTGAAACAGCTTTTCGATAAGGCCCGCACACCCTCAAACGCCTACAAGGCGAGCGG
>JAQBFV010000101.1:0-4639 GCA_032123035.1 Betaproteobacteria bacterium | reverse complement strand
GTGATGGAAACTGGTGATGAGTACTGGTGATGAGTACTGGTGATGAATACTGGTGATGGGCGGGTTGAAACCCCTTTCTTATCACCATTTTTCATCACCAATAATCATCACCATTATTCATCACTTGTCCTCCAAGGGGTGAAGGGACGGCTGACTAGCGGCGAAACAATCCAGCCGGGATCAACGAATCCGTACCGGTCACGCCTTCACACGACCGCGAGAAGTTCTGGCCCGACGGCAGCCCCTCCGCGCAACGCAGCATGGAGAACAATTGCGTCTGCCGGTACTTGCGCGCGAGCTCGAAAGCCGTGTTCCCGGCCTCGACCCTCAGCCGCGCGTTCGCGCCAGCCTGCAACAGTAGGCGCGCCGCCGCCTCGTTGCCCATCATCGTCGCCATCATCAGCGGCGTCGGCAGGTAGGTGGCGCCATTCTCAACGTAGCCGTCAACCCGGGCGCCGCGCGCCAGCAGAAAGCGAATGGTGTGGTCACGCCCCTGATAGGCAGCGTACGACAAAGGCGTGTAACCATCCCGGCCGGCTTCCAGGCTGGCGCCTGCTTCGACCAGTATCTGCGCTGCCGCTTCGTGCTGCTCGTAGGACGCGCCCTGGCCTTCCAGGTCGCTCATGAAAAAGCACGCCAGCATCAACGCGGTCTCATTGTAAGGAGAGCGGGCATTCAGGTTGGCGCCTGCTCCAACCAGATACTGGAGCACATCCACGGAACCCGCACGCGCGGCGAGCGTGATCATCGGCGCGCCTGTGCTGTAGCCCGGGGCCGAAATACGCTGGTTGGGATTAATAGCGCCAGAATTGACTGCAGCCCGAACGTAATCGACGTCGTCCACCGTGATCGCGCTGTAAAGGCGGTCCTGATCGACCGAACGCGGATCGAAGCTCGTCGCGCAACCCGACACCAAGGCAGCGGCCAGAACCCAGCCGCAAAGCGTGTTGCGCGGTGTCATCCTATGTCGCATTCTTCTCTTCGAGTCGCTTCTGCTATCCCGCCACGGCCCCTGTATGCCGCCCGGGCGCATTGAGTATAACGAACGGCGCCGCGAAACGCACGAGCCTGGGCCGGCGCCGATGTCCCGGCGCGCCAACGTTCACAGTCCGTCAGACGTTAAACCGGAATAAAACGACGTCTCCATCCCTGACCACGTAATCCTTTCCCTCGACGCGCATCTTGCCGGCCTCCTTCGCCCCCTGCTCGCCGCCGCAGGCGATGTACTCGTCGTAGGCAATGATCTCGGCACGAATGAAGCCGCGCTCGAAGTCCGTATGGATCGCGCCGGCGGCGCGCGGCGCGGTGTCGCCGCGGTGTATGGTCCAGGCACGCACTTCCTTGGGGCCGGACGTGAAGTAGGTCTGAAGCCCGAGAAGTTCATAGGCGGCGCGCACCAGGCGGTTCAGCCCCGGCTCGTCGAGCCCGAGGTCCGCCAGGAACGCCGCGCGGTCCTCGTCGCTCATGTCGGCGATCTCGGCTTCAAGCTTGGCGCAGATCGCCACGACCGGAGCGCGCTCCCCGGCCGCATACGCCTTGACACGATCGAGCAGCGGATTGTTCTCGAAGCCGTGCTCGTCCACATTGGCCACATAGATCGCTGGCTTGTCGGTAAGCAGGCACAACGGCTTCAGCAGCTGCCGCTCCTCCTGTTCGAGCGGCAGCGCCCGCACCGGCTTGCCCTGGTCGAGATGCGCGCGCGCGCGATCGAGGACGGCCTCGAGCTTTGCTGCTTCCTTGTCACCGGACCGCACCTTGGACGCCAGGCGCGCCAGCGTGCGTTCTAGTGTCCCGAGATCAGCGAGCGCAAGCTCGGTCTGGATCGTCTCGATGTCGGCAACCGGGTCCACCGCACCGGTCACGTGGACGACATTATCATCCGCGAAGCAGCGCACCATGTTGATGATGCCGTCGGTTTCGCGGATGTGCGCCAGAAACTGGTTTCCCAGGCCCTCGCCCTCCGACGCGCCGGCGACAAGTCCGGCGATATCGACAAACTCTACCACCGCGGGCGTCATCTTTTCCGGGCGGGCAATATTCGCGATGCGCACAAGGCGCGCATCAGGCACCGGCACCGTGCCGACGTTGGGCTCGATGGTGCAGAAAGGGTAGTTTTCCGCCGGGATCGCCGCTTTGGTGAGGGCGTTGAACAACGTGGACTTGCCCACATTGGGCAGGCCCACAATGCCGCATTTCAGGCTCATTTCTTGCGCTTCGGGTCCGTGTCAGGCAGGAATTTCTTGAGAAACGCGCCGAAGGCGCCTTTCTTCCCGGCGGGCGTCGCCGGCTCTTTCTTCGAGGCGCCGGCATCCTCCGCGTCGGCCGTGGGCTTCCCGGGCCTGGCGGCCTTCGCTTTCTCCGGCCGCTCCGTCCTGCCCGTTTTCCGCGGTGGCGGCGGCGCCTTCGCTTCCGCCTTCTCCGGCGGGGTCCGCTCGCCCGCGTTTTGCGGCCGCTCGGCGGCGGCCTTCTCGTCCGTGTGCAGCTTCAGCATTGCGCCCTGCATGTCGCCGCCGAGCACGAGCGGCAGCACGTCGAGCGCGTCGTCGATCGCAGCGTCGATGGCGGCGCGTTCCTCCTGCGCCGGCTTGTGCAGCACGAAGTCGGTGACAGCGCGCCGATCGTCGGGGTGCCCGATGCCGATGCGCAACCGCCAGTAGTCATGCGAGCCCAGGCGGCCGGAAATGTCCTTGAGGCCGTTGTGTCCGGCGATGCCTCCGCCTTGCTTGATCTTGACCACACCGGGGGGGAAGTCGAGCTCGTCGTGCACGACAAGGATGTCCGCAGGCGCGATCTTGAAGAAGCTCGCCATCATCTGCACCGGCCGGCCGCTCGAGTTCATGTAGCTCTGCGGGAGAACCAGCCAGACGCCGCTTGGCCCGTCCCGCCCGACGAGGGCCTGGAACTTGGCGTCCTTGCGCAGCACCGTGCCAGACCGCGCGGCGAAACGCTCGACGAACCAGAAGCCGGCGTTGTGCCGCGTGGCTTCGTGTTTCTGCCCGGGATTGCCGAGCCCGACGATCAGCTTCATCTAATTTCCGTGAATTGTGAATGGTGAGTCGTGAATCGAGCGCAAGCGCGCCCCGAGCTTCCGCAGTCGTTGCCGTTCATGATTCACGATTTACGTTTTACGTTTCACGTTTCACGTTTCACGTTTCACGAAACAATGAGCCCGCCACGTCGACTAAACATGGCGGGCTCACGACTAAAAGCGACGCGACGACTATTCCTTCTCTTTCTTGGCAGGTTCCTTCTTCTCGCCGGCCGGCTCCTTTTTCCCGCCCTCGGCTGACGCTGCCTCGGCCTCTTCGCCCTCGGCCGGCACCTCGCCGATGATCTCCGTGACCGGCGCAGCCACTTCCTCTTCGACGACGATTTCCTTCGGCATATGCACCGAAACGACCGCCGGATTGTCCTGCTTGAGCTTGGCTAGCGGCTCGACGCCCTTCGGCATCACGAGATCGTTGACGTGCAGGAGCTGATTGAGCTCCAGATCCTTGAGATCCACCTCGATGTATTCCGGCAGATCATCGGGCCGACACTGGATGCCGATATCGTTCAGCGTGTGCTGAACGACGCCGCCGCCAGTCTTCACGCCCACGCAAATGTCGGCGTTCGTAAAGTGCAGCGGCACCCGCATGTGAATCTTCCGGTTCTTGTCCACGCGCTGGAAATCCACGTGCAGCACCTGCTGCCGCCACGGATGCATCTGGTAGTCCCGCAGCAGAACCTGCTGTTTCTGCCCGTCGAGCGCGAGGTCGAGAATAGAGGCGTGGAACGTTTCCCGCTTAAGGTGCTGCAGCAACTCCTTCTGGTCGAACTCGACGTTCTCCGCCGGCTTGTCGGCCCCGTAAAGGATGCCCGGCACCCGCCCCTTCACGCGCAGTCGACGATTCGCTTCCGATCCCTGCTGCGTGCGGGGGTAGGCAGTGACTTCGATTGTCATGTCATGCTCCTTAAAAACAGGACGGCCGCGACCAGCTCGTCCCTATTAAACATGTTCAATGTTCCGTGTTCCGCGTTCATGGTTCTCCATTTTCTGCGTCGACAACTTTGAACATGGAACTTTGAACCTTGAACGTCCAACGTCAGCTCGCTACTCAACAAACAGCGAGCTGACGGAGTCTTCGTTGCTAATTCGCCTCACCGTCTCAGCGAGCAAGCTCGCCACGGTGAGCACCCGGATCTTCTTGCAGCTCTTCGCATCCTCCCGCAGAGGGATGGTGTCCGTTACCACGATTTCGTCGAGCACGGACTCGCTGATGCGCTCCACGGCCTCGCCCGAGAGCACAGCGTGCGTGCAGTACGCGAGAACCCGCTCCGCACCGTTTTTCTTGAGTGCGCTCGCCGCCTCGCACAACGTATTGGCGGTATCCACCATGTCGTCCACGATAACGCACGTCCTGCCATCGACCTCGCCGATGATGTTCATGACCGTCGCGACATTGGGCCGCGGCCGCCGCTTGTCGATAATGGCAAGGTCGGCCTCCAGCCGTTTCGCGAGACCCCGCGCGCGCACCACGCCGCCCACATCCGGGGACACCACAACCAGATTGGTGAAGCCGCGCTTCCACACATCGCCCAGCAGGATCGGCCCCGAATAGATGTTGTCTACCGGAATGTCGAAAAATCCCTGGATCTG
>JAQBFV010000100.1:0-3533 GCA_032123035.1 Betaproteobacteria bacterium | reverse complement strand
AGAGACGGCCACAAGGAGTTTCTGAGGTTTCTGAGCATTGCGCGCCGATCGCTGAGCGAGTTGGAGACACAGCTATAGATCGCGGCCGACCTGGGCTATCTCGCGAGGGAACATAGGGCGTTCGTCTCGCTTGACAGAGTGTCGCGGCTCCTTACTGGGTTGCACAAAAGGCTCGCGGCGCCACGCTAAGGCGCCGCGTACAGGAAGGAGACCGCTTACCGCTTACCGCTCACGGCTTACGGCTCACCGCTCACGGCTTTCTCGTCGTCCATCAAATCCCGAGGCCAGCCAGTTGTTTTTCGGGATAGCGTGTGCCGGCGGCAACGTTGAGCGGAAACGCCTTGTCGAGCTGCTCGAGATCGTCCTTCGTCAGCTTGATATCGACCGCCGCGCAGTTCTGCTCGAGATAGGTGCGGCGCTTGGTGCCGGGTATCGGCACCATATCCTCGCCCTGCGCCAGCAACCAGGCAAGCGCGATTTGTGCCGGCGAACTTTTCTTCGCCGCGGCGATTTTCTCGAGCGGCCCCAGGAGCGCGGCATTCTTCGCGATGTTTTCTGCGCTGAAGCGCGGGTGGTCGCGCCGACGGTCCTTGGCGATCAGGGCGTCGAGGCTCTTCATGGTGGCCGTGAGAAATCCGCGCCCGAGCGGCGAGTAAGGCATGAAACCAATGCCCAGCTCGCGGCAGGCCGGCAGGATCTCATTCTCCACGTCGCGGCTCCAGAGCGAATACTCGGTCTCAACAGCCGTCATGGGGTGAACCTTGTGCGCGCGGTGGATGGTTTGCGCCCCGGCCTCGCAGATCTGCAGATAGCGCACCTTGCCCTGCTCTACGAGCTTCTTCATCGCGCCCACCGTGTCCTCGATCGGCACCGTTTTGTCCACGCGATGCAGGCCGTAGATGTCGATCACGTCCACGCCCAGCTTCTTCAAGCTCTTCTCGCACGCTTGCGGCACGTAATCCGGATGACCCCCGGTAAGCGCCGAGGCGCCGCCGCCCCCGGCGAGCGCAAGGTTGCCGAACTTGGTGGCGACCAGCACCTTGTCGCGCTTGCCCTTGATCGCCTTCGCGATGAGTTCCTCGTTGACGCCGTTGCCGTAGGCGTCCGACGTGACGACTAGATTGACGCCGAGGTCGATGGCGCGGTGGATGGTGGCGATGGATTCCTCGTCATTGGGCTCGCCATAGCTGATCGACATGCCCATGCAGCCCAGTCCGACTGCCGAGACTTCCGGTCCGTTCTTGCCCAGCTTGCGTTTTTGCATTGTCTCCTCCTTGTAATACGGTTGAATCGTAAAGGGTCAATCGTGAATCGACGGCGTACCCGCGTGCTTACCGTTCACCGGTTATTGTTTACCGCTAACCGGTCTATTTCGCGTAGGTAACGATCAGGTCGCCCACCCCGTCCACATGGCCCTCGAGTTTATCCCCTGCCTTGACCGGGCCCACGCCCGCCGGCGTGCCGGACATGATCAGATCGCCCGTGCGCAGGGTAATAAGCTTGGACAGACAGGAAATCATTTCGGGCACGTTCCAGATCATCTCCGAAAGATCGCCCTTCTGCTTCACGGCGCCGTTCACCTTGAGCCAGATCGCGCCCTTGGCGGGATGTCCCGCCATCGCCGCCGTCTTCAGCGCCGTGCACGGCGCGGAGTTGTCAAAGGCCTTGCCCATTTCCCACGGGCGGCCCATCTTTTTTGCTTCGCCCTGCAGGTCGCGGCGCGTCATGTCGAGGCCGACGCCATAGCCGTACACGTGGTCGAGGGCATTATCCACGGGAATGTCAGCACCGTCCTTGCCGATCGCGACGACCATTTCGATCTCATGATGCAGGTCCTGGGTGACCTGCGGAAAAGGTATCGTTGCCCCGTTCGGCACGATCGTGTCCGCGGGCTTCATGAAGAAGAATGGCGGCTCGCGCTCGGGATCGTGGCCCATCTCGCGCGCGTGCTCGGCATAGTTGCGCCCCACACAATAAATGCGCCCCACGGGAAAGACCTGGTTGCTCTCGGCAACGGGCAGATGCGGTGTCGGGCGGAATTTAACGGCGTAGTCCATAAATGCTTCCCGGTTATGCGTGAGTTTCAGTAGCCCGCCCTCGGAAACGAGCCGCATCCGGGCCGCGACAGCAGGAACGAAGGTTGCGGGACAGGGCCACGGACGGTTGCCCGCGGAACGGGCGAAATTATGCGCGAAAGCCTCTTTCGGCGCAATTTCCGGCACGGCAAGCCGCTATAATCCAGCCGAAACGCCGTTCTGCGTCCGGAAATCTTGACTTAATCCCGATTGCCCGCACGCCAAGGCGTGTCGCTCGGCCACGAGTGCACGCGGGCACCACTTGCAGGAGGAGCCATGAAGATCAAGTCCATCAAGGCGAGCGTGCACCGATTCGCTGTCGCCGTGCCCTTGCTGAAGAAGCCGATCGACCGCCAGGCCATCTTATGCGAGGTCGAGACCGACAACGGCCTCGTGGGCCATGGACTGACCGGAGGCAGCTTTCTGCCGCTGGCAGTCGTCACCGCGCTCGAGAAGGAGCTCCTGCCAGTCGTGAAAGACATGGACCCGCGCGAAACCGAGGCGATCCACGAAAAGGTCTGGTGGCAGCTCAACCAGCGCTCGATGACCGGCGTCATCTCGAGCGCGCTGTCCGCGCTCGATATTGCGCTCTGGGATATCCACGGCAAGCATGTGGGTCGCACCGTGGCGCAGCTCCTCGGAGGCGCGCGCGACTGGGCGCCGACCTATTGCACTTTCGGGTTTCACGAGTATGACCGCGACCAGCTCATCGAGGCGGCAAAACTGCAGATCAAGAACGGGCACCAGCGCCTGAAAATGGTGGTCGGAGTGGACAAAGGCGGATGGCAGGAGGACGCGCGGCGCGTGCGCGCTGTGCGCCAAGTGATAGGGCCCGACATCGAGCTCATGATGGACGCCAATTACAAGTTTAATCCGGTGGATGCGCGTCAGCTTTGCCGCGCGGTCGAGGAATGCAATCTCACCTGGTTCGAGGAGCCGCTCTACCAGAACGACACGCGCGCCATGGCGGATCTGCGCCAACACACCAACATCCCGCTTGCCGCCGGCCAGAACGAAGGCCACCGCTGGCGTCTGCGCGAACTCGTCCTGCATCAGGCGGTCGACATCCTTCAGCCGAACGTCTGCTATTGCGGCGGCTACACCGAGGCGGCAAAGGCCGGACATCTCGCGCAAACCTTCAACCTGCCGATCGCGAACGGTGGCGGATGGCCGTTGCACAACCTCCACACCATGGCGGGCCTGATGAACGGCTGGCGCGTCGAGTTCCATCTCGACATGCAGGCCGTGGGCGAAATGATCTTCATCAATCCGCCGCGGCCCGAGAACAACATCGTCAGGGTCCCTGCCAAGCCGGGACTCGGGTTGGAGTTGAACCGCGACGTGCTCAAGGACACTCTAGTCAAGGCGTGAGCCGTAAGCGGTAAGCGGTAAGCGGTAAGCGGTAAGCGGTAAGCGGTAAGCGGTAAGCGGTAAGCGGTAAGCGGTAAGCGGTAAGCG
>JAQBFV010000099.1:0-11896 GCA_032123035.1 Betaproteobacteria bacterium | reverse complement strand
AAGCCCCTTGCCCAGCGAGCGCCACTGCAAGACGCCACAGCGCCATCGACAGGACAGGGGTGCTTGTCGCAGATTGTCATCACTCGTTCTTATTACTACCGGAACCGCACGGATACCTGCGGATTTCCGGGCAGGCCTTCGTAACGCACGGTGACTCCGAGGCCCGGCCTGGTCGGCATCGGAGCGGTGAATGACCCCAGGCTCAGCAAATCACCCGCCTTCAGCCGAACGCCCGACTTCTCCACATCCCGCACCAGCCACAGAACGGCGTTGAGCGGGTGGCCGAGTATCGCCGTGCCCTTTGCGCTCGCCAGCTCCGTGCCGTCCTGATCGGTCATGCGGATCCGCATCTCTGCGAGCTGCGCCGCGAAATCCTCCGTCGGCTCTACGGGTATCCCCTTGCCGACCACGCCCAGGCGCGCGCCGACGTTGATGAAGACGATAAGTGGCGCGGTGAGCTTCTCGCCTTTGGCCACGACCAGGTCGGGCAACTCAATGAAGGGGATGACGAGCGAGAGGGATCTCAATGCCTCGAGACGCGTTCGGGCGCGGTGAATCCCCGAATCTTTCACCACCACCAGCAGGTCGGCCTCGAACACCGGCCGGGCACCGAAACGCGCCGGCACCTCGTTCCCCTCCTCGAGCAACATCCGCTGCAACAGCATCCCGCGCAACGGGGCGGTGACGCCGAAGCGCTTCTGAACTGCCGGATTGGTGAGCCCCGCCTTGTAGCCAACAGTGCGCCCGAGCGCCAGCTCGAGCTTCTGCACCAGCCGCTTGCGCCCGCATTCGGCCTCCTCCATGGAGAGATCGGTCCGCAGCCCGCGCACTGGCTCAAGCGCCTCCCAGGCCCGGATAATCGCGCTGACGTTCTCATGTCCCGGGCAGGCGGCGCCGGCTGAAACCGGCCCCGCGAGGCCGGCGATCATCACGAGCACGGAAACAATCGTACGGCTGTGCATGTCAGGTGTCACTCAGGGGTCGCACTGTGTGTTGTTTGTTCACCACCATTCCACCTTGAAAAAACGCCGAATCGACACCGGCGTTCACTTGCGACGCGCGCGCGACTGCCTTATTTTTAGGGACAGTTGAAGAACGCCCCGGCAGCCCCAATTTCCTAGGATACTGATCGCGACAGGGGAGAACAACGATGGCCTGGTTTCTGCGGAGTTTTTTGAGTGTGCTTGTGAGCGCGTGGGCCCTGGCTGTCCCGCACCTGGTCCAAGGGCAGCCACTACCCTCGCCGCGGGACCTTCCCACCCTCGCCCCGGTCGTGAGCCAGGTGACCCCCGCCGTAGTGAACATCTCCGTCGTCACGCGCTCGCCGCTTGAGAACAACCCGCTCTTCCGGGATCCGTTTTTCCGCCGTTTCTTCGACCTCCCGGACCGTCCCAAGCGCCAGGAACAGGCAGCCGGCTCGGGCGTAATCGTGGACGCCGCGCGTGGCTACGTTGTCACCAACGATCACGTCGTCAAGGACGCCGAGCAGATCATCATCACTCTCAAGGACCGCCGCCAGCTCGAGGCAAAGCTGGTGGGCACCGACCCCGGGACGGATATCGCGGTGCTGCAGATTCAGGCGCAGAGGCTCTCGGCGCTGCACTTCGGAGATTCCGACCAGCTCGAAGTCGGCGATTACGTCATCGCGATCGGCAATCCCTTCGGCATCGGGCAAACCGTGACTTCGGGCATCGTGAGCGCGCTCGGCCGCACCGGCCTCACGCCGGAGGGCTACGAGGACTTCATCCAGACCGACGCTTCGATCAATCCCGGCAACTCGGGCGGGGCGCTGGTCAACCTGCGCGGCGAGTTGATCGGCATCAACTCGGCGATCATCGGGCCTTCGGGAGGTAACGTCGGCATCGGCTTTGCAGTGCCCTCGAACATGGCGCGCGCGGTCATGAGCCAGATCGTGCGCTTCGGTGAGGTGCGTCGCGGGCGCCTCGGCATCTCCATGACCGATCTCACGCCCGCCCTCGCAAAAAAGCTCGGCGTCTCGGCTAGCGCCGGAGCGGCAATCACGGCCGTACAGCCGGGCTCACCCGCGGCGAACGCAGGCTTGCGCGAGCGCGACGTCATTCTCGCGGTGAATGGGCGCCCAATAGCTACTTCCGGGGCACTGCACGCGCGTCTCGGACTCACCCCTGTCGGCGATGAAATCGAGATGCGGATCGCTCGCGGGGCGGAGGTAATCACCATCCGCACGCGCGTCGCTGCGCCCCATGCACTCTCTGGCGCAGAAGGGCGCGCGCTGCCCCAGCTCCCGGGTCTCGCCGTCGTGGAAATCGAGGGCGGCAGCCCGCTGTTCGAGCGCCTGCAGGGCGGCGGCCTCGTAGTGACCGCGGTCGAGCAGAAGAGCCGCGCGTGGCAGGCCGGTTTCCGGCCAGGCGACATCATCTATGCTGCGAACCGCCAGCGCGTGCAAACCATCGCCAAGCTTCAGGGGGTCATCGGCCGCGCGCGAAACGGTTTCGCCGTTTCGCTGCTGCGCGGCGACTTCCAGATCACCATCATCGTGCGATGATTCCGGAGCAGAACTCCGGAATCATTAACGAGACGTGCGATTCAGAGTTCGGAAAGGAACACCGTGGCGGGAGTTTGTGCTCGAAGCACGTTCAATAACGAAAGCTGTTTGGATTTCATCGGCGTCCATCGGCGGCTGATCGGGTCTGTTCTGGCTTTTGGGTAGTCGGTTTTCAGTATGAATTAATCTGCGTGTATCTGCATTTATCTGCGGCGTTTATCTGCGTTTAATGTTTTTTTGCCACTGGTGACGGGTCACGGCATCACTTGGCCGCCGACGGCAGGACGTTGAGCGCAAGCTTCACCTGCTCGCCGCCTTTACCGGCGGCGGATTTTCGCTCAATCCTCGCAACGGGGACCGCAAGCGTCTTTACCAGATGATCGATGACGGCGCGCGCCCGGGCTTCCGCGAGCTTGCGCAGCGCCTCGTCCGAAACCTGCGCACTGTCGATCAGCCGCTTCAGCAAAGCTTCGTAGAACGGCACGTCGGCGCTGGGTTTTCCCACGGCGGCCAGAAGCGGAGTCGCGCGCTGTACGGGCTTCCCGCGGGTCTTTTCGAGGCCGGTTACGAACTGCGCCAGCGCCTGCGACGAGTTGCGCTCAACGAACAGCGCTTCGAGCGCGCGTTGGGTCTTGGCGTCCGCAGGATTGACCGGGACTGGCGGCTCGCCTGGCGCAACGGGGCGGCCGAGCTCCGAGGCCACGGCAGCGGCAACGTCGCGCTGTCGCAGCGTCGTGCGGTCGACCTCGCCATACTGTCCCGCCACGACCAACTTGAGCTGCGGGCGTTTGACCAGCGCCTCGGCTACCTTCTTCAACTTTTCGCGCTCGGGCGGCTGGATCGCCGCGTTGCCGGGCTCGAACGCGATCGTATCGAGATTCTCGCCGCTGCCCCCGAAGAGCGCCCCAAGTATACGAAACGGCGCTGTTACGATACCGGTGATGGTGCCGGCGAGTGCCTGCCCAATGACGTCTCCGAAACTGAACTTGGGATCGTTTAGATTACCGCTGACAGGCACGCCGAAGTTGATCTGGCCGTTCGCATCAGTGAGCAGCGCCACGGCCAGCTCAAGCGGCAGGTCGAGCGCACCCGGCGCTTTCACAGGCTCGCCCAGAGTGAATTTCTGCAGCTCGATCTTATTCTCGCCGGCCAGCTTGCTGTCGACGATTTTATAACGCAGGTCGAGCCCGAGCCGGCCCGACGCGATCTTGCGCCCCGCAAAGGTTACGCTGTAGGGAGACAACGGCGGCATCTCGACGTTCCGGAAGGTGACGCCCAGATCCATGAATTCCTTGGGCCTGAACGGATTGAGGTTGCCCTCGACGCGTGCGAGGCCGAATTCCCCAACCTGGCCCTCGAGCTTTACGTCGGCCCGCCCCGCCCGTTCCGAGGAAATGCCCGACACGGCCCCCTGCAGTTTCTCCACCTTGGCGACAAACGGCAGTATTAGGCTCAGGTCGGCGAAATCAACGATGCCTTTGTCAACAACAATGCTCTCGACGACAACCTTGAACGGCGCCTCGGTTTTTGCGAGTGAAGGCTTGCGCTCTTCCTCGGGCGCCGGCGCGGTGTCCTGGCTTTTCGGCTGTGGACCCGGCGCAAGCGCCTTCGCAAGGTTGAGGCTGCGGTCCTTGAAGATCACAATTTTCGCGCCCGGCTCGACCAGCCGGACCTCCCGCACTTCGAGTGTGCCCGGCTCGAGCCTGAAGCTCACGCCTTTCGTCGAGAGGGATTTCCACGCAAGCAGACGCTCGCCGGTGCTCGCCTCGTTGAGCAGCAAATCGTCAACGTGGAGCGTTCCGGTGACCTGCAGGTCCGGATGGGCCTTGCCCGCCCGGTAGGCAATTTTCGCAGCCGTCGAAACCGCGCCCGATTCCAGGCGGAACGCGCTGTACTTCGCTACCAGCGGCTGCAGCGGCTTGAGATTGAAGCGCTCGACTGTGGCGGTGGCCGTGATTTGCTCCCCGCCGGCGCCGACTTCCCCCGTCGCCCGTGCGCTGCCGCCCTGAGCGACACGGACCCGCGCGTCAAACTGAACGGGTGCCTCGCCGTCGCCGCGGATGTTCTTCACTGCAGCGCTGAGATCCTCAAGGTCGTATGCGATCGCGTCCCCGAAACCCTGGTCAAGAAGAGCGATGCGCACGCCTTCGATGTCGAGCGCATCGAGGGCAAAGCGCCACGCTCGCCCCTTCTCATGTGCCCGCTCGAGCGCCGCCTCGAGTTCGCGCGCCACCTTGGCCGTCTTCGAGGCGGAAACCACTTCAACGATCCGTATGTCGCCTTTGCCGTCACGCGAGACCTTGATCGTTCCTCCTTTAATGCCCACTCGCTTGACGGCAACGCTGGCATCCCTGAGGTCGAAAGCGCCACCCGCGAGCGCGACCTCGTCCAGCACGACAAGCGGCTCCTCGACCCCGGCTTCACGCCACTTCACGTCCAGCAGCGTGATCGCAATATCGCTCATCGCAAACTGTGTTTCGGCCGCGCTCGCCTCCAGCACGGCGGTAACGCTAGCTTGCGCGCCTTCGCTGCTGACGGCCATCGGTATGGCGCGGCTGTTGTCGGCGTAACGTAAAGCCATATCAGCGACGCGCACCGAATCGAGCTTTACTTTCCACGGTTTTCCTTCCGGCGCGGCGCCAGCAGCCGGCTTGGAAGCCGTTGAGGTTTTGACGAGTTTCTGCCAGTTGATCTGACCGTCCGTATTGACATCGACGACAGCGCTGCCGCCGCGCACTGCTATCTCGGGAAGCGTGATTTCCCGGGCGCCGAGATCAAAACGCCCGCCGGACGCCTCGATCGCAGCGAGCGCCAGGATCGGATCCTGGGATCCGGCTTGCGTCAACCCGATCCCTTTCGCGCTTACACGCACGTCTTCGAGTACGAGTTGCGGCATCTGCTTCACGTACGAGAATCGATAGCGCGCGCTGACATCCACCTCGCCCGACGGCTCGGCCAAGTGAGTCTTGTCACGCAGGAACTGCCACACCGTCGCTGGCTTGGCGCGCTTGAGAACGATATGGCCCTGTGACTGAATCGGATTCAGCGAGCCTTCGCCCTGCCAGCTCAGTACACCGCCTCCAGGCAGCGGAGCCTGGATCGCATGCGGCCCGCGCCGCTCGGACAACGTCGAGAGGTCCCGCAGCTCGAGATTGATCGGCGCGAGCGTCGCCTGCGCCGGCGTCGGGTTGGAACGATCGCTCAGCGTGATAGCCGCCCCGCTCAGCGACACGCGCTTCAGAAGCACCCGCGGCGGAGGCTCACCCTCCGCGCTTGCGTCTGCGGGCAGTTCGGCATCATTCCGGAATCGGTCCGCGAGCACGTCCAGGTTAATCCGGCCGTCGGATCCGAGCTCGACATTCAGCTCGAGACCCTCGACGTTGATGCGCGAGAACGTCCATGCCCAGCGCACGAGGCTCGAGAGCTCGAAGTCCACTACAAGACGCTTGAACCCCACGATTGGCGTCCCGTTGTTCTCAGCCAGCGCGAGATCCCTGACGTCGAGCTTGAAAATAAAGGGATGGAAGCGGACCTTGCCGACGGTAGCCTTGCGTTGAAGACGCTCCGCTGCATATTTGGGAACGGCTTGCTCGATGAGCCGCGGTGCAACGAGGAAGCCGAGGACCGCGTACAACACAACCGCTCCCAGCAGAATCGCAAGCGATTTTGCGTAAGGAATTTTCCTAAAAATGCTGATCATGATGCCGTACGACGCGCCGGAGTCTTTTCGGGGAAGTGCCCTGCCACTGCGGAGGCACTGCGGAGGACCTGCGTGATGAGTATGCGCCAATCGGCTTCAGTGGCGCAAATGAGCGGTCGAAACGCCGCGATCGCGCTGCCGCGCACCGATCATTGGCCGCGCACCGTCGCTAGCGCGAGAACGGCATTGCAGCGCCGCTGGAGCAGCGGCCGGCCTTCTCATGCCCTCGCGCGGATTAACTACCGAATTGCCGGCCCTTTCGAAATCGCACGATCAAGACGGTCCTGCCGCAGTCCGTTTCAATTGCACGCGATCCGGCAAACTCTTGTAGTGGCGCGCGATCAGGCGCGGCAGCGTGAACCACACTTTTTTCCTGCGCTTCAGCATATGGCGCAGCGCCCGGCGCAGGTGTCCGATGCGAAATGGCTGGCCCATGATGAAGGTGTGAATCGAGATCGCGAAGACGAGCGGCACGTCCGCTGACTTGCGCAACAGTTCATCGAAATTGTCCACGAGCATGTCCGCGTACTCCGCGGCCGTGTGCCGGCGGTAAACCACCGCGGGCTGGTCGTTGAGTTCGATCGGGTACGGCACCGCGAGCATGGGACCGTGAGTCGAGCCCACCCAAAACGGCTGCTCATCGCAAATGCCCCAGTCGAGGACGTAGGAGTAACCCGCCTCGGCGAGTAAATCGGTGGTGTTGAGGCTCGGCGTCAGGTACGGGCTCAGCCATCCCTCCGGCTTCACGCCGTCCGCCTTCGTCATGGTCTCGGTCACTTCGTGAATCATGCGCCGCTCCTCCTCCTGCGGCATCTCGATCTGGCGCTCCGCGTTGGACTTGCCGTGCCCGATCAACTCGTCTCCGCGCTCGCGGTGCGCAGCGATGAGTTCCGGGCAGTGCTCATAGTTCTCGGTGTTCGCAATCACACCGGTCGGCAGCTTCAGCTCGTCGAAGAGGTCAATCAGCCGCCAGCCACCGACGCGATTTCCGTATTCCCGCCATAGCCAGCTGCGCTGGCTCCACGGCCGGGTCTCGCGGTCGAGGTCCACGCCGACCGGCTCCCCGAACGGGAAATGCTCGATGTTGACCGCAATATAGACGGCGAGACGCCTGCCCCGCGGCCAGCTATAGCCCGGCCGCAGGTTGATCCCGGAATATTGGAAACGCCCGTGGGACTTAAGCATCGTTCTCCTCCATTAGAAGATATCTCACCAACACTAAGAATAGCGCACGCCTTTCTCGGACACAAAAAAAAGCCCCGCCGAAGCGGGGCCTTATTATTGAGCGCTCCGCGCTCAATAATCCATGTCACCCATTCCGCCGTGCGCGTGACCACCAGCACCCGCCTTCTCTTCCCTCGGCGCCTCGGCCACCATGGCGTCAGTCGTCAGGATCAGGCCCGCGACCGAAGCCGCATTCTGCAGCGCGACGCGCGTGACCTTGGTCGGATCGATGACGCCCATCTCCACCAGATCACCATACTCTTCGGTCTGCGCGTTGTAACCGAAGTTGCCCTTGCCCTCGCACACCTTGTTTATCACGACCGAGGCTTCGACACCGCCGTTGGCCGCGATCCAGCGCAGCGGTTCTTCGAGCGCGCGCATCACGATCTTCACGCCAGCGTCCTCGTCGTGATTGTCGGCCTTGGTTTTGACGTTGGCACGCGCGCGGAGATAAGCAACACCCCCGCCCGGCACGATGCCTTCCTCAACCGCCGCGCGGGTCGCGTGCAGCGCGTCTTCCACGCGCGCCTTCTTCTCCTTCATCTCGACTTCGGTCGCAGCGCCTACCTTGAGCAGCGCAACACCGCCGGCAAGCTTCGCCACGCGCTCCTGCAGCTTCTCGCGATCGTAGTCGCTGGTGGTTTCCTCGATCTGCTGGCGAATCGACTTGATGCGGCCCTCAATCTGACTCCGCTCGCCTGCGCCGTCGATGATAGTGGTGTTTTCCTTCTGCAACTCGATGCGCTTGGCGTGGCCGAGGTCCTTCAATGTGACGTTTTCGAGCTTGAGGCCAACCTCCTCCGCGATGACCGTGCCGCCGGTAAGAATCGCCATGTCTTCCAGCATTGCTTTCCTGCGGTCGCCGAAGCCCGGCGCCTTGACCGCGCAAGTCTTCAGAATGCCGCGGATATTATTCACGACCAGCGTCGCGAGCGCCTCACCTTCCACGTCGTCGGCCGCGATCAGCAGCGGCTTGCCCGCCTTGGCCACCTGCTCCAGCAACGGCAGCAGATCCCGGATATTCGAGATCTTCTTGTCATGGAAGAGAATGTAGGCGTCTTCCAGAACGGCGATCTGCTTCTCGGCGTTGTTGATGAAGTAGGGCGAGAGATAGCCGCGGTCGAACTGCATGCCCTCGACCAGCTCCAGCTCGTTCTGCAGGCTCTTGCCGTCCTCGACGGTGATCACCCCTTCCTTGCCCACCTTCTCCATCGCATCCGCAATGAGCTTGCCAATCTGCTCATCCGCATTGGCCGAGATCGCCCCCACCTGCGCAATCTCCTTGGTCGTGGTGCACGGCTTCGAGATCTTCTTCAACTCCTCCACCACCGCCTCGACCGCCTTGTCGATGCCCCGCTTCAGATCCATCGGGTTCATCCCCGCGGCCACAAACTTCATGCCCTCGGCTACAATCGACTGCGCCAGCACCGTGGCCGTCGTCGTGCCATCTCCGGCCACGTCCGAGGTCTTGGAGGCCACTTCCTTCAGCATCTGCGCCCCCATGTTCTCGAACCGGTCCTTCAACTCAATCTCCTTCGCTACCGACACCCCGTCCTTGGTCACCGTCGGCGCCCCAAACGAGCGCTCCAGTACCACGTTGCGACCCTTCGGCCCGAGCGTCACCTTCACCGCGTCGGCCAGGATATTGACGCCCGCCACGATCTTGCTGCGGGCGGATTCATGAAACTTGACATCTTTCGCTGCCATCTGTGTTCTCCTGATTCCAAAAACTTTATTTGCCTTCGATCACGCCCATGACGTCTTCCTCGCGCATCACGAGCAGCTCGTCACCTTGTACTCTCACCGTCTGCCCGGAGTACTTACCGAACAGAATCTTGTCGCCGGCTTTGACGTCGAGCGGGCGCACTTTGCCCTCTTCGCTCACCTTGCCTTTGCCCACGGCAATGACCTCACCCTGATCGGGCTTCTCTGCCGCCGTGTCGGGAATAACAATGCCGGACGCAGTTTTGCGTTCCTCTTCCAACCGCTTGACGATGATGCGGTCGTGCAACGGACGAATATTCATGCTGAACCCTCCTGTGATATGACTGAACGACGGAGAACGGATTGATTAGCACTCCTCTCAATCGAGTGCTAATAATACGCGCAAGATGAAGCAAAGACAATGGGTTACAGGCGGGTGGGGATGCTACAGGGTCGGAGTGAGCGCACACTCCAATACCGTGCCAGGCACTTAAGTCCCGGGCCGATTTATCTTTGTGCCGAAATTGCGCTAGTGCGTGGAGTCGAGCGAGGCGGCTGTGGGAACGCCAAACCGGTAGACGGTCTTCCGGCGACCCTCCAGCGTGGGAACGATCGGGTGGTGCGGGCAGGGCGGAGCGCGACCCCCGTCGCCGTCAAGCGTCACATCGTCTGCGTAGTCCGCCCAGATGCCGCCGCTCACCGGCCGAAACAACCACATCAGGTAACCGCGAGTGGCAGCGAGCTGCACCAGCTCGTCTGCATCGGGCGCGTCGGAGACCACCACCTGATTCCCGTTGATGCCGAACGGGAACGAGCCAAATGCCTGCAAGCATTCGAGCGCCTCCGTCGAAGAGGCGCCGGGACGCAGGCACCCCGGACGCTCGGCCCGCGCAACGTCCCACGCGCCGAGCTCCCATGCGGCTTCCATGGTCGCACGGTCCACCGCGACCAGGTTCCGCCAGCGATCGTTCAGCTGCAGTGCGGAGCTCGGAACCGGCGTAAACGAAACCGCCTCGGCTTCTTCGAGCTCCACCAGTTTCTCCTTGATGAAGCCGTGCCAGTGCAAAGTCAGAATCACCGGCGTGTCGGGGCAAGAAACAGCCGCCAGCGTGATGCCGACCAGCGGCAGGCCCGTCGCAGCTATCTGGTCCTTGATGCGCTCGAGAATATCCATGGGCAGCTCCGTTTAGTTCGAGTGATAAACTTAACTACGCACGCAAGTAAACACGAGCAAGATTGATGCCAATCTGCTCGTTCCAATGTCACGCGCGCGATAGTTAGGGGTTGGCCCGGCGGGAGAGGTAGTAACGCGGGCCCGGCTGCTGCCGGTCGTGGGATTTCGTGACCGATGTAACGGTAGACCCGATTGAAGAAGATCCGCTCCTGATTGCTTAGCACGATTGCGCTGATTTTCTAATGCTTTCGCGCCCAAAATGCAAACTAGCACTCGCAATGGTCTGCTGCTAAAACGCAGCCTTGCCGCTGTGTGGCACCCGTGCACGCAAATGAAGCACCACGAGTGGCTGCCGCTCGTCCCCATTGCGCGCGGCGAGGGTTGCTGGCTCCACGATTTCGACGGCCGGCGCTATTTGGATGCGATCAGTTCCTGGTGGGTGAACCTCTTCGGGCACTGCAACCCGCGCATCAATTCAGCGCTGCGTGCACAACTCGAGCGCCTCGAACATGTGCTGCTTGCGGGCTTCAGCCACGAACCCGTCGTGGAACTCTCCGAGCGCCTTGCGAACGCGACCGGCGGCGCCCTCGGCCACTGTTTCTACGCCAGCGATGGCGCATCGGCGGTCGAGATCGCTCTCAAGATGAGCTTTCACTGCTGGCGTAACCGCAGCCGGCCGGAGAAAACCCGTTTCTTGAGCCTCGCCGGCAGTTATCACGGCGAGACCCTCGGCGCGCTCGCGGTCACCGATGTTCGGCTCTTCAAGGACACCTATGCGCCCCTGCTGATGGGTAGCCATCAGGTGCCGAGCCCCGACTTCCGGCTGGCGGAAAAGGGTGAAGCGCCGCGCGACTTTGCACTGCGCTGCGCGCGGGCGCTAGAGCAGTTTCTCGAGCGGCACCATGGAGAAACCGCCGCGCTGATCGTGGAGCCACTGGTGCAGGGCGCCATCGGCATGGCGATGTATGACGCCGAGTACCTGCGCCAGGCGCGCCTGCTCTGCAACCGCTATGACGTACACCTCATCGCCGATGAAATCATGACCGGCTTCGGGCGCACGGGAACCTTCTTCGCCTACGAACAGGCCGGGATCGAGCCGGACTTCCTGTGCCTGTCGAAAGGCATCACCGGCGGCTACCTCCCGCTCTCGGTCGTCCTGACGCGTAATTCCATCTACGAAGCGTTCTACGACGAGCAGGTGACGCGCGGATTTCTGCATTCGCACTCCTACACCGGCAACACGCTCGCGTGCCGCGCCGCGCTCGCGACTCTGGATATCTTCGAAGAGGACCGCGTC
Organism: Betaproteobacteria bacterium; assembly: GCA_032123035.1. Classification (GTDB taxonomy): domain Bacteria; phylum Pseudomonadota; class Gammaproteobacteria; order Burkholderiales; family SG8-41; genus SG8-41. The sequence continues at coordinate 273 of JAQBFV010000099.1, read as the reverse complement.
ATCGAGGCGAACCGCAGCCGGAGCGCCCGCCTGACGGCCGCGACGGAGGCGATCGCCCGTCACCCACGCGTCCGGCATTTTCGCAGCACCGGCATGATCTGGGCCTTCGACATCGACACCGACGACCCCGGCTTTGCCCACAAGTTCTTTACCGCCGCGCTGGAACGGGAACTGCTGCTGCGCCCGATTGGCAACACCGTCTATTTCATGCCGCCGTATGTGATCAGCGATCCTGAAATCGCCCTCCTCGCCGCCCGTACGACAGAACTTCTC
>JAQBFV010000098.1:0-11107 GCA_032123035.1 Betaproteobacteria bacterium | reverse complement strand
GTGATCACACCGGATAGCAGGCCGGCTGTAAATTTTGGCCAAGTCGCTGGCAGCCACTGCGAGAGACGAGAGGCCGATCCGTTCACGATTTCGAGACGCAGCGAGGGCGACGGTTCCCCGAGCCGCCCCTTGAGCGTCCATGCTTCGCCCGCCGACGGCCGCAGCACCACCTCAAGCGTTTGTTCCCGACTGGCGTAAACGAACGAGAGCGGAATCTTTGTCCCGACATCCGCTTCGCCTTTGCGGCATTCGACGCGCCCTCGCTCCCAGGAGAAATCGGCGCAAGTCGCGCGCACATTACGCCAGTGCTGACCCTGCACGGAAATCTCACCGATGGTGAGCTGCAACGCGGCGGGAGCGCCGTCCGTCAATCGCACGACGATTGGACCAGCAGCCACCCCGGGCGCCTCCAGACGATCGAGCACGACCGAAAGCTCGACGGCGGCCGACGGTGCGGCAAGCCAACAACCCGCTGCAAACAGCGCTAGGCTGCGGAGAACGGCGCTACGCGGAGAAAACACCCGTGGACAGATAACGGTCACCGCGGTCGCAGATAATGCACACGATCACGGCGTTCTGCACTTCGCGCGAGATCTGCAGCGTCGCCCACAGCGCCCCGCCGGATGAGACGCCAGCAAAGATTCCCTCCTCCCGCGTGAGGCGCAGCATCATGTCTTCGGCGTCGGCCTGGGATACCTCGATCACGCGATCGACGCGCTGCCAGTCGCAGATCTTGGGCAGATACTGCGGCGGCCATTTTCGGATGCCGGGAATCTGTGAGCCCTCCGTGGGCTGACAGCCGATGATCTGGATCGCGGCGTTCTTCTCCTTAAAAAAGCGCGAGCAGCCCATGATCGTGCCGGTCGTGCCCATGCTGGAAACGAAGTGGGTGATCGTTCCAGCCGTATCGCGCCAGATCTCCGGGGCGGTACCCTCGTAGTGCGAGAGCGGATTATCGGGGTTCGCAAACTGATCGAGGATCACACCCTTGCCTTCGTCGCGCATCCTCTCCGCGACATCGCGCGCCGTCTCCATGCCGCCTTCCCGGGGGGTAAGGATGATCTCGGCACCGAACGCCGCCATGGTTTGGCGTCTCTCCGCCGAAAGGTGCTCGGGCATGATCAGGACCATGCGGTAGCCCATCATCGCCGCGCACATGGCGAGCGCGATTCCGGTGTTCCCGCTCGTGGGCTCGATCAGCGTGTCGCCGGGCCTGATGTCACCGCGCTCCTGGGCGCGCTGGATCATGGAGAGTGCCGGGCGGTCCTTGACCGACCCGGCCGGGTTATCGCCCTCGAGCTTGGCGAGGATCGTGTTGCTGGTCGTGCCCGGGAGGCGCTTGAGTCTCACCAGCGGCGTGTTGCCGACGAAATCCTCGAGCGTCTTGAACGTCGGGAGATGGCGCGTATTCATGTCGAAATTCTATGATACTCGATGGCGTATTGACGGCAGCTCGCCGGGGGCGAAGCGTGCGCCCTACCCTGACGTGCGCTCGAGCAGCTTCTGACAGTAGCGCGCCACGCCCTCTTCCACGGTCAGAAACGGCGCATCGTAGCCCGCCGCCCTCAGCTTCGAGAGATCGGCCTGGGTGTAGCTTTGATACCGCCCCCTGAGATCGTCCGGAAACGAAATGTACTGAATCACGCCACTCTCGCGCAGCGCTGCCAACGTGAGCGGCGCCTCACCACCCGCCTCGCGGCAGGCGTTGACCGTCGCCATGGCGACCTCGTTGAAGCTCTGCGCCGCCCCGGTGCCGGCATTGAAGATGCCCGACTTTTCCGGGTGATCGAGCAAATACAGGTTGATGTTGACGCAATCCTCGACCGAAACGAAATCGCGCCGCTGCTCGCCATCGCCATAACCGCCACTGCCGGTAAACAGCCGTACCTGGCCCGTGCTGAGATACTGGTTGAAGAAGTGATGCGCGACCGAGGCCATTCGGCCTTTGTGCTGCTCGCGCTCCCCGTAGACGTTGAAGTAGCGCAATCCCGCGATCTGAGCGCTGCGCTCCTCAAAGCGCCGCCGCACCAGTTGGTCGAACAGGAACTTGGAATACCCGTAGATATTGAGCGGAGCCTCGGACTCGCGCTCTTCCCGGAACTCCTGGTTCGCTCCATAGACCGCAGCCGATGAGGCATAGATGAAAGGGACCTCGTCGATGATGCAGTGGTCGAGCAGCCGCTTCGAATAGCGATAGTTCGTGTCGATCATGAAGCGGCCGTCGCGCTCGGTCGTGTCAGAGCACGCGCCCTGGTGCAGGATCGCACTCACCACGCCGTCGAAAGCCCTTTCCTCGATCTTCTCGAGGAACTCGTCCTTGTCGAAATAATCAGCGATTTCGCAGTCAGCAAGATTGATGAACTTGCCCCCATCCTTAAGGTCGTCCACAGCAACAATATCGCTGATTCCGCGATCATTGAGCGCCTTGACCAGGTTCGAGCCAATGAAGCCCGCTGCTCCGGTTACGACGTAATACATGCGCCGCTCCACGTCTCAAAGGATGAAGGATGATGGATGATGGATGAAAGCAACCGAACATCCAGGCATCGCTTGGGTGGAATTCTCTGGTATTGCCGGGTCATCCTTCCGCCTTCCGCCTTCCGCCTTCCGAACTCCCGAAGAGCTCTTCGGGAGTGACAACCGCCGTGCCAAACTTTCCGACAACGATGCCGGCGGCACGATTCGCAAGACGGACCGCCTCGTTAAGACGCGCACCACCCGCCAAGGCGACCCCCAGCGTCGCGATCACGGTATCGCCAGCGCCGCTTACATCGTAGACCTCGCGTGCCTGGGCTGGAACGTGCAGGCGCGAGCCGTCGCGGAAGAGCGTCATGCCCTCCTCGCTGCGCGTCACGAGCAGCGCGTCGACCTTGAGCTTGCGTCGCAAGCGCTGCGCCAGGTCATTCAGTTCGCGTTCGCTCTTCCAGGGGCCGGTCAACTGCCGGAACTCGCCGCGGTTCGGGGTGATCAGACTCGCGCCGCGATAGCGCGAAAAGTCCTCACCCTTGGGGTCCACCAGCACGGGCTTCCCCGCCCGGCGCACCATGCTGATCATCCGGGCGATGTGCGCAAGCCCGCCCTTGCCGTAATCAGACAAGATCACGACGTCCGCTTCCCGCAGCATTTCCCCGAAGTCCCGCAACTTGGATGCCAGCACCTCATGGCTGGGCGGGGTCTCGAAGTCCACGCGCAGGAGCTGTTGCTGTCGCCCGATCACACGCAGCTTCACCGTGGTCCGCACGCTGCGGTCGCGATGCAGCCGCGCCTTCACGCGATCGTGCCGGAGCAGCTTCGCGAGACGGGCCGCCGCTTCATCGGCGCCGACCACAGAGAGCAGGCTAACCTGCGCGCCCAACGCCGCCGCATTGCGCGCGACGTTGGCCGCCCCACCCGCGCGCTCCTCCTCGCGCTCGATCTTGACGATCGGAACGGGCGCCTCGGGCGAAATGCGCCCGACCTCGCCGAACCAGTAGCGGTCGAGCATCGCGTCCCCGACCACCAGGACGCGGGCGTTCCTGAAGGCCGAAGGATGAGGGATGCGGGATGAGGCTGAAGCGCAGCGCTTCGGCCCGGCGATCGCGCCTTCGGCCTTCATTCCTGTCGTTTTCCTCGTGTATCGCACGTTCGCATTCTAGCGCGCCGGTAAGGAATTTGTCGGGCCAGGGTGCGACAAATTCCTAACGCGCGATTTCAACGCTGATCCCATGCAACGCTGCGAGCGGATCGGGCGCGCGCGTGATCGGCCGGCCGATGACGAGATAATCCGCGCCGTCGGCGAGCGCCTGACGGGGCGTGGCCACTCGCCGCTGGTCGTCAGTCAAAGACCCCGCCGGTCTTATTCCCGGCGTCACCAGCAGGAAGTCCGGCCCGCATTGCTGGCGCAGATCACGCGCCTCCTGCGCCGAGCACACCACGCCGTCGAGGTCGCAGGCTTGCGCGAGCCGCGCAAGCCGTACGACGGTTTCCTGCGGGTTGCCGGGAAGTCCAATTTCCTGCAGTTCGACGTCGCCGATGCTCGTAAGCAGCGTCACTGCGACGAGCTTGGGCGGCGTGCGGCGACGTGACAGCGCCGCGTGCGCCGCCTCCATCATGGCACGCCCGCCCATGGCATGCACGTTGATCATCCATACGCCCAGTTCAGCCGCAGCAGCGCAGGCCGCCGCGACCGTGCTCGGAATGTCGTGAAACTTCAGGTCGAGGAAAATCTCGAAACCGGCTCCGCGCAGCTGTTCGATAAGCCCGGGACCAGCAGCCGTGAACAGCTCTTTCCCTACCTTGAGCCGGCACGCGCCCGGATCGAGGCGCGCTGCAAGCGCGAGTGCTTCGCCGGCATCCGGAAAATCGAGCGCGACGATGACGCGCGGATCGCTCATGCCGGGAGTTTGGCTTCCTCGGTACGCCGCGGCGGGTAGGTCTCCCACGCCGCGCAGGCCGGGCAGTGCCAGTAGTATTGGCGCGCCTTGAACCCGCAGCTATCGCATTTGTAGAGGGCGAGCCCGCGCGTATGCTGGTGCACCAACTGCTTGACGAGCTCCAGATCACGGCGGCGCTCCGGCGGCGCCTCCAGCAGCTGCGCTTCCAGCAGCTTGTCGAGGCCCAGCAAAGTGGGCGCGCGCTGCAGCTCGTCGCGCACGAGGCTGTAGGCCAGCTCGCTCCCCTGGCTCTCGAGCATGCCCTGGAAGACAACGTTGAGCATATCAAGCGAAGGGTACTTCGCGAGATAGCCGCGCAGCAGATGGATTCCCTCCTCCACGCGGTCGAGCTTCTTATACGCGAGGTAGAAACGCTCTGCGACCAGCGCGAGAAAAGGCGGGCTCTGGCTCTCGACCCGCTTCCACGCCTCGATGGCGCTCTCCGGCCGGCCCGCGGCAATTTCCAGGTCGCCGAGCAGCAGGTTGGCGCGCACGCACAAGCGGTGATGCGCCAGCGCTTGCGTCAGGTGCGGGCGCGCCGCCTCGGGGCGCGACTGCATCAGCTCGATGCTGGCCAGCTCGCAGAAAAAGTTCGCGATCTCTTTCTGGTGCGAGCGCCTGGTCACGGTCTCGAGCTTCTCGGCAACGCCGATCGCCTTGTACCAATCCTTTTCCTGCTCGTAGATCTCAAGCAGATAATTAAGGGCCTCTTCGGCGTTTACCGTGCCCTCCAGCTTGAGAAACAGCTCTTCAGCGCGGTCAAGCAGGCCCGCCTTGAAGTAGTCCTGCGCCAGCTCGTAGAGCGCGTGAAGCTTCTGGTCCTGCGCGAGGTCGGGCCGTTCAACCAGGTTCTGGTGCATCCGGATCGCGCGCTCGACCTCACCGCGGCGCCGGAAAAGACTGCCTAGGGCGAAGTGCAGCTCGATGGTCTGGGGATCGACCTTGACCACCTCGATAAAAGCCTCGATCGCCTTGTCCGGCTGCTCGTTCAGCAGGAAATTGAGGCCCTTGAAGTACGACACGGGCAGCGCCCGCGATTCCGAGATCAGCTGCTTGATGTCGATGCGCGCGGCAAACCAGCCCAGCGCGAAGAACAGGGGCAGTGCCAGCAACCACCAGTAATCGATTTCCATGGCTAGCAGTCAGCGAATAGCATGGGGCGTCACGCCTTGTCGACGGGCGGCACCGGATCCGTGCGTTGCGGCTGTTTGCTGCGCAGCTCCTTCTTGAGTCCGCCAATTTCACGCCGCTGCCGAAATACGTGCCCGAGGGCCGTCATGATGCCGACCACAGCTCCGGCGCAGAACGCGATCAGCATGACAAGAACAAGAGGCGCCTGCCACTGACTCCCCAAATAATAGCGCACGGTCACCGGGTCAGTATTCTTCACGGCGAACGTGAGCACGAGCACGAACAGCAGCAACTTGATTATCCAGAGCACATAACGCATGGTCAGCCCCGCATGGCGCGGCTCCCGGATGCCAAGGCTGCCACCCGCGCCCCGCCGTAAACATCATCGTTCAATAAAATGTATCCGGCGGCCTGGCGCCGGGCAAAAAAAACGGCACGATCTTTCGATTATGCCGCCGCAAAGTAACGATGCCTAAGTCCGTTTTTCTTATTGTTTCTTGAGATCCACCCGTTCACGGAGTTCTTTACCTGCCTTGAAGTGTGGAACGTGTTTCGCCGGCACCTGCACCTTTTCCCCCGACTTCGGGTTGCGCCCGATCCGCGGTGGACGATAATTGAGACCAAAACTGCCAAAGCCCCTGATTTCTATGCGCTGCCCCTGGGACAGGCTCTTTCCCATGGCATCCAGGATCATCTTCACTGCGAGCTCTGCGTCCTTCGCCACCAGCTGCGGATAGCGCGCCGCGAGCTTGGCGATCAACTCCGACTTGGTCATGACGCTCCCTTACTGTTGAGAATTGGCGACGTCCATCTTCGCCTTGAGCAGCGCGCCGAGGCTGGTGGTCCCGCTGCTCGCCTGTTTGTCATCGGCAAGCTTTTTCATGGCCTCAGCATCCTCCGCCAGACCCTTCGCCTTGAGCGACAGATTGATCGCCCGGTTCTTCCGATCGATGTTGATGACCATCGCGGCCACGTTGTCGCCTTCTTTCAGACGGCTGCGAATGTCCTCAACGCGGTCGCGCGCGACTTCCGACGCGCGGAGATAGCCCTCGACGCCGCCGTCGAGCTGAATGATCGCGCCCTTGGCATCAAGTGACTTGACGATACCGTTCACGAGGGAGTTTTTGTCGTGCGACTGAATGAAGCTGTTGAAGGGATCGCCCTCGAGCTGCTTGACACCGAGAGAAATGCGCTCGCGTTCGACGTCGATCGAGAGCACGACAGTGTCCACGTCCTGGCTTTTCTTGAAGTCGCGGACCACTTCTTCCCCCGGCTTGGCCCAAGACAGATCCGAGAGGTGAACGAGCCCGTCGATGCCGCCGGGAAGTCCGATGAAAATGCCGAAGTCGGTGATCGACTTGATCTGGCCGCACACCTTGTCGCCCTTCTTGTGATTCATGGCGAACTCTTCCCACGGATTCGGCTTGCACTGCTTCATGCCGAGGGAAATACGGCGGCGGTCCTCGTCAATCTCGAGCACCATGACTTCGACGTCGTCGCCTAGTTGTGTCACCTTGGATGGATGCACGTTCTTGTTCGTCCAATCCATTTCCGAAACATGCACCAGACCCTCGATGCCCGCCTCGATCTCGACGAATGCGCCGTAGTCGGTCAGATTGGATACCTTGCCGAACAGCCGCGTGCCCGGCGGATAGCGCCGCGAGAGGCCAACCCAGGGGTCCTCGCCGAGCTGCTTGAGCCCCAGCGAGACGCGGTTCTTCTCCTGGTCAAACTTGAGCACCTTGGCTTCCACCTCGTCGCCCACCGAAAGAATCTCCGACGGATGCTTGACGCGGCGCCAGGCCAGATCAGTGATGTGCAACAGGCCGTCGATGCCGCCGAGGTCCACAAACGCGCCGTAATCCGTGATGTTCTTGACGATGCCCTTGACCACAGCCCCTTCCTGCAAGCTGGAGAGCAGCGCTTCGCGCTCGGCGCCCTGGCTCGCTTCCAGCACCGCGCGGCGGGACACGACCACGTTGTTGCGCTTGCGGTCGAGCTTGATAACCTTGAAATCCATCTCTTTGTTCTCGTACGGCGAGGTGTCCTTGACCGGGCGAATATCGACCAGCGAGCCCGGCAGGAAGGCGCGGATGGCGTTGACGGTGACCGTCAACCCGCCTTTGACCTTGCCACTGATGACGCCGGTCACGACCGTCCCCTTTTCCAGTGCCTCTTCGAGTTCATGCCAGGCCGCGAGCCGCTTCGCCTTGTCGCGCGAGAGGCGCGTCTCACCGTGCCCATCCTCGAGCGATTCGATCGCGACGCTCACGAAGTCGCCCAGCTTCACTTCGATCTGACCGCGGTCGTTGCGGAACTCGTCAATCGGGACGTAGCTCTCCGACTTCAGGCCGGCGTTCATGACGACGTAATTGTCGTCTACGCGCATGACCTCGGCGGTAATCACTTCGCCTATCCGCATCTCTTTGCGGGCCAGGCTTTCTTCAAACAGCGCAGCGAAAGATTCCGTGCTAGCGACCGGGGAAGTTGTTTTCATCATTCAGTTCAGAAAGTTGGAAAACCCGTCTTGACGACGGGGTTGGTTAAAAAAACCATGAGCTTTGGAACTCATGGCGCCCGGCGTGCCTTTTTATATAGCGCCAGCACTTGTGCCACTACTTCCTCGACCGACATCTGGGTCGTATCGAGCAGCGCGGCATCGGCGCTCTGTCGCAGGGGTGCCACGGAGCGGGCGCTGTCGCGCTTATCGCGTTCGCGGATATCCTGCAAAAGGGGGGTCATAGTAGCATGCAATCCTTTATCCATCAACTGTTTATATCGACGTTTCGCCCGCTCCTCAGTACTGGCGGTGAGGTAAATCTTGAGCAGGGCGTCCGGAAACACAACCGAGCCCATATCGCGTCCGTCAGCGACCAGACCGGGGGGCTGCCGGAGAGCGCGCTGGCGTTCCAGTAGCGCATCCCGGACCTCGGGCAGCGCCGCAATACGGGAAGCAGCGAGGCTTACCGCTTCCGACCGCACCACGTCGGTAACGTCCCGACCGCCCAACACGACTGATTCCCCATCGAACTTCGCCATCAAATTCAGCGCAATATCGCGTAAAACTAATGCATTTTCGAGATCTGTACCGGACTCCAGCGCCGCCAATGCGACCGTCCGATAGAGGGCGCCGCTGTTCAGATAATGAAAACCAAGGATCCCGGCCACCGCATGGGCGACCGTCCCCTTTCCCGACCCCGAGGGGCCATCGATCGCGATGACCGGAACGGTTTGTTCAGAGGCCATGCATTAACCCTAACCTCAAGGGCGCCGAGGACGCCGGGAAATCGATCCGGAAAGTCAGCATCCCCCGCGCCTGCGCATCCCTGCGGTTCAAGTTGCTGTAATCGTCAACCCGGCGAACCGCGCCAGATCGACGAATCCAGGGAAAGACGTGGCCACATTGGCACAATCGGTGACCGTCACGGCCGTCGTGGCTCGCAGCCCCGCGACCGCAAATGCCATCGCCACCCGGTGATCGCCCTGACCGGACACCTGCCCCCCATGGTAGGGCCCCCCGGTCACGCGCATGCCATCGGAAGTCGGCTCGGCCCGCGCCCCGAGAGCCTGCAGCCCATCGGCCATCACCTGTATCCGATCCGATTCCTTCACGCGCAATTCCTGGGCGCCCGTCACTACGGTCGTGCCCTCAGCGTTCGCCGCTGCAATGAAAACGGCCGGGAACTCGTCGATCGCAAGGGGCACCAGCTCGGGCGGGACCTCGACGCCACGCAGCCGGTTTCCTCTCACCCGGATATCTGCGACCGGCTCGCCGCCGGCCATGCGCTGGTTGCCGACCTCGAGATCGGCGCCCATCTGCTGCAGGATCTCGATGACGCCAGTTCGCGTCGGATTGATGCCCACGTGCTCCAGCGTCAGGTCGGAGCCTGGCGCAATCGCCGCGGCCACCATAAAGAACGCCGCGGATGAGATATCCGCCGGGACTTCGATTGCGGTCGCGTGCAGGGTGGCGCCGCCCCGGACACATACGGTGCTCCGGTTTTTATCCACCCCGCAACCGAATGCCTCCAGCATCCGCTCGGTATGGTCGCGTGTCGGTGCCGGCTCCGTGACGCAGGTTCTGCCTTCGGCATATAGACCGGCGAGCAGCAGCGCCGATTTTACCTGCGCGCTAGCCACCGGCATGGCGTAGTCGATGCCGGTGAGCCTCCTGCCGCCGCGAATACGCAGCGGCGGGCGTCCACCGTCAGCGGTTTCTATGAGCGCCCCCATGCGGTTCAGCGGATCTGCGATGCGCTTCATGGGCCGCTGCCGGAGACTCCCGTCTCCCGTGAGCTCGCAATCAAATGCCTGGCCGGCGAGCAACCCTGCCAGCAGGCGCATCGCCGTGCCCGCGTTGCCGCAATCCAGCGCGGCGCGGGGTCGCTGCAGGCCGTGCCGGCCCACGCCGTGTACCGTGACGTTACCGCCCTCCGGGCCCTCGATACGGACCCCGAGCGCGCGGAACGCGTTCACGGTCGCGATCGCGTCCTCCCCGTTGAGAAAACCGCTGATGCGCGTCACGCCCTCGGCAATCGAGGCAAGCATGATGCTGCGATGGGAGATGGACTTGTCCCCGGGAACACGAATGCGGCCTTTAAGCACTCCGCCCGGCTCGATGTGATAAGTGACCGACATCCGAACCCTAACTCAGGATTTTTTCACCAGCCATTTTTCGCGCGCGGCGCGCGCGCGCTCGAACAGACGTTTGAGCGTTTCGGCGTCGCCCTGTTCGATCGCCGCACGCGCCTCCTCCAGGGCATCCTCGTAATCGTCAAGGGCCGCGAGCAGCACGTCGCGGTTGGCCACGCAGATATCGGCCCACATTTCCGGCGAGCTTCCGGCGATCCGCACCGTGTCCTGCAGCCCGCCGCCGGAAAACCCGAACAGCCGCCTGGCGTCACGCCGGTGCGAGAGAGCGTTGACCAGCGCGAATGCCACGACATGCGGAAGGTGGCTCACCGCCGCGAAAATTCCGTCATGCTCTTCGGCGTCGAGTGTGACCACGCGTGCGCCACAGGCTATCCACGCCCGCCTTACGAGCCGCAAGGCGTCCGGTTCGGTTTCCGGCTGCGGGGTCAGGATCACACAACGGTCGCGATAGAGTTCGGGAAAGCCGGCCGCCGCCCCGCTCTTCTCGGTGCCCGCGATCGGATGCGCCGGTACGAAGCGCCGGAATTTCCCGCCCAGAAAACGGCGCGCGCAGGCAATCACATCCCGCTTGGTGCTGCCGCCATCGGTCACGACCGCGTGCAGCGGCAGGTGGGGCGCAATAGCGGCCATCACCGCTGCCATCTGCCCCACCGGCGTGGCGAGCAGCACCAGATCGGCGTCGCGCACGGCGCGTCCCGGATCGGACTGCATCTCATCGATCACCTTGAGCCGGCGCGCTGCGGAAAGATTGCGACGCGTGCGCCCGACGCCGACGACATGTTTCACTGCACGCGCGCGCTTCAGCGCGAGCGCAAACGAAGCGCCGATCAGCCCGACGCCGATCACCACCACCTTCCCGATTTTCAGCTTGCCTGCCATCAACAACCCTTGAGTTTCAGGTTTCGAGTTTC